>JBGCDP010000063.1:0-102391 GCA_045105475.1 Anaerolineae bacterium
CCTCAATTTAAAAGTTATTTCCCAACCGTCTGACAAGCGTGTTAAAATTAATCCTGTGCAAAAGCCCCCCAACCCACCTCTTTATAAATAAATTCCAACCATTTCACCTGCTCCTGTCCGAATTTTCCGGAGGAAATAAAGGTAAACAAGCTTTTCATAGAGGATCGTATGAACAAAAAAACAGTTGAAGATATCGATGTAAGCGGCAAAAAAGTGCTCGTACGGGTCGATTTTAATGTGCCATTGAGCAGCAGAGACTCCGAAGACAAAAACATTGTCGTGACGGATGACACCCGCATGATGGCGGCGATGCCGACCCTCACCCATTTGCTCGACAATGGGGCCGCACTGATTCTATGCTCGCACCTTGGCCGGCCGAAATCACCGGCCGATAGTCACCTGCGTATGGACCCGGTTGCGACGCATTTGGCGAAACTACTCGGCCGCCCCGTCACCAAACTCGATGAAGTTGTGGGTGAACGTGTCACTGCCGCCGTCGCCAACATGTCGGCCGGAGACGTGATCTTGCTCGAAAACACCCGCTTCGAGCCAGGCGAAAAGAAAAACGATCCCACTTTATCCCAAGCTTTAGCAGATTTGGCTGACGTCTTTGTTGGCGATGCATTTGGCACAGCCCATCGCGCCCACGCTAGCACCGAAGGTGCCGCCAAAGCGATTCAAGCCAAAGGAGGATCGGCCGTAGCCGGATTCCTACTTGGTAAAGAAATCGAAGCTTTGGGACGAGCCATTTCTAATCCACCCAAACCCTATGTCGCCATTATGGGCGGTGCGAAAATCTCTGACAAAATTCAGGTCATCGACAATTTACTCGCCATCGCAGACCGGGTTCTGATCGGTGGTGGAATGGCCAACACCTTCCTCAAAGCGCAAGGGTTAGAAATAGGGAAATCACTGTGCGAAGATGATGCGATTCCCCAAGCCAAACTCTTGCTTGAGCAATTTGGCGCTCAGATATTCCTCCCGACTGACGTACGTGTGGCCGATAAATTCGGGGCCGATGCCAACTACAAAGACGTGCCGGTCAGTGAAATTCCAGAAGACATGATGGCGCTCGACATCGGTCCAGACACGATCAAAGCGTTTGAACAGCTTTTGTCAGATGCGAAATTAGTGATCTGGAACGGGCCGATGGGTGTGACCGAATTTGCCCCATTCGCCAACGGAACCGAAGGGATTGGCAAAATGCTGGCCCAACAGGTTGAAAGTGGCACCGAAGTGATCATCGGCGGTGGTGACTCGGCCGCAGCCGTCAAGAAGCTCGGCTTGGCCGACAAGATGTCACACGTCAGCACCGGCGGTGGCGCATCGCTCGAACTGCTAGAAGGCAAACAGCTGCCAGGCATTGTTGTCCTCGACGACCGAGCTTAATCTAAAACAAGTAAGTAGCCAGACCTGTCAGACCTTAAAAACCTGGCGGGTCTTTTTTATTCCCTTAATGCCACTTAGATGCCATTCGCCTCTTTTGGGCTGAAAACATAAAATCGAGCCTTCAGAAACTCTCTGGTGATCGAAAACAATAATTTATTTTTTTAAAATTACGCGATCACCCTACGAGCACACAGGAAAAACTATGGAAAACAAATTTAAAACACTATTAGGCTTTAGCCTATTTGGACTTATGCTGTTTCTCGTTGCATGTGGCAGCGAACCTCAGGCGATTGAGCCGGTCGTTGAAGAAGCGGTCTCAACATCTGTTCCGGCCGCGACAATCACAGTCACACTGCCCCCCACACCCACAACGCCTCCCACACTCCCACCACCACCCGTTGTTGAAGTGGAGCAAGCGGTTCCAACCGCGATCCCAACCGATCCGCCACCGCCAACTGAAAGTGCAGACACCGTACCCGCTTTATCGGGATTGGTTCTCGCCTCACCAGAAGATTTTGGCGACAACCGCAACCCGCTTACCGGCGAAGAGGTTGATCCATCTCGCTTACAACGTCGGCCGCTGGCGGTAAAAATTTCAAATTCGCCACCGCTATACGTCCGGCCGCAGTCGGGCCTAAACGATGCCGACCTCGTCTTTGAACACATTACAGAAGGTAGCCTCACCCGCTTAACCATGATCGTGTACGGGGATAATCCTGAAAAAATGGGGCCGATTCGCAGTGCCCGACTTATCGATGTCGAGCTACCCGCCATGTATGATGCAGCCCTCGTCTACTCAGGTGCCAGCACCGGCGTGAACAATAAACTTTTCGCATCAGATTTTTCTGAGCGCATTTTAGGTGCTGGCAACATCGGCTACTATCGCACCGGCGAAAACAAACCAACAGAACACACGCTTTACGGAAACCCGGTGGGGTTGCGCGAAGCGTTAGACAGCAAAGGGGAAAATCGTGCCCCATCATTTGGCAAACGGATGTCATTCTCAAGCGAGGCTCCTCCCGGAGGGTCTTCTGCGAGCCAAATTTCGCTTAACTTTATTTGGGAAAATGTCACGTGGACCTATGATGCAGCGACCAATCGTTACTATCGATATGCGGCCGGAGTGCCGCACAATGACGGCAACACAAATCAACAGGTTAGTACAACCAACATCGTAGTCCCATTCATCAATCATGTTGATGACCCCAATATCTGTGAAGAGATTCGGAACAACGCCTGTCATTTGCTTTCGGTTGAAATCCAGCTCTGGGGCAGTGGTAGCGTAGCTATCTTCAGAGATGGACAACGTTATGACGGTACTTGGAAGCGTGAGGCACGGAACGATATGCTTACGTTTTATGATGAATCAGGCACTCAAATCCCACTTCAAATCGGAAACAGCTGGGTGGAGCTGATGTCAATTTGGTACAATGATCCACTTCAAGTGACCCCGTAATTAACGAACCGACTTGTCTATAAAAGAGGGCGATTTGATCTAATCAAATCGCCCTCTTTTTGTTTCAATTGCATCAGACACAAGGGGATAAATAACCCAAAACGGAGGGGGTACTAATAGTCTAGAATGACATACTAGTCAGTGATTTCTTGGCCCACTTCTGCCTATAATCAATCTGTTCAGATCAAAATATAATGCTCAGCTAAATCAAACTGTAGCTGTGATTAAACAGGATGTTATTTTGGGTATCTTTAGTTCAAAACAACCAAAAGCCAATAGTCGACCACAAAATCCAAACGAAAGTAAACAAGCAAAAGGTGGGCAGCTCATTCCAGGTGAAGATTCTGCATTCTCAGCTGCGGCCGCACAATCAAAAGGCAGTAGTGAGAAAGAAAAAGCTGCGGCCGAAAAAGCTCGCATGGCAGAGCTGGCTGAAGCAAAAATAAGAGAAGCTAATCCACTGCTACTCGACATTGAACCTGAGCCGGATAATGTCCCGCGCCAACGTGGATGGATACCGGAGCCGCGGCAGTCTCAGCTTGCGCTGGAAGTTCAAGTCGCTGACATGCTGCGTAAAAAAGTTTTAGCCCCTGACCTATCACTGGATGATCCGCTCGAGCGAACTGAAGCACTTGAAGAAAAAGCGCTAAGTGCGATCGCTCACTTAATCGATAACGGACGCATCACCCCACCAGAAGGGGAAGAGGCTCAGGAAGAGTTTTTTAGCAATATCTTAGATGAGGCGTTTGGGTTAGGGCCGCTTGAAAAGTTTGTACGCTCAGATGATATTTCTGAGATCATGGTGAATGGCCCCTACGTTATTTTTATTGAGATGAACGGCCGTTTGTATGAGTCAGGTCATAAGTTTTTGGACGACGACCACACAGAGCGAGTCATCAAGCGCATTGTGAGTCCTCTCGGCCGATTGGCTGATTCTGAAAATCCGCTGGTTGATGCACGCTTGGCAGATGGGTCTCGTTTTAATGCAGTTATGCGGCCAGTAGCGATTGATGGCCCTAGCATGAGCATCCGTAAATTTGCTAAAAACCGACTGGATATCAGCAACCTCATCGATTTCAAAGCGATGACGCCTGACATGGCCTACTTTTTAGAAGCCATCGTCGTTGGTCGTCAAAATATCGTTGTCTCCGGCGGAACTGGCTCCGGTAAAACAACACTCATCAACTGTCTATCAGGTTTTATTCCTGATCACGAAAGAACTGTCACCATCGAAGACGCAGCAGAGCTTCAGTTTTCTCAACGAAACGTTGTTCGATTAGAAACTAAAAAGCCGACACCACAAACACCTCGGGAGGTCAGCATCCGTGATTGCGTTAAAAACGCACTGCGTATGCGACCAGAGCGTATCGTCGTAGGGGAATGTAGAGGGGGGGAGACGCTGGATATGCTGCAAGCGATGAACACGGGGCATGACGGCAGTATGACAACTGTGCATGCGAACGACCCACGCTCCTGTTTGTCTCGCTTGGAAACTCTTGTCCTGATGTCTGGTGAAGAACTACCGTTGCCCATTGTCCGTAAGCAAATTGCAGGGTCAGTCAATTTTATCATTCAGGCCTCACGCCTACGTGACGGCAGCCGTAAAATTACCCACATCACCGAAATCACAGGGATGGAAGGGGATACAGTGACCCTCAATGACATTTTCACTTTTAATGATGATGGGGACACACCAGATGGCAAGGTAAAAGGAGAGCATGCCTCGACAGGCCAACGGCCGTATTGTGAAGCGACCCTCAAACAGTATGGCTACCATTTGCCATCTTCGCTATTTATGAAGGCACGCAGAAAATAAGAGTCATGCACTCAATGTCTATTTAATTACTAGTTTTGAAGAGAGAATAGGCAGTATCCCTATAAAAAACTTGAGGCGACCAAATGGTCGCCTCAAAACCCCACTACTTCCCATGAGTCACGCTAAAGCGCAAACTCAATTAAAAGTATAGTGGATCACAATTAACGTGTAACCTGGCAAGGGTGTAGATAATCGGCCGGATGAGCTTGTGTAAATTGTACAGTTCCATCAAATCCCTCATTTACCTGCAAACAGCTATAAATTCGTCTCGTAACAGCCAAAATAGAATCACAAAGAGAACACAACAGTATAATCTTTATTATACTGTTACATCTTCAGCGTCAACCTAAAAGGGTCAAGGCAACACTTGCAAGCAGTGTCAGAAAAAAAATAGTAGCTATATAGTTTGTTTTATTTTGAGATTTTTGATGTTGGCTCTATAAAAAACTTGAGACGACCAAATGGTCGCCTCAAAACCCCACTACTTCCCATGAGTCACGCTAAAGCGCAAACTCAATTAGAAGTATAGAGAAAATAAGAGTTTTTTCCTATCGGCAGATTGCCACAAAGTTTACTAAACCCTTTGGCTAGATTAGCCAGGGGGAATTCCCTACCCAAGCTTAAATTTACTTGTCTGCCCGGAGCTGCCATAGCTTCAAAGCTAAATGCAGCGCCAAGCGCATATCCGCCTGATCTAGATCATGAAGGGTCAAATCACGAATACGCTCTAAACGATACAAAAGTGTGTTGCGGTGAATAAAAAGAGATTCGGCCGTTTGGCTAATGTTGGCATGGTGCTCAAAGTATGCAGCGATGGTATTAACCAAATTGCTTCGATGGCGTTCATCATACTCAGCTAATGGGCCGATAATCCGGCTAGAAAACTCATGCACGGTGGGATTATCATCCAGCTGTGTCAACAGCTGATATACACCCAAGCTATCGTACTCAACCAGCTTCTTGATTCCCAAGCGATGACCAAGTTTCATCGCTTGCACAGCATGCTGATAAATCAATGGCCAATCGTTCAAAGATTCGGCCGGGCCAGCTAATCCACTGAGCAACACAACCTCACGATTTTCGATTTCGAGATATTCACGCAAGCGACGTTCTAACTCTCGTGCGCTGCCCATATCGTCTTCATTCCGTAATCCCTGAAAAAGAGTTACGGTTGAACCGCCATAAATATGCACCAATGCCGGCCGATTGTGGCTTGAAAGCACCCAAGTAATCGCAGTTTCAAGATGCCGGATAGAGTTTTCTTGTTCGCTATTCCAACTAAAAGTCAACACAGCATGCGGTTGGTCTGTATCATGGTCAAGCCGCATTTTTAGCCGCTCAACCTCACTACGATCAAATGTACCGGCCAGAATGCCCTCAAGAAAGTCTCCACGTAATTCCTTTTTCGCTTCACTAACCGCTTTGGCTTTTGCCATTTCTAAGGCACAAGCCGCCGCACCATGTTCGGTGGTCAGTTTGTCGAGCATATCAAGCTCATCGGCAGGGCCAATGATTGATAGATAACCTCGTGCACGATCGCCTGAAATGATTGGGTTAAGCAGCCGGCCGATATTTTCAACAGGCAACAACTGCTGCCAATGACTTTGCTGGGTACGAGCGGCCGCCTTACGGTTGCGCAATACAGGGGGTAAATCTTCCCGCTTTAACAAAGCTTCTTTCAGCTGGTCCAGATCAATCTGATTATTTTCCGGCACGCTAATCGCTTGGATTTCCAATCGTTTATCTTGCACTGCAACAATTTTGCTCGTCACCCGCGACATCAAATCTGTCATGGCTTGAAGACCTTGCTCCTCGCGCGACATCTCTGACAATTGACGATAAAGCTGCATACCCCGTTCTGTCAACTGTGCCTGACGGTCCAGCAATAGTGAAGAAACCGCTTTTAGAACATCCCGCATTGGTAGATCATCAGTGATAATCAAAAGAGGAAGTTCGATATTACTCGACTCAGTTTGAATGACCGTTTCAACATCTTGAAAAAGGATTACGCCTGCAACAGCTAAGGCCCCCATCGTTTGTAGCCCACTCAAAAGTTCAGATGTTGTTGCGTTTGCTTGCAGAGTCGCAGGAATAATGACTAAGTCACCTAGTTGGACCTGTTCTCGAATTCCGATCCAGTCGGTTAGTACAACAACCCAATTGATCACGCGTGATTGGTGATCTGCACTCCCTGTCGTTATGGTATTCATCGGAAGTGCCAGCTTTTGGACATCCGATAGTGTTACTTGTCCCTGATCCATTTATCGTTCCGTGTTAGTGGTTAGTTAAAGAGTAGCTTCATGCGCGCTTACTTTATAGCGACTCTGTTCTCAGAATGCACTATTTCTAGCTAAAGCGTTAATCTAATAGGAAGCCTGACAAGGAAGGTTGCACCTTCACCGGGGGAGCTAGTCAGTTCGATTGTGCCGCCGTGCTGATCAACAATTCGCAAACACGTTGCTAACCCAAGCCCTGTTCCAGCACCGGGATCTTTTGTCGTGTAAAACGGCTCGAAAATATGCGTTGTTTGAGCGCTTGAGATACCGGGTCCATTATCAACAATGACGACTTCAACATATTCGTCATCATCTTGGGCCTGTCGGGTAATCACTTCGAGCTGTGGTTTTTTAACCCCAGCATCGCGCATCGCATCACGAGCATTGATCATCAAGTTGATCCAGACACTTTTAATATGTTCTGGACTCGCACCAATTCTAGGAAGTTCGGGGGAAAAGTTTCTTATTAATTCAACTTGAGCACTTTTCAATTGATATGATACCAGATTTACGGCCAACTGAATTGATTCGTTAAGATCGACTCTTTTAAAAGTGTATTGTTGCTCACGAGCAAAATCAAGCAGCCCCTTCACAACTGTTTGTGCGCGCTCCCCGCCCTGCAAAATAAGATCGGCCGATTCATAGTCCTCACTATCTTTGGGCAAAGTCATTTTCAGCATTTCAGCATTGGCAATTACAGCAACCAGCGGATTACTGATTTCATGAGCAACTCCGGCCGAAAGTTGCCCGATTGCAGCTAGCTTACCCGTTTGAATCAGCTGATCTTCTAAACGTTTTTCTTCAGTACGGTCTTGCCAAACAACAACTGTTTTCGCCTCGCTTGAATCTCTGCGGCTACTAGGTAATGGATAGGCGTTGATGTCCCACTCCCTTGGCAAATGATCTTCACCCCGCCAACGGTGCGACCAAACTGTAGGACCACCCCCATGAATCGTTTGGTGAGCTAAGCAATGTTCACAGGGTATTTCACGATTATAAAATGCTTCGAAACAGTGTCGGCCCGTTAGACTATCAGCGTCTGCTCCGATTTCGGTAGCACGTGCTCGGTTAACAGCGACCAGCTCCCAATTCTCATTTACCGTATAGATCGGATGCAAAATACCGTCAATAATCGCTTGCAGTGAGTTCCGGCTTTGCTGCAAGTTTTTAACTAGGTAAGCATTGTGAATTGTGTTGGCCAATGAGGTCGAAAATGATGCAGTGACATCAACGTCGAACTCTTTAAACTTGCCCCCAATTTTATTAAATACTGCGATAACGCCCCAAGTTCCACCGCCGAGCACGACCGGCAAACTGAGAAGCGAGCGAACCTCTAATCCTGGAGGCGCGTCATGCTTAGCATCAAACAACGCATGATTTTGTGGATCGTTTACCCGCATAACGGCTGGACGTGTGATAGTGTCGGCAATGATGCCACTGTTTAATGGAACTGGCGGAAAACTGACTTTCTGGCCAGATTCAAGTTTTTCTTCATCCACATCAAGATGGTGGCAGAGTAAAATCTCTTTGTCTTTAAGCTGCACAAATAGTGCGGCCGCCTCTACATTTAAAATCTGGCGCAACCCTTGAGTTGCTAAACGATACGCTGCTCGCATATTAAATGTAGAAGAAAGTGCCTGCCCCACTCTGTTAAGCATTGCAAACTGCTCACGCTGCTGCATCAGCTCTTTTTCAAGCCGCTGCGAGCGCAGCAAAGTTTGAGCACGCGCCAAAAGTTCGGCCGAATGAAACGGCTTTGTGATGTAGTCATTTGCTCCGGCTGTCAGTGCGTCAATTTTTTGACTGCTATCATCAATAGCCGTTAGCATGATGACGCGAATATCCCGCAATTCGGCCGTAGGGTGCCCCCGAATCTGATGTAATACCTCAAGCCCGGTCATCCCTGGCATTAGCAAATCAAGCAAGACCAAATCCACTGCACCCCGATTAGGCACATTACCAACAGATGCCTGAATCAAAAACTGCAGGGCTTCTTGCCCCGTTTCAACACCAGACGTGATGTAACCCTGCATCTCAAGGATCTGCATCAACGTTTCACGAATATCAGGCTGATCATCAACGACCAGCACATGAGCATCTTTTAAGTCAGGTAAAATTGTGTAGGGGTTTTTTACTTCAGGAGTCATACAAAAATTGACGATTTAGAGTTTCGGGTTAATTGGCTAAATATATCCAGAAATTTTTTTATTTTAAAACCAAAAAAGGGCGTGACCCAAACATAATGTTTGTCCACACCCTTATTTTTACCACAAGCTTTCGCTCAAAGACCAAATATTTATTTATTCAGGCAGAGCAAATGTATAGCCGTGTCCTTTAATCGTACGAATGTATACAGGGACGGCCGGTTGTGGTTCGATTTTTTCGCGCAAATTTTTAACATGTGCCCGAACCAATTCTGGGCTACCTGTATCACGAGGATAGTCCCAAACGTCTTGAAGCAACTGCTGGCTTGTAAAGATGAGTCCGGCATTGCTCATCAAATGATAAAGCAGATCGAACTGGACATTAGTTAACAAAATTTTGCCGTCTGGTGTTTTAACTTCAAACGTACGACAGTCAAGTGTCACTTCGCCTACATCGATTTTTTGCACAGGCTCAGCTTCTGGTGTCATTGATGTGGCTTGAATACGACGTAAAATCGCTTTAACTCGAAGATGTAACTCCTCCATGTTAAACGGTTTAGTCATGTAATCATCCGCGCCAGCACGGAAGCCTTCAATTTTGTCCTCATCTTTAATTTTCGCAGTTAAAAACAAGATGGGTAAATCTTGAAGTAAGGGGTCGCCTCGGATCTGTCGGGCAATTTGATACCCATCAGCTCCTGGCATAACTACGTCCAAAACAAATAAGTCCGGACGATGGCGGCGGGCCAACTGGAGCCCTTCAGCACCACTACGCGCTACCATAACATGGTAACCATACAATTTTAATGCTCGTTGAACGGTTCTTGATACAAGTTCGTCGTCGTCTATTGCTAATACTGATGGCATGCTACTACTACCTCGACATGATAAATAATTAATAAAATGGAGTACATTATGTAGACAGAGAAATTATACTTCCCAGAGAGAAAAATGCGAACCTGCAGGTTAATAAGGCATGTTTTTCGCGGGGAGCAAACGTAAACACTGTATCAAGAAAGGGTTAAGAACTACATTACGAAGGTACTAATCGCAGTTTAGTACCCTTCAGTTTCTAAAATTAAGCTTCAAATCAAACCATTAATAACAAACTTTTTCTATTTATTTCAACTATGTATGATGGCTGATCAATATTGTGATTGATCGTTTTTCAACTAAGATCGATTCACCTACTAAGGAAAATGGTGCCCTATTATCTAGTGGATAAATATCAGCTGGTGACTTTTCGGCTGTATTGACAACCTCTGTCCAATGGCAATCGCTTGCGAGCATTGGTGGTAGAAACTGATGGTCTTCCCAATGCATATTCATTGCAACATAAACGGTAGATGCGTTTTCTGGCCCGCTAAATGAAAATGCTAAGGTATGGCTGTGCCACGCCCAGTCAGGATCGTTCGGTGAAACACCATGCCATACGATTTCGGCCGAATTTGATTCGGTTTCAGACTCCTCACTGGGAAAGTGAGTCGCCCGCAAAGCTGGATGAGCTTTACGGAAATCAATCATCAAACGAAAGAAACGGAAAATATCAGCTACATCTTTATCAGAATGAAGTGCATCCCAATTTAGCCAGTTAAGTTCATTATCTTGGCCCCACGTATTATTGTTGCCCTGCTTCGTATGCCATAGCTCATCACCCATATTTATTAGAGGAACCCCACGGCTTAATAACAAAACAACAATGGCATTGCGGGCCAGTTTCTGACGCCTATTCTTAACGCTTTGATCGTCAGTCTCCCCTTCAAAGCCACAGTTCCAACTATTATTGTCATTCCCCCCATCGCGATTATCTTCCCCATTTGCTAAGTTATGCTTATGGTCATAGCTAAACAAATCGCGCAGGGTAAAGCCATCATGACAGGTAATAAAGTTGATCGAAGCATCGGCCGATCCTTGTTCTTCTTTATACAAGTCGGGCGACCCTAAAATTCTTTGTACCATCCCACCCGTTTGACCTTGGTCACCAGTTAAAAATTTTCGGACATTATCACGATATCGACCGTTCCACTCTGACCAACGGTTAAAGTGTGGGAAATTTCCGACTTGATAAAGTCCCGCAGCATCCCATGCTTCTGCAATCAACTTAGTGTTGGCGAGGACAGGGTCTAGTGCAATCGCTTCAACTACAGGGGGGCGAACCAATGGTGTGCCATCTTGGCCGCGGGTTAAAATAGAAGCTAAATCAAAGCGAAACCCATCGATATGAAATTCTGTTACCCAGTAGCGTAGGCAATCCACGATCATGCTAGCCACAACTGGGTGATTACAGTTCAAGGTATTTCCAGTGCCCGAATAGTTTAGATAATGATGATCAGAATCGCCCAGCATGTACCAAGTTTTGTTGTCGATCCCCCGGAATGAAATAGTATGCCCTTCTCCATTCCCTTCTGCCGTATGGTTAAATACCACATCGAGCCAAACCTCGATGCCGGCCGCATGTAATGCTTTTACCATCGCTTTAAATTCATCGAGGTGGGACCCCATCTGGCCAGAGCTGTAACCAGCTTTAGGACTATAGAATGCGGTAGTGCCATACCCCCAATATTGCAGAAGCTGCTCCCCACTTTCCGGGTTTAAAAACGGACTCTCAAATTCATCAAACTCCTGAACAGGCATGAGTTCAACACAATTGATACCCAGATCTTTTAAGTATGGAATCTTTTCAATGAGGCCGCTGTACGTTCCCGGGTGAGAAACTTGGACGGTAGGGTGAGCCGTAAAGCTACGCACGTGCATTTCATAAATAATGAGGTCTTCAATAGGCAAATTGAGCGGCTGGTCATTGCCCCAATTAAACTGGCTTAACGGAATTGCACTCCGCATTGGGTAGCTTGAATCGGGGTAGTCGACCTTGCGCCAGCGACTGCGGCCGGTTAGGTGACGTGTGTAGGGGTCAGAAACAATTCGATCTGGATCAAAATAATGTCCAGCTTCCGGCCGATTTGGACCTTCTAAGCGATAGCCATATTCTAATTTTTCAGCATTTAGACCTTCTATACACATGTGAAACACATTACCCGTCTGCATGCCTGCGCCTTGAAATGGGATTTCAGCAAATGGTTCTGTTTCACCCAAGCCAAAAAGTACCAACGTCATACTGGTTGCGTGAGCAGATGAAATAGCGAAATTTATGCCCGAGGGAGTCATGTGAGCACCAAATGGCGCTGGCACCCCTGCATGCGCTATCAATGTGCCGTATCGTGTATGGTAACTATGCATTATTTCTTTGATTTATTGAATATGATGATGGGTGTAGAAATGATGGGGAACAGCTAATTATGGTCAATATTAAAATAATAAACAATCCCTCCACTCATAAAACAAATCTAGTGATTTTAAATTTTAATGCGAGATGACATGCAATGTAAGGGTACATTAGGGGGCTTGCAGCCGCCTAATATCTACCTGTAAAATTTTTTACATGATCACGCAAAACTCAAGCAATTCTAAAATAGCCAACGATATTGGTGAAATTGTCTTAAGCGAAGAGCAAATAAGACAGCGGATAAGGGAGCTAGGGGAAGCCATTTCAAAAGACTTTAGCGATTCAGCAACACCTGATGAGCCTTTGATTATCATTGGTATCCTCAAAGGCGTTGTTTTCTTTTTGGCAGATCTTCTTAGGGAGCTACCAATTCCTGTGGAAGTCTATTTTATCGATATCGCTTTACATTCGGCCGGGACTCGTGCGAAAGGATTTCAAGAGCTGGATGTCACCATTGGCAATGCAATTGAGGGGAGACATGTTCTATTTGTGGAAGATATTGTTGATGCTGGGCTAACTTTGAGCTATATGTTGCGTCTCATCGGACTTCGTAATCCCCAGTCAATTTCTATTTGCACGCTCCTTAGCAAAGAAAGCAGACGCATGATGGACATTGATATCCGTTATATCGGTTTTGAGATTCCTCCACTCTACGTCGTAGGCTATGGCTTGGACCACAATGAACTCTATCGAAATCTCCCTTATATCGGTTTACTCAAGAAACACGACCAAAAGAAATAAGAACCCAATAAGATAGGATTTAAAATGTCATTATCACCCATTTACTGGATCAACGGAAAGTATGTTTCGGCCGACGAGGCTACTGTTTCAATACATGATATCGGTGTTCTACGTGGCTATGGGGTATTTGACTATCTGCGCACCTACAGCGGAAAACCATTTCGCCTCATGGCCCATTTAGAGCGACTACGCTCATCAGCCAGCCAGATTGGTTTAAGCATTCCACTAGATCTTGAAGAGATTGCAGACATTACAGAAACCTTAGTCGGTAAAAATGGAGAGGGAGATTTTGGCATCCGGTACGTTGTAACTGGAGGGGCATCGGCCAACAACTTTACTCCGGCCGAAAGTGGGAATCTTGCGATTTTGATTGAACCGCTGTCAGACTTTCCAGATAACATTTATACGCATGGGATCAAGCTCATCACGACCCATTTACGACGCGAATTTCCAACAGTCAAAAGCACCAACTACATCGGGGCGATTATGGCAATGCGTGAAGCCAATGCCGCAGATGCCGCCGAAGCTCTGTATGTCGATGACCAAAATGAAATCTCAGAATGTACTCGCTCAAACTTTTTTGTCGTCGAAGATGGGAGGCTTAAAACGCCTGAAAAAAATGTACTCCCCGGAATTACGCGCAAAGTCATCTTAGAATATGCGGCCGAAATCGTGCCATCTGAAATCGCGGCCGTCTTTATGAAAGACCTAACCAACATACAAGAAGCATTTATTTCATCATCAACCAAAGAGATTGTGCCAGTCATCCAAATCGACAACATCCAGATTGGTAATGGAAAAGTAGGGCCAATCACAAAAGCATTAGCCGCCCGTTTTAAACAGGAAACCGATTAATTTGAGCGAGCCATCTGCCCAAAGCAGGCCCATATCAACGTATAAAAGCTGGCAGATTCATCGATTTGATCAGATTGATTCGACGAGTAGCTGGATCAAGAGCAATCAAGAAAATTTATCCGATTATTCTGTTGCAGTGGCTGAGTTTCAAACAGCAGGGCGCGGCCGCTTAGGTCGTCAATGGGTCGCGCCCAAAGGGACAGCTCTCATGTTTTCGATGCTTTTGCGTCCAAATTGGCCCATCGACAAAGCAAGTTGGCTCATGATGATTGCGGGGTTAGCCGCGGCCGAAACATTGTCGGAGCTGGGAAAAACAGATATTCAGCTTAAATGGCCCAATGACATTGTCATCATGAAATCAAACCAGATGTACAAGATGGGTGGCATTCTTTCAGAGGCGATAACAGAAGATGGCATACTGACTGGAGCCATCATCGGAATCGGGATAAATATCAATATGACCGATGATCAGCTGCCTCAAGATGCCAATACAGCACCCTGCAGTTTACGTTCGATTACAGGCAAACGTTTTGATCTTAATTCTATCTTACCAGTGATTTTGGACCGGTTTGACAGCTATTATCAAACGGCGGCCGTTGGCGAGTCCCCTCAGAAACATTGGGAGAAAAAGCTGGTCACGCTGGGGCAGCCGGTCACAGCAACCGTCATCGGGTCCAAAGATCAAGCCACAAAAATTGATGGTATAGCGGTAGGTGTGGATGAGTGGGCTAGGCTGCTGATTAAGACAAAAGAAGGCAAAATTGAACCAGTGACGGCCGGGGATGTGACCCTCAGAACCAGCTAAGATAGTCGAAAGCTGTACATTCTGACTTTATATCTTTATAATAAGCCAAGCTTTTAGGTTGACGTAATGTTGAACCTGTAGGATTGAAAAGCTTACTGATAAAAAGATAACTCCAAGCTTAAGGGCAACGAGTTAAGCTAATAGCCAAATCAATCGAGAAGGGAATTGCTATACATAAACCCAAAGTAAGCGGGTAGGAGTAAAAATATATGAGTGCTGAAGAATTAGACGATTTTGATGAGTTTGAAGGATTACGTGCAAAAAGTGCGCGACGTGCGGCCGCCTATGAGTCAGTTGACATCATCGACGATGAGCAGTCGGGCGTCCTTGACCGATTCACCCCGATGCAAAAAATGATCTTAGCGATTTTTTTAGTCGTTGATGTGATTGTGATCGGCTTTGTTTTATTGGTAATTTTCGGCCGCTTACCATTCCCATTCTAAGCCCACAAATCTAACAAACAGACAGGGGAAAAGACCCCTCAGTGATAGGCTTCGACCTATTATTGAGGGGTCTTTTCTGTTTTAGGCCGGAAATCAAAACGAGACAGTTTAGATTTATGATCGGGTTTATGAAAATCCTGCCCCTTTGCCCTATAATTGTCCTATGTCTCAGGCACTCTATCGTAAGCACCGTCCCGCACGCTTTGACCAAGTTGTTGGTCAAGAACATGTTACCCAAACTTTGCGCAACAGCGTTTTCGCAGAACGGGTTGGTCATGCCTACTTGTTTTGTGGTCCGCGCGGTACCGGCAAAACAACAACAGCTCGTCTTGTAGCAAAGGCGGTTAACTGTGAAAACGAGGACTTAGCCGAACGCCCGTGCGATAACTGCCGCATTTGCGCCGCCTTAAACGAAGGTCGGTTTATGGACCTGATTGAGATCGATGCGGCTTCAAACACCGGCGTTGATGACATTCGTGACTTACGTGACAAGATCAACTTTGCCCCGGCCGAAGGGCGCAAAAAAGTCTATATCATCGACGAAGTCCACATGCTTTCAACGGCCGCTTTTAATGCCCTACTCAAAACGCTAGAAGAGCCACCACCACATGCCCTGTTCGTGTTAGCAACAACTGAAGAACATAAAGTGCCGATGACGATCAAATCTCGTTGTCAGCAGTTTAATTTCAGACTATTTTCAAATCGCGAAATTATTGATCGGCTAAAGCTATTGGCAGAACGTGAAGGGCTGCAGGTTGAAGACAGCGTCATGTCGTTAGTCGCCCAGCACGGGGCGGGCAGTATGCGTGACGCTGAAAGCTTGTTAGATCAGCTGATCGGTGCACCGGATGAACTGATTACGCTTGATCGAGCCCAAGCGGTTTTGGGCACGGCCGCCAGTGAGGCGGTTGGCAATCTGACTGAAGCGATTTTGACGGCCGATGGGCAATCGGGTTTAGCGATCATACATGAATCGCTATCAGTTGGAGCAGATGCACGCCAATTTGCTCGGCAAATGGTTAGCTACTTACGGACACTGCTGCTATTACAGACGGCCGGAGAAAATGTGGCGGTTGATCTGCCAGCGGCCGAAAAAGAAGCGATGCTGGCCCAAGCTCAACGAGGGCATCGTCGGACACTGATCGAAGCGATCAAAAATTTTACAGAGGCAGCAACCGCTCCATCCACCTCATGGCAAACGCAGCTTCCACTTGAACTCGCATTTATCGATTCACTTCCGGCCGGACTGGAGCCTGTTGCCGTAGCCGTAACGCCTGCCCAAAGCGAACCTCAAGCTGCAGTACAAAAAGCTGTGGCTCAACCAAAAGAGCCAGCCCCCCAAGCAAAATCGGAAAAACCGCCTGTTACGCGTAAAAGCGTCAAAACAGAAACTAAGACTGCACCGAAACCGGCCGTGCAGTCTGATTCGCCAATTTTTCAGATTGCAGAATTTAAAGGGAAAAAATGGCGCGAATTTTTAGCCCAAGCGGGCCAGCGCAATCGTAATTACAAAACATGGCTAAATTCGGCCGTCCCACTTGCGTTTGAAGGCAACACACTCGTTGTCGGATACGACCTTGATTTTCTACATAAAAAAATCAGTGCTGAAACTCAAGAAATTGGCAAGGTATTAAGCCAAGTCATGGGAACTGAATGTCATTTAAAATGCGTCATGAATGGTGAATACAACACCGCAGAAGTCGCAAGTGGCAAAGATTTTAGTGAACAGTTAAAAGACATCGCTAACGAAGTTGGTGGTGTGGTTCGTGATTCATAATCACATTAGAAGGAGAATTTAATATGGCAAAGAGACCATTTCGTGGAAAGAAAACCGTCAAGAAAAACAATCCGAATCAGATGATGGCACAAGTGCAGCAGATGCAGGCTGACATGGCGAAAGCACAGGAAGCACTCGAGAATGAGTATGTGACCGTTTCAGCCGGTGGTGGTGCGATCACTATCGAGATTTCTGGCCATCAACGGATCAAGTCAATCGTAATCGATGAAGATTTTATCGATCATGAAGATCCAGAAAATCTACAAGATTTACAAGATCTAATGACGGTTGCTGTCAATCAAGCGATTGAACAATCACAGGCGATGTCGGCCGAACGGATGGAAAAAATCTCATCTGGGATGGGCGGGCTAAACGACATGCTTGGCGGCATGGGTCTAAACCTGTAAAGCACTCAACCAGTACTCAGTAGGTCGGTGGCTCACCGTCAAAACCGACTTACTGGATACCGACTCCTCAACACCGCAATGTCCGCTTCACTTCCCCCCACAATTCAGCGTTTAATCAATGAGCTATCACGCTTACCAGGAATCGGTCCAAAATCCGCTTCAAGGTTAGCGTTTTACCTGCTGCGTGGATCTGACCCCACATTGACGGTTGATCTCTCGGAAGCGCTAACAGACCTTAAAGAAAACACTCGTTTCTGCTCAAACTGCTACAACATTACAGAAGTTGATCCTTGTGAAGTTTGTACAGACACACAGCGAGACGAACGGGTGATTTGTGTGGTGGAAGAACCGCTTGATTTAGTCGCTATTGAACGCTCGCGGGCCTTTAACGGACAATACCATGTACTGCATGGTGCCATCTCACCAGTTGAAGGCATCGGGCCAGATGAATTGTATATTGAACCGTTGGTGAAGCGTGTGGAGCAAGGTGACTTTGACGAGATTATAATTGCGACAAATGCAACGCTCGAAGGTGATACGACCGCCCGTTATATTGAACGCCGGCTAAAAAGTTTTGGTGTCCGTATTTCATCGCTAGCACGGGGTCTTTCAGTTGGTAGTGATTTAGAATATACCGATGAAATGACGCTGAGCAGAGCACTACAGGGTAGACAATCACTCTAAGCACAATAGGCTTCTGAAATAAAAAGAGCTTGATCAGATTAATTTGATCAAGCTCTTTTTTTGTCTTATTCGGCCGGAATTTCCCAGTTCGATCCAAGAATCACAATAATATCTATCCCTTCATCAGGGGAAATATCTCCGGTTTCTATATTCAATGGAGGGACCTTAAGCAAGTTAATCAGTAGATCTACTGTAGCCGGAAAATCACCATATTGAATGATGCGACTAGATGTATTGGTTGAGTTCCCATCATTACCCAAAGCGGCAATATCAACCCCATTCTTCTCCAGCCAAAGCTCAGTATCTCCAGCTAAGCCAAATGTCTGAGTGCCGTTGTAGATAGAGATTGCCGCCCCTTCCGCCTCAAGCTGCTCAAAAAGCCGTGCCCGCTGATCTGTATCCTGCAGTTCGGGCGTCCCTGGCAATGCAAACAAACTATCTCTTAGATCGCGAATCGCCTGGCGCCTTGGCACCAAAACAAATTGCAAATCACTATTTTGCACTTTGTAAACATAGTCATCGCCGATAACACCGCTTCTAATATTTTCACGCGGGATTTCGGGCAACAGCCAAGCCAGTTGCAAAGCTTCTTCTAACTGCATCGTAGTCGAAACATTTTGGCTTAATGCATCCCAAACCCGTGGTGCTTTAATAATTAATTCAGCCACTTGGCTTACCGCTGCATCACGTACGGCTAAAACAACCTGCTGTTGCCGATCAGCGCGAGCGATATCTCCGTTTTGTGTCGCACGTGTACGGGCATATTTTAACGCGGCCGATCCATCTAGGGTCTGTTCCCC
This sequence comes from Anaerolineae bacterium, assembly GCA_045105475.1. Lineage (GTDB taxonomy): Bacteria > Chloroflexota > Anaerolineae > Promineifilales > Promineifilaceae > WTJY01. Next base: position 18,877 of record JBGCDP010000063.1, read on the forward strand.
GGTCCCGATGCTAAATGGATCAAACCCATAGCATTCATCTGGGTAAGTTGGATCATCAATCGCTTCAGGTATGTCGAGCGTAATTCCGCCCAATAAATCAACGACTTCAACAAAGGCTTCAAAGTTGACGGTTGCGAAATAGTGGATGTCGGTTCCTAAAATCGCTTCAACGGTATCGACGGCTAAAGCTGGGCCGCCACCAGGATATTCGAAAATTTCGCCAAAATAATGGGCCTGATTGATGCGTTCAACGCCAAACCCTGGAATTTCAACCCATAAATCTCGTGGTAAAGACAAAATCGCGGCCGTTTTTCCAATAGGGTCAACGGTAAGCAACATCATGCTGTCGGTCCTGACCGGCCCAATTTCATCGCAACGGCGATCAATTCCCATCAGCAGAATAGTGACCCGGCCGGAACCTGTCCAAGCCTCCTGAACCAAAGGAACAGTTTCATCTTGAACCGTTTCTTCAACATTAGCTTCGCCATTCTTGGTGATAGCCTGAATAGGCGCATTAATTTGAACACCGGGAAGTCGGGTTGGTACCGATTCGTCAATATCAGGTTGAGCGATAATCGGACTTTCGGCTGCAACACGTTTTGCAAAAGAGTAAGTCCAATAGCCAGAAATTGACAAGAAGGCAATGGCAAGCACAAGACCAATTAGGTGCGTCGGCCGTACTATCGGTTTCTTAACTGGATGATTCGAAGAATTCTGATCTGCCATAAAGTTAGTTTTAGTTTAGTTAGGGCACTTTAGCAGTTGGCTAAACTTGAAGATAGAGCCAAAGCGCATAGATTCCACCGCCCACAAGTACGATTAGGCATCCCATACGGAACAGGGAGCGAGTAAAATTAATAAGAACACGACCCAACCCAAAAATGATAACAAGCACCACAACAATGGCGATAATATTTGTGTAATCAAGTGTATTTAACTCTGGCATGGGGTCGAATTTTCCTTAGATGAGATGAAAAAGATGAAAGGTCTGCCTGTGATTTTAGTCAAGCAGGAGAAATGTTAAATTGATAACGATGACCGATTCTAAAGTAACACAGGAGTAGTTTCAATGGACAAGCCAATCAAGCCTTGGATTGTAGAAAAAGAGGAGGTTGCTTTTAAGCATCCATTCATGGAAGTCAAGTTACAACAGGTGCGTTTACCCGATAATCGGGTCATTCCAGATTGGCCAATTGTAAGCTTACGCAATTATATCAACGTCGTTGCTATAAATAGAGCCGGTAAGATTCTCATTATTGAAGGGTATAAGCACGGCATCGGCCGCTCGAGCTGGCAGATTCTAGGTGGGTATGTAGATGAGGGGGAAGAACCATTAGCTGCAGCTAAAAGGGAACTATTAGAAGAAACCGGTCTGGCTAGTCATGAGTGGACGCCTTTAGGGTCGTTTGTTGCAGATGCAAATCGACGCGCCTCCCATGCCAGCTTTTTTCTAGCTACGAACTGCGAGCGAGTGGCGGAACCAGACAATGAGGATTTAGAAGAATATTTAATGCATTGGCAGACAAAAGATGAAGTGTTGCACGCCTTAAGAGATGGCCGAGTCCAATGTCTAGGCTATGCAACTCCCCTGGCTTTAGCTTTTTTGCGACTTGGCTAAAAAACGCTGTACACGCAGCAGTGCAACGCAACTTTTCATGTCTTGCAGTCGACCGTCAAGCGCCATCTCACAGAGTTCGTTCAGGTCCATGTGCACCACTTCAATTTGCTCATCAAAGTCTTGAGGCAACGGGTCGGCCGTTAAGCCTGTCGCCATAAACAGTGTTAATTCCTCGTCTGAAGCACCAGGCAACGGCCATAATAGCCCTAAATCTTCAAATTCCGCCGCTCGATAACCTGTTTCCTCACGTAGCTCACGCTGGGCACATTCAAGCCAAGGCTCCAACCTGCTTTCCCGCGTACCGGCCGGAATCTCTAAAATTACCGTGTCCAATGGCAAGCGATATTGCTTGAGCATGAGCACGGCTCCATTCTCATCGATAGGAACCAAAATCACCGCACCAGGATGTCGCACGACCCCCGCTTCGACCTTTGTTCCATCTGGCTTTTGCAAATCATAAATATCAAGTTTCCATTTACTGTTTTGCCATGCTGTTCTTTTGAGTTCCATAGTTATTCACTTTGTTGAGTTGGTACGGCTGATAAAAGCGGAATCTCCACATTAAAAACAGATCCTTTAACCGCACCTTTTTGATAAGTAAGTTTTCCACCAATCAATTCACAATATTCTTTACAGATTGATAGGCCTAAACCTGAACCACTGTACTTTCGATTAAATGAATTATCTAATTGGTAAAATGGTTCAAATAAATTATCAACCTGATCATCTGGAATACCAATACCTGAATCTTGGACCGAAAAAACAATAGAGCTTTCCCCATCTTTCAAATATGCAGAAATAGTGACATTGCCATTTTCCGTAAACTTGGCAGCATTACTAACTAAGTTAATCAAAATTTGAGCCAGCTTACGTCGGTCTGTCAAGATTATCCGTTTGGCAACGTCTGAAACGTCTACGCCAAACTTATTTCCAGATCTTTCAACTAAAGGCCAACTAAGCGTAAAAACCTCATCTAACAAATCAACAATAGAGACTTCATCAATGTGCACCTCTTCTTTACCCGTTTCGACCTTTGACAAATCCAAAATCATATTGATCAGGTGAAGTAAATGTTTGCCGGAATCCCTGATCCGTGAAACGTCTCTGATCGTATCGTCTGAAATAATGCCTTCTAAAAGCTCTTCATGGGTCATTTCGGTATAACCGATGATTGCGTTTAGTGGTGTCCTTAGTTCATGGCTCATCGTTGCTAGAAAAATGCTTTTAGCCTGATTAGCTGATTCAGCCTGTTCCAGTGCCTCAGCTAATTTCACGGTACGGTCTTCTAAAGCTTCTTGAATTTTTTGTCGTTCAGTGATTTCTCCCTCGAGCCGCCAATTAATTTTTTGCAATTCATCTGTTCGACTTTCTAGTTTTCTATGCGTTTCTACTAACAACTTATTTGAATAAAAAAGTTCTAGGCTCTTTTTCTCGAGCAACTCCTCAGCTTCCTTTCTGGCTTTACGTTCACGATTAATGCGTCGACGTACTTGTTCGTTGTCGTCCATAAGAAAATATAAAATCCTTAAGAATCAAGTGATCACGTGTCTTGTAATCGTAAATCGTGCAGATCGGCCATCTTTGTCAGCAATATCTTCGCGATGAATTGAAATCGATTCTCCAAAGGAATGAATACAACCAACTAACATCCCAAATGCAAGATCTGCCAAAGGGCGTTCTGATTTGTAGGTCATGACAAGTTGGTCATCATTAGGCCTCTCATAAAAAAAGCGTGGCAAATTTGCATCAGCATATAGTTTACGGACCTGTACATGGATGTGTTGGTCTACTGACTCTAAAAACTCAAAAGTTCCCGCAATTGGCCCCAACAAACTTTGATGCTGCCGCCATAATTGCTTAAATAGATGCGCGCCTGTAATTTCCCATAATTCAGCAACAGGCAGTCCTGTTTTTAGGCTCAAACTAGCAATCATTTTGACTAGTTCCTCATGATTGTAAGTCCCCACGGCCGTGTATGCCCCCTCACTGGAAAGTTTGTTTTCCTCAATGATGGCATCTACCATCTCCCAACCATATTTTTCTTCAACCATTTCAAGAAATTCAGCAAAAACAATGCCTTTCATAAGTTGACCCTACTCCATTCAAATAGCGGTAGAAAAACTGCTTTTAGAATGTACCTTACTACAAAAGCAACCAAGTAACATGATTAATAAAGGCTATGTGACATTAATTTCTCGGGAAGAAAACTGACTAAACTGCAAAGACACAAAATGATAATTAATCTAAGTGGATTACATTGAAGCGTTTATGAGATTTATCCAACCATTTCGATCAATATCGAAACCCTCTAGGAACAAGTGTGTTACCTTCTTTAACAAGACCGTCTGGCAGGCTAATCTAGCTGGGCACAAAATCTTACGGAAGAAGAGCATTTCAAGGATATGAAGCACGCACACGTCATAGGCTGGGGACATTATTTTCCACCACGCGAACTTTCTAATGATGAAATTTCCGAGGTAGTTGATACCAATCACGAATGGATTAAGACCCGTACGGGAATTAATTCGCGGCACATTGTAGAAACTGAAACGACCACTCAAATGGCGTTCGAAGCGGCCGCACGTGCCATTGCCATTGCAGACATTTCACCCTCAGAGGTTGATCTGGTTATTGTGGCAACTTCAACACCTGAGCATATGTTTCCGTCAACGGCGAGCCAAGTCCAGGCACTGCTGGGTGCTGACAATGCCGGAGCATTCGATATGAGTGCAGCCTGCACCGGTTTTGTATACGCCCTCGATATGGCAACACAATCCATACGCACAGGCGCAATTAAAACCGCTGTTGTCATTGGTGCTGAAAAAATGTCCCGTGTGCTTGATTGGGATGATCGAGGAACCTGTATTTTATTTGGGGACGGTGCAGGGGCAGTTGTGGTGCAAGGGAGCAATATACCCGGTGGTGTCATGGCCAGCATACTCAGATCAGATGGTTCAGGTGGTAATGTCCTGAGCCTCCCAGCCGTGTATGAGAATCCCGTTCCATTTTTAAATGGAAGTGGTCCTAAAAAAGGTCAAAGCCGCAACGTCATCGATATGGAGGGACGCCAAGTCTTCCGCTTTGCGGCTAGAGTTGTACCCGCCATCATCAACGAGGTACTTGAACAAGCCGGGATGACCATCGACGATATTGCGCTAATTGTGCCTCACCAAGCCAATACGCGAATCATTGAGTCGGCCGCCAAAAAACTTGGTATCAGCCCTGACAAATTCTTTCTAAATGTAGATCATGCAGGCAATACGTCGGCCGCATCAATCCCTATTGCACTATGTGAAGCGGTAACCGCGGGCAAACTTAAGCCAAATGACAATGTGATTTTTGTTGGGTTTGGTGGTGGATTAACTTGGGCGGCGTCACTAGTTCGTTGGGATGCTGGACCAAACTACAATGAAAATCCGGGAGTCGCACGCCTACGCTATGGCTTTAATCGCTACAGGATGCGCTATCGTCAGCTACATCGGAGCGTAACAGCCAAACTTTCTGGCTCCCCTACGCCAAACGCTCGTCTTAAAGACGCTAACAAGAAAAAATAACGTGTGGGCTAATCGTCTTTAACCGCTCTCGCCATCGCCTTTAGAAGCTTTTCCTCACTGTAAACCCCTTGCAGATGGTGTTTTTGGTTAATAATCGTGTGGGGAACAGAGTAAATTGAATATTGAGGGACCAAGTCAGGGAAGTCATTGATCATACAGACAAACGTACGAATATTGGGATTTAAAACCGCTAGGTTGCAGGCCAGGGTCGCCATCGGCACGCCAGATTCATTTTCAGGGGTAGTAAACGTTTCGATGCGGACTTCTTTTTTTAGACGGCTTAGCTGAATGCGCGTTTTGGCGTCAAGTGTCATACCCCGCAAAGAGACGGCCTGAATTGCACCGATCAATGAATTAATTTGATACCAAGCGGGATGGCCAAAAAATCGAATACGATAATCGATATCTTTTCCTTTCTCGTCTACTCCATTGACAGCAATAATCGGATGCCATGGAAAATCGGCCACCCTCGGCCGATTGCGACACTCAATCATTTCAAAACGATCAGCTAATACTTGGCAAAGATCAACCGTATTTTCTTCAGTGCAGCTATTTTGTACGCTCGCATGCACAACTAGCCTTACTTTTTCAGGCAGGTTAGTAAAAAATGTGCCTAGCTCCTCAAACGTTTCTTCAGTAAAAGGACCACTGTAATCTCGAATTTCATTTGCATCCATACCGCAATTATACTCAATTCGGCCGCTGCAAAATGTGATGGTTTTTTAAGGCAACGTTATTCCACAATAAAGATAACAAACAATTGCCCAAATTCTTCCCCATCAGGAGCACGTAGCTTTACATTAGCATCGTACTTTCCAGCTTCATTAGGTGCCCTTAACACAATTGAAATCAATCCAGAACCCCCAGCTTCAATGGTCTCGATTGGAATCGTTCGCACGACAGTCACTTCAGGATCACCAAAAGTCACCATCTCAAACTCGGGAGTAATGTCACAACTGCCTTTATTTTCAACACGCCATGTCTTTTCAAATTCTGTGCCTGCTTCAATGACAGTATTGTCCGGAATTGTGACGTCAGCCAAATACACAAGGAAGTTAGCACAGGAGGGATCATAGGTTGGCACAGCACCTGTTTGTGGTACATCAGTTGGCGGTGGCGGCTCAGTTGACGTCGCAGTAGGTTCTGGCTCAGGGGTGGGTGTGCTTTCAGGAGCTACAATTGGTGTCGGCTCTAAGGTTGGTTCAAGAGTCGGAGTAGCAGCAACGACTGTTGCTTCTTCAGTCGGCACCTCAACCTCAGTCGGTTCTTCAACCGCTATTGAAGCTGTTGGTATTGGAACTGAGTCAGATTCCTGCATTTCAGAAGGTTCTACCGCTGGAATTTCAGCATCTTGTGGCAGTGGGGTATTGACAGGAGTAGCCTCTGCAGAACCAGCAGTAGCCACTCGACCACCAGCTGTATCAGCTACAAATATTGTACTGACAAGCTCATCTAAAATCTCCCGGCCGGGTTTAATCTCCCCATCTTCCAAAGATCTGCGTACTTGCTCCATTTCGTTGATTTTATAAATCGAAAAATTGTCTTCATTCGCAGCTAAAACACTGAGCTGATTCTCTGTAAACGTTTCTTGATCAGGTAAAGCCAATGCTTGTACTGGGTACTGAAACCAGATGTAAAAATCTCCACTGTCTGAAATACCTTCATAGGTATAAAAAAGCTGCCGATTGGTAATTTCTTGAGGGTTATCTGAAGACGGCAAATACCGAATTGCTGAAATCCCCTTCCCATTCGCAAACGTGTGATACTCAGCACCGATCACAAAATCATCGCGACTAAAGAAAAAACTCAAGCTTGGCCGAGTGATTGATACACGGCGCAACTCGTTAAAATATTCTTGGTCAGAAATCTCATAGGCTGGGTAGAAAAAGCCGGTCTCATCAACAATCGACTGAACTACCAGCATAGGCGGCCGGGAAGTCGGCTGGCTCGACTCACCACGAAAAACAAGATGGTCCGGCACACCAGACAAAATCAAGGCTTCTGTATCTAACGTACGCAACCCATCCACGCGAGGCAGTTCACGGCTAGGCACAATATTCTGGAGTAGAACTTCACTATAGGTAAATGTAATCCCTTCTGCAGAGAATTCAGAATCCAAGTTGATCACATTCTCAGCAACCCAAGTCGCCGTTAAATCAGGTGTTGGGGTTGGCTCGGGTGGCAACGTTGCCGTTGGAAACGTTGTTGCCGTTGGCCAAGGGGTTGGTGAAGGCTGGCGCGTTTGGGTCGGCAAAGGGGTAATCTCAGAAATAGATGGCAACTGATTAGCCAAGTCTTCGCCTTGACAGGCGGACATCAAAATGGCGACCGAAACGTAAAAAATGATTGAGAGCAGAGTTCTAGAGTTAGTCATGAAAAGTTATGATCCAGCGCAGTTTATGTCACAGTTTGCAGACGATGCATTCAGGCAGAAGAAAAGATGAATCGGTCAAGCCGAACCAGACCGGTTTAATTTTATGCTAGTAATTTTGGCAGAGTATCAAACTAACCTTAAATTCACTATTTGTATACAGGAATTTTGACCTGCTTGTCACAATACACAGCAAATATTAAGTTTCATGCATGTAGTTCCAATTTAGGCTTATTTAGATGCAAGTAGCCTAAAGATTTATTCTCGTGAAATAGCGTTCACCAAATCAGCAATGATCTGATCGGCCGGAATATTGCCGGCTTGGGCTTCGAAATTCAAGATCATGCGATGGCGCAAAGCGGGCGTTGCGATAGCGGCCACATCATCAAAGCTAACGTTGTAACGTCCGGCCAAAAGCGCTGTAATACGTGCCCCAAGCATAATCGCTTGAGCCCCACGGGGACTAGAACCATACCGTACATACTGCTTAACCATATCTGATGGACTGCTTTCAGGATGCGTTCCCACAATTAGACGGCTCACATAGTTGGTGACGTTTGTCGGCACTGGCACAGTGCGTGCTAAATTTTGCATGGCGATGATTCTTTCACCATTGGCTGCAATCTGTGGCTCTGGGTTTTCTTCCCCAGTCGTGCGGTTGAGGATTTCGCTTAGCTCTTCGGCCGATGGAAACAACACATCCACTTTAAAGAGGAAGCGGTCAAGCTGCGCTTCTGGCAACGGATAGGTTCCTTCCATCTCAAGTGGATTTTGAGTCGCCAGCACAAAGAACGGCCGAGGCAGCTTATACGTTTCATTGGCAACCGTTACCGTTTTTTCCTGCATCGCTTCGAGCATGGCCGACTGTGTTTTAGGAGTCGCCCGGTTGACCTCATCAGCCAAAATCAGGTTTGCAAAAATGGGTCCCCGCTGAAAGCGGAATTGACGCTGACCGTCAACATCATCCATGACGTCAGTGCCAGTAATATCAGCCGGCATCAGGTCGGGGGTAAACTGAATCCGGCTAAACTCCATATCAAGTACTTCTGAAATCGTGCGGATCAACATCGTTTTACCCAATCCAGGTACACCTTCAAGCAGCGTGTGGCCTCCCGCAATAATCGCCGTGAGCACGGTGCGGATTACATCCCGTTGTCCAACGATCATCTTTCCGATTTGCTGTTCAATCGCTTCAGCCGTTTGCCTAAATTCTGTTACTGTCACTTCTGTCATCGAAAAACCTCTGGTTAGTTTGCTAGTTTGTCGGTAGATAGGTTCGTTATTTATCTATATTAATACTGATATGGTCTCTAGCTACTGCCCCGGCTCCGGTTCGAGCGAGCTAAAGTAATCTCGAATATACCCTTTCATCCCGATAGGAATATAGTCTTCAGCTAAAGATTCATAGGCGGTATTGGCATATTCAGCATAGACCTCTTCATAAGGCACAACACTTTCTTCATCCCCAATTTCAGAAGGAGTCGTATTTAAAAGTTCGCCACAATTTTCTGGAGAAGCTTCACATTCGGCCGATAGTTCGACCTCAACCCCTTCAAACTCGCTTAAATCACGGAATGGTGGAACAAATACATTATCCGTGCTTCCGCCACCTTCTGTGCCGCCACCTGGGGAGCCTCCTTCTTGCTGGCCAGCACCCTGCCCGGGTTGACTTACACCCGGTTGCTGCCCTTCGCCACCTGGTTGCTGTCCTTGTCCCGATTGAGGCTGTCCCTCACCCGGTTGGCCTTCTTGGCCCTGTTCCCCTTCCTGAGGCTCTTGACCTTCGCCCGGCTGGCCTTCTTGACTCTGCTCACCTTCGGCCACCTGTTGCCGACCTTCAGTGAGTTCTTCAGCCGCCTGTTGCGCAGCTTCAGCCGTTTCCCCTTGCTCGGCCAATTCTCCGGCCGTCTCACTTGCTTCGGCCAGTGCTTGCTCAGCTGCCTCAGTGTCACCTTGCTGCAAGGCTGAACCTGCTTCAGCAAGCTCTTGGGCTAATTCTGGATTGCTTTCTTGTAATTCTGCGGCTGCTTGCGATAGCTCACTACCTAACTCCTGCTGCTCTTCTGCACTGAGCTCACCAACTGATTCTGCTAGGTTATCTAACGCTTCAGCCGTTTCACCCAGGTTTCCTTCGGTCATCGCTTCGCCCAGCGACTCTCCGGCCGAGCTACCAATATTAGCCCCCGCCTCAGCCATCTGCCCTTGTAAATTTTCTGTGTTATTTTGTTCAGCCAGCTCCCGCAATTCTGACTCCGCTTCGGACAGTGTCGCCAACGCCTCTTCACGAGACTCAACCCCAGCTTCGAGAGTTTCGCGAGCCTCATTGATCGGGGCAAGCAGCTCTTCTTGCTGGGCTTCGCTTAGCTCATCATTTTGCAAGATCTCTTCTTCCAGCGCCTCAAGCCGTTCGATCTGGTCATCAACAACCTGCTGAACAGCCCGTTGCCCCTGCAAAATACTCGCCTGCCCATTAGGAAATACGACGGTCGCCACAAGTAGCGCAATCGCAACCACAATAAAAACAAGCTCTTGCGAATCGAACGTCAGCGGGATTGATTTTGCCGCATCAACCCGCTTAACAATGCTTAACGTATCTTCTAATTGGAAACGGCGAATATCGGCCGGAGCTTCAATTTTCCCTTCATGTAATTCAAGAGCGCTGGTGACCCGCTCACGTAAACCCAACTGACGATCAGCATAGACCGCCTGTTGGTGCAGCGAATATCGGCGTAAGACAGCAAACAATATCCCGCCAAGTAGCCCAACAGCGCCGCAGATTAAAGCGGCATAGCCGATTTCGCTATTGGTCAAGAACGGCCGAAAACGGGAAATAATCGCCAAGATCAGGGCGATACATAATCCAGCAATGAGCCCGCGCGGCCCCCACACAAGCAGGGCCTGTAGTCGGCGACGGCCGTCCCACTTGGAGAGTTCTTGTTCAATTTGAGAAAAATCAGCCTGAATCATTTTAGTTTTTTAGACTACAGCTATGCTTAATCAGCAATTTTCGACACGCGTTTAACCGTCCAACGGAAAAACACCCATGAGACAAATAAATGAAACAAAAGGGTGCCGTACCATGTCGATGGAACAAAGTAAGAAGGAGACCCAGTTTGCCAGAAGCCCCAAATTGCATTTTCTTCTAAAAGAATTATCTCAGCAAAAAACATCGAACCCGGCAAGTTAGTAAATCCAAGAATAATCGCACCATAAACGGTTACTATTTCAAACCAGTCAGGCGTGACGCTGGCTATAAAAAGAAATGGACCAATGATCAAAGCGCCCAATGAAATGACCAATGGCAGCCCGATCAAAATCGCTAGTGTCACGATATAGGTTGTTACTGTTGCAGCCAGCGTTGTTTTCATCCGGCTGGAGAAATACAGCCCCATGAGCGAGTAGGTAAATGCACCAGCAATCAGCATCACTTGAGAGACAACGATTTCAATCCATGAAATGCCCCCAATCATAAAAGCCAAGCTAATTAATGGAATAGTTGATACAACAAGCAGCAAGACATAGCCTAAAGCTGAAATAACTTTGCCAAAAACAAAGCGACGGGGTGACATAAGTGTGGTGCGTAAAAGCTCAAATGTTTGGCGCTCTTTTTCACCCGTTATGGCTCCGGCCGTAAATGCGGGCGCCACAAACACAACCAAAAACATCTGGATGCTTATCATAAAGAAAAAGATCGTTTGACCAGCGGTCTGACCGGCCGTTGATGTGGTTGTATTGTTGATAACTAAAAAGAGGTAGGTAAAAAAGATGATGATGCAGGTGGCCAATAGATAAAGCGACAGAATTACAAACGCCCGACGGCCGCGCATTCGACTACGTAGTTCTTTTAATGTGATTGGGTTTTGCAACACACCCCGTTGCCATAAACCCATCTTTTTATCTTCAGTTATTAGATCACTCATAAAAATCTCTTGTACCGCATTTGAATGACAGAAATCATATCATACAAAGCGAAACAGCTATCGCTAAAAAAAAGCTTCTTATTCACACCTAAGGCGATCTAAAACAGTCAATCGCCCGCTAATGGCTGATTTGCAATAACTTTACGCCTTTAAAAAGTCTCCATTGTCCAAGGCTAATGCACGCCGGCGCATCAGAAAAAACAAGGTCAAGTTAGAGAGAAGGTAAAGTACAACAAGGCTCATTGAACCGGTTGCAAAGGCGGCTTCTTCAAAATCAAGGGCCATCATCCCGCCAATTGTTGACCACATAACGGCATTGCCTAGCACAAGCCTAAAAAATATAACAAGTGCATATGAGCCGATCAAAGCAGCTCGTGTAGAGCTCGTCCACAAAGAAAGGGTGAGCCCAGCCAAACCGGCAAAGCCGATTTCGAGCCACGGCCGGAAAAAAATCATGATGGCGCTTAAAAGCCCCCAAAATATTGATCCGACACCGGTCTGTTCAAACAAAAAAGCTGATGATCCGATGCCGGTTCCGGCCGCATAAATCACGCTGATAATGAGCAACGCTCTCCAGATTTTTAAACGGGAAAGGCTTCCCAGAAATTTAGCCGCGATTACATGCATGGTCGGCATTGGTGTCAGCCGCAAAATGTCCCAACTACCACGGTGTACTTCTTCAACAACTGATGGAGCCGTTAACGCTGGAGCAATAATCAATCCAACCCAAGTCAGCATTTGAAGCAAAATATTTGGGATACAAATAAGTGCAAACAAAATTCCAGCTTCGTCGCTTAAACCAACAACACCAAATGCTTGCCCATATCCACAAACGCCTAAAGCGATCACCACTAAAATAATAAGCGGTAAATAGCGTAGCAAAGTTGCGTAATATTGGTTTGGCTCGCCCCAGCGACCTTGCTCACGTAAATAGATGGGGTTGTTACGGACGGTTTTTAAAAAGGCCCACATAGCTAGAGTTAGATGTTGGAATATGGATATTAGTGGTAAATCTCAACTAATATCTAATATCCAACACCTTAATTCACAACTCCCTTTGTCGCGAGCATAAATACATCTTCTAGATCACCAACTTCTTCACTAAAAGAAATCATTTGAATATGACTATCAACAAGATGGCGTAAAAGCGCGCTGAGCTCTTCATCATCGCCTGTAAAATCAAAGCGAACAATATCAGGGGTCAGTTCAACTTCCCGGCCGTCTGTGATTTTTTCAACCTTTTCGTGTGCCATCAAAATATCTTTTAACGGTGCTGTATCCCCTATCATTCGAGCTTGGATAAGACGTGAAACCTGAAGCTGTTGGCGCATCTGCTCAATATCGCCAAATGCGACCAACCTCCCCGCTTCCATAATGCCGATGTCTGTACAAATATCGGCTACTTCTGACAAAATATGAGATGAAAAAAAGATCGTTTTACCCATCCCCTGAAGCTCGCGCAGAAGCTCACGCATTTCAATGCGAGCGCGCGGGTCTAACCCACTAGCTGGTTCATCCAGAATCAGAACTTTAGGGTCATGCGCCAAAGTACGTGCCAGACACAACCGCTGCTTCATTCCTCGACTTAGGCTTTCAACCATCTCATCCCGCTTATGGCCCAAGTCAACAAGATCAAGTAAATCGCCGATCATCCCTTTACGCATCGATTCAGGGATGTCATAACATGCCGCAAAAAAGTCGAGATACTCCCACACTTTCATATCGTCATAGACACCAAAAAAGTCTGGCATGTAGCCAATGAGTCGGCGCACTTCGTTAGGATGGGTCGCTACAGAATATCCTCCAATCGACGCACTCCCCTCCGTTGGTTTTAACAACGTGGTTAGAATACGCATGGTGGTGGTTTTTCCGGCCCCATTTGGGCCGATAAAGCCGAAAACAGCTCCTTCCTCTATCTGCAAATCAAGATGATCGAGAGCAGCAAAGTCGCCATATCTTTTGGTTAAACCGTTAATTTCAATGATTGCGGACATATTGATTTTTACTAGATTTATTTCTCTAGCGGTATTTCGATAAAATAAAGTGATGAGGCGACCAAATCAAAGCGGTCGTTGCTCAATGAGATATCAAGCTGAGGAGCGTTGCTCCAACCGATTAAAACAATCTTTCCGGCCGGAGTATAAACTGTTTCGCTGTTATACGTTTCGTATAAGCTGTTTAATAAGCTGTTGCGCTGGCTCTGCTCGGGGTCATCATAATATTGATAAGAGGTATAGCCACCGGGGGCTTCACCTTCAACCAAAGTAGAAAAGCCATTTGAAAGAGGGGAATCCTGATACGTATCTGGTGTTGCTGGGTAGGTACGATAAGTTTCTGGCCCACCAGCAACTTCAGACGCGAATGATTCTCTCACACGTGAAGGGATTTCGATTTCGCGGTTAACCGTTTCACCAGAACCGATATCATTTATTCTGACGTGCTTTGTACCGACGAGCAGAGAAATATTAAAGATTGTCTCGGGGCTATTGTTGGTCACCACCAAGTCAAATTTGGTGCCATCGGCCGAAAGTATCGCTTGGCCAGAAATGGGTGAAGCATCTCGAAAGCTGCTGGCTGTAATCGATGTGATTTCTCCAACGGCAACTAAAACCTCTTCCAAAACATTTTCACTGCCCAATGCAATCCGACGTTCGTCAGAAAGCCCGCCAAACGCAAATCGATCAACAAAGTTAAGGCGAGTGTCTGGCTCAAATTGAATATCGAACGAATCACGTCGGGGTGAATAAATTCCGACGCCACTTTCAACCCTGAGTTGTTCAGAATCTATCCGGCCGGAAACGATAGATAGTTGGTTGATGATCAGCCTATTCCCACGAAATTGCAGCCCGATTAGGAGTGCCACACCGCTAAAAAACAGGATAGTAATCGGCAGTGTCAGCCAAGCCATTTCACGCCGCTCCATCCGGGTTAAAACGATATAGTTAAGCGGCCCTACCATCAAAATATAGAGCCCCATAAATCCTAAGATAAGCCATACAGAAGGTAATTGAATGGCAGGAATGGTTGAAACAGCCTGATACAGCGAATCGGTGTTGGCAAAGCTCCCTTCCCACAACAAAGGTCGGGGAACATATTGAGCAACGGAATCCCATAAAATGAGGCTGCCATCCCAGTCATCAAGTGGAGCAAACTGAGGGTCTAAGGCTAAGAACCAGATATTTCCAGCGCCTTCGGCTCGCCGTGCCAAAATCGGTAGCGAATCATTGCGCCAAGCTAGTTCGCCATTTTTCAGGCTTGATCGAGCAATCGCATAAGGGCCAGCATCACGAAATGGCTCACCACTAGCAGCTTCAAAACTTGCCAAGCCATCAACTGAATCAGTTGTACTGATTTCAACTGGCAGTAAGTCACTAAAAGCAGCCGTTGTTTTTTGCCATCCAGCCCCACCAGTTAAAACGAGCTGCCCGCCTTGCTGAATCCAAGTTTGAATCGTTTCACGCTGGCCGGCCGAAAGCCCATTGGTGTCGGTGTCATTAAAAACCAGTACATCAAGCGGCTCCAATCCAATTGGGTCAACAGGAATTTCATCCATGGCCATAAACGCCACAGCCGCATCACTACGCCCGGCTTTGACCTTTTCCAATAGCTCAAGCGTATCTGGTTCTGGTGAAACAACAGCGTAAATCAAGCTTTCAGAGGCATCCAAGAGTTTTAACGGATAGTTGGATGAGTTGAGCAGTATCTTCCCATCTTGGTCTTTCAAAACAACTTGAAGGGTCCTAACAGACGTACCGGGGGCGAAAACAGTGGTCTGAATTTGCTTGCGCGATTGTGTCGGTAATGACACCTCTGTGGCCCAAAATGTTCCATTGCTATTGGGTATTGAAATCTCTAGTGTGCCTTCAACTGCTACGCCGTCATTGGCCAATGTCACTAAAACTGGAAACCAACTATCGCTTTTGACGAGCCCATCGAACCCCGGCCGAACGGTGATTGATAAACCATCTGTTTGTGCGTAAGAGTTAGAAAATGGGGAAAATCCAATGACGAATAGAAATGAAAAAAGAATGATGCGAGAAGGAGCGTGGGAAAAAAAATTCATTTGAGAAAATTTGATATGCCAGTTTATTTTAGCCATAGAGCATTCGTTGCTAATTTGAGGCAGTAACATTACCCTATGACCTCATTTTAATACGGTACCCTAACGAAACTCTATACCATAATCAACGATATAAACGTCAGATCGGTTCCGTTCAACCCAAGCGACAACGTTTTCCATTACAGCATGCAAGACTCCGGTATCATTTCCTACGGCCGCGACACCTAGTACAGCACTTTGCCACACATCGTTTAGACTAACTTCTGCAATTGCGATGTTGAATTCATTAGAGAGTCGGCCGATAATCGATTTAAGAATACGTCTTTTTTCTTTCAAGGATCGGACTCCGTCTAGACTCAGCTTAATTTGACAGGTCGCAACATGCATAAGGAAATATCGTAACGGATAGATATAAAAGCGAATGATGCAGTTTATCTCTCGCCTTTGAGAATATCAGAACGGATAAATGGTAAGTCACTGTGAATCACCCCGCAAGCACATGGGTGTGAACATTAATAGGAATTTATGAGTAAATACGAACATCACGATGATCGAGCAGAAGGCGGCCGAGCACGCCAACAGCGGTCAGTTTGGCGGCCGATTTTAGGTGTATTTTTAATTGTACTTGCCATCTTTGCCGGTGCGTTTGGCTGGGGCATGTACCAACTTTACCAAACTACCAACGAGACGATCGAAAATAATCCGATATTAAATCTAGGCAAAAATTTACTCTTAAAGGCCACACCAGAGATCTTGCCCGATCCCTTGACCATCATCACAAGTGTAAGCCAGCTTGCTCGCTTAGAAACAGCTCGTGTCGAGGCGGAGAAAATTGTGACGTCAGAACGCGACACAGATACTCTGTTTGGCCTTTTTGGCGAAAGCTTAGTGTTCGTTGCGGTTGGTGAGGTAATTGCCGGAGTTGACCTAGCAAAGATGGAAGAAGGTGACATACAGGTCGTAGATCCTGTTACAGTCATGATCTACCTACCCGAAGCGGAAGTCTTGGTTGCAACGCTCGATAACGACAGGAGTTATGTGGTTGATCGGGATGTAGGGTTATTCTCTGGTGCAGACCCAGAGCTCGAAACAAAGGTTCGCCAAATAGGTGAAGCTTCGATTCTTGAATATGCTTTGGAAGAGATCAAAATTTTAGAGGTGGCAGATCAGAATGCTCAGGAATATATGGAGAGCTTTTTAAATGATCTAGGCTTTGAGAATGTCATCTTTACTGATGAAAAGCCACCAGTCCCAGAGCCTTATGTCCAAGAAATACCCAAAGGCAGAGTGTTGGTAACGCCAACCCCCTAATTACCCCTTGCCTACAGCTAAACACATGTTTGTAGACCTAACAGAAGAAACTATATTCTTCTATTTGGTCTAAATCAAAGCAATCTACCTACTCAAAAAGAAAACTGCCCGTTTTAAACGGGCAGTTAGGCTTTTTCAAAAACCCAAACAGTATAAACTTAATTCTACTTTTAGGTCATATTAAGAAAACTTGCGTTCGGCCGCATGCAGCGTATTTTGCATTAACATCGCAATTGTCATGGGCCCCACACCACCGGGTACAGGCGTGATTGCACCTGCAACTGGCAAACAATCGTCATAGTCAACATCACCAACGAGACGATATCCCCGCTTGCGTGATGGATCATCTTTGCGATTGATTCCTACATCGATAATCACAGCACCTGGCTTGATCATGTCCCCTTTAATCATTTCTGAGATACCGACAGCCGCCACAATAACATCAGCCCGCTTGAGATGAGCATTCATATCTTTTGTCCGGCTATGCACAATGCTGACAGTCGCGTTGGCATTGTTTAGCAGAAACGCCATGGGCAGGCCAACAATGTTTGAGCGGCCAACTACAACAGCTTCAGCACCATTAAGGTCAACACCGGCTTCATCAAGCAAACGCATGCAACCGTAAGGTGTACAAGGAATGAATAGCGGATCACGCCCTTTCATTGAAAGTCGGCCGATATTGATTGGATGAAATCCGTCCACATCTTTTTCGAGGTCAATTGTCCCTAGAATCGCTTCTTCATCGATATGTTTGGGCAAAGGCAACTGTACTAAGATGCCATCAACTTCAGGGTCGTCATTTAATGCCTGAACAACAGCCTGTAGCTCTTCTTGAGTAATATCTTCGCCCATCACCCGGCCAATTGATCGAACGCCAACCTCTTCACAAGCTCTGTGCTTAGCTCGCACATAAGTGGCCGAAGCTGTGTTGTCACCAACCAAAACAGTTGCCAAACCGGGGGCATAGCCATGATCTGCCTGCATTTTTGCCACAGCTTCTTTTACTTCAGATCGAACTTTTGCCGAAATCACTTTACCATCAATTATTTTTGCACTCATGAGAATCCTTTTTTTCGGGGGCTGCCTTTATTTAAATTGTTAGAGGCTCTATTTGTAACCCAAAATAGGAAAACAAAAAAAGGTATTCTGATACAAAAAACAGAATACCTTTTTGTATTTAAGCAAAATCACAACAGCATATAGTACAAGCCGTCCCGATTTTTCCTAAGATTTTAGTTTTACGAAAACTACTTCAAAATTAGTGAGGCAGAATTTCAGTACCAAGCCATTTATCCAACCAGATGGACAGGCCCAATCCGGCAAAGATGATGGTTAATGGATAATAGGCTAGCCCGTCCCCTTCAGTTCCGAAGTACAGACCATATTCTTCAGCATTGGTATTCATCAGAAACATACCTACATGAGTCACAAGAAATCCAAAAGCAATCGAAATAGCAATAAGAATAATAATTTTTACAATACGAGACATCGTTTCTCTCCTAGTAGCAAAGTCGGCTTTTAAGAATAGCTCTTAAAAGATAGGCTATTATAGTCAATTATGTAGCAACAGGGCATTGATCCCTGTAATTGTTTGGTAAGGCCACCCTCAAAATTTAATACCGCTTATTTGTTTGCAGCGACTTTTTCACCGTAAATTGCAATCACTCGACCTGGAATTCCGACTACTGTGCTCCCAGCTTCCGTGTCTTTTACAACAACGCTATTGGCTCCAACCTGGACATCGTCTCCAATTATAATATTCCCTAAGACCCGTGCCCCGGCACCGATAAATACACGATCTCCAATTTTAGGAAATGCATACTCGTTACGCATCCCGATTGTGACGGATGCTATGACTGAACAGTTTTCTCCCATTGAATCAGGTGAAATCACAACCCCGGCCGGGTGCGCGATGTACAGGCCTCCTCCAATAGGGGTATCCAAACGCAATTCAGCCCCAAATCGATGGAAAATTCTCTGGTACAACAAACCAGGTACGGCCGGAATTCGATTACGTTTACACCAGCGGGCCAGCCTGAACCACAGCATCATCCTTAATGATGGATGCTGGTAAAGCATTTTCAATGTTTTCACAAAAGTGACTTCTGATGGCTCCGCAAATCCTGATGGCACAACCCATCTCTGTGCATCTTTACGAAAAATATCAAACATGATTTAGTTAGGAAACTAAGGCTTTACAGAAACTTTGGCCGAATTGCAGGTTTTAAATCGCACAAGTCGCCCAATACCCCGATTAGCCCACGATAAACTGTATGCTCGCCCCTACTTATTGGTTGAATTAAATCACAGGAAGCTAACCGGCCGCATTATGAAACGGGTTATTAAACTCTGCCAAAATGTCTGAAACCTGCCCTGTTAGATCATCAGGTGAGACCGGCTTGGTTAAATAGCGTGTAGCCCCTGCATCCATCCCCTGAGAGACACTAGCAGTATCGGTTTTCGCACTAAGCATAATTACCGGAATTCGAGAGGTAGCTTGTTCGTCTCGAATTGTTGAGCAAACATCAAAACCATTTAAGCCCGGCATCATCACATCAAGCACAACAAGATCTGGCAATATTGTACGAAGCTTCTCAAGGGCATCATACCCATCAACCGCTTCAATTACTTCATAACCCGATCGAACAAGCATCAAACGCAAAAGCGTTCTCGCCATCGGTTCATCATCTACTATCAATATTGATTTAGCCAAATCTATTCACCTACTTTGTTGAAAAAGCTGTTTCTTTAATCTTTGAATTATAAACCCGTATGCTGAGAATGTAAGTCCAAATAAATCAAAGATCCGAATTTCCTAAGGCTCTTCACTCAATCTACACTATTTTTAGGCAAATAAATAGGTGATTTAAGGCATACCTACAAGGTATTAGGAATTATTTTTCAGATTATTGCCGATGATTATATATCGATAGGCGCTAAATAGACGTAAAATATGTAGTCCCAAGGTCATGTTTGAGCGGTACAAACACAAATTGATTTTTCTAATCAAGCTAAATTAACTAATTCAATGCTTTTTCGCTTTCGGCCAAGACTTTTTTAACAGAGGCTAAAAGTTCTTGGGGGCCAAACGGTTTTGTCACATAGTCGTTAACACGAGCAATATGCAATCCCAACACCTTATCGATGCTCTGTGCTTTTGCAGTCAGAATAATAACCGGTGTATCACAAATATCTTCTTCAATGCGGATCGTTTGAAAAACTTGCCATCCATCCATTTCAGGCATCATAAGATCAAGCAATACTAAGTCAGGCTTTAGTTCGTGAATCAGCTCCAACCCTTCACTCCCGCCCAATGCGCCATGAACTTCATAGTTGTGTCGGCTCAAAATTAGGCGAACCAAATCAATCATATCTGGTTCATCTTCTATACAAACAATAGTCTTTTTCTCGTTGGTCATTCACAATTTCCGAATTTATGTTTAATTGTCGCAGGAACATCTACTTAAGTAGCATACTGGTGGTGTGATGTTTTAAGGCCTTTCACTTGACAAACAAACAGATTAATTAGCCACAATTTGAGCGTAGCATACAAATTAGATGAGTGTCTACAATAAAAGCAGGTACCTTTATCCTGATTTGTTTAGTCGTTTGGTTATCAGCTCAACATAAAATTTAGGATGGTGGCTGTACTCCCATAGCTCGAGCGATTTTCAGATATCTGGCCCGATTAACACCACCATCACCATAACCTACCCTTGCTGATGAACGAGCATCGATAACACCGTCTTCAGCATTAACAAAAAACTCGACATCATCTACGAAGTTCCAAAGTGAGCTGCGAAATTCTACATACAGGTAATTGTCTGTCCGAGTAATGACTTGGCTTTTAGGCATTGTGGCGATGGCTTTTTCTAATGAGTCTAGGGTCTCGGCCGCATTTCCCTGTATAGGAATCGGTTCAATTTTCTGACTATCATCAGTCGCTTGAGTAGAAACACAATTAGGTGAGTTTGGGCAAGGGGCCATTGTTCCATTGCCGACTTTAGACGGCCGTGGGTAGGCTGAAAAGTAATAGCGGCCGACGATGACTAAAATCGGCAATAAGACAGCGATCACGATTAAAATTCTGACAGATAAACGCATATTGTTCTTTCTTTGTTTCGGTAGAATGACTGGCGCTTTTTTGAGAAACGCTCAATTTAGGTGGATTGGGGTTGAATCGACACTAGGAGCTCATCATTTCATCGCCACGTAAATGCAATGAAATATTAGGATGAACCATATGTAGCCTTTTTAAATCAACAGAGTGCAGAACCCAGACTTCAGAGGGTTGCTCAGCGACAGCTTTAAGGCGATGCAGTTCATTGAAAAGGGTTGCTCGGCCGCCAAAAAATCGGCCAGCTTCAACAAGCTTATGTTTAACTTGTTGATTCGCATCGAACAAGTCGATCTGACCAGAAACCAATAAAAAGCTTTCGTATCCGGGCGAATTTAGCTCGTATAGTATCTCGCCCGCATCTAAATGACGGATCTGCAAATCCAATGCCAAATCAAGAATATCGGCCCAGAGCATGTCACGGAAAGGGGAATGCTTCAGTAACCACTCAGCTTTATGAAACGCCTCTTCCAATCCCAAGAAGTCTGCCAATTGACGAAACAATTCTCCATCAATTTTAACCAGCTCTACATCTGATTGAGCATACGTATGATTGACTCGAACTGTTTTTTGCCCTCTGTTGTTTTTAAGCGCACTACGCTCCCCAATAATACTTCCTCGCCCGGCTACAAGACGCAATTCAACTTGGTCAAAAGACCATACTTCAATTAAGCCTGAATGCACCAAATAGACGTATCCATTATAAGGCTCGCCGTGCGAAATGATTTTGTCCCCTTTTTTATACGTCACGAGCGAAACAGTCTGGCTTAGCTTCTGGCGCAGCTCAAATGGCAGCCGCGAAAATAAAGCTGAGCTGATAATCGTCTCCATAATGCTATCTTCAGCCGTTGCCTCTACAGATTCACCCATCCCAACGATATGGCCGCTTGATGCAAAATTGATTCGATTCTCAAGATCTTGTTCAAGATGGGGCAGGATTTCAGGCTTTGTATGTGCCAAAATGACTTGGCTTCCCCCTGATAATAATCGCTCCAATAGCTCGCGGGTAATTGTGGTATGAATGGTGCCACCACCAGCATCTTGCACAACAACGGCCGCGCCCTCAGCAAAATTAACCAGTTCGTCACGCCTTTCATGCGTCAGCACATTTTCAGCTACCAGCTCGTCAAACCAAACTTCGTCATAGCGCATATCCCCAGAGAAATAAAGATCGTTTAGTCGAATAGCGAGCGTCGGAATTGAGTGTACGGCGTAAAGAGCCTTAAATACACGGCCTTCAAAAACCAAAGGTGTTCCAGGATTTAGCGGAACGAATCTAAATAGCGAAGCGACCTCATCTGTAGGCAAATCAAAGATAGCAGTTAATACTTTGAGCAAGCTGGTATAAATTAAATCAGATGTAATAAGCTGGATCTGATTTTCTCCCATTAAAATCAGTTCAGGCAGCCCCGCAATATGGTCTTCATGCAGATGTGAAATGACAACTTCAGATATTTGCCTTGTCGATAAGCCTAAATGCCCCAATCGCTGACGCATAAAAGCGGCCGTATCAAACAGCGTAGCATAGGTATTTGATTGAGTATGTACCCATGCTAAGAAGCAGGTCGTTATGCCATCAGGGTCGAAGCCATCACTCCCCCCAATAAATTGCAGGGTGAGTTCTTGTTGATGAATAGGGCCCGCAGGCGGAAAAGAAATCGGCTTTGCCTGCTCGGTAATAGCGGTGGAGACACGAGCAGTTTCTAACCCATTATCAGAAAATACATAGTCGTGCGTTGCCCGATCAACAACAATCGATGTTGACCCACGAATAACGCCGTCGGCCGTTTGATCAAGAGAGATGATTTCACATAAATCAGACCAATCAGGTGCTCGGCCAAGAGGAGGGAAATAGCTAACGAGCTGGCATTCTTCTCCAAGCCATGCCATATGACGAGCATACTTTTCATCAATAGGGCCGATAAATGTTTCTGTTAAAATCGTCTCAAGGCGTATTTTTTGTGACAGGGTGTGAGTCACAATCAAACATTTATTCCCTTTACCAAAGAATTGAGCGTACAGGAGAAACTCGATACTTGCGTAGTTGATCCCTGACCGTACAAAGCCGGTTGAACCCAGCTCCTGCCCAGCATTTACATCCTCTGGAATCAAGATGATTTCAGGAATCTCATGCCCGTGCGAAAGAATAAGTTTCAATGTTTCAGGTGGAGAGTGAACGAGAACACTCCCTGAAGCGGTAGAAACCAAAGAGACGTTGTTTGGAAGCCCTATAACGGCTGGTTTTTCGACATCCTGCTTTTTCATACCCATTAAAAAGGAAATTATGCTTGGACGTGCTAATAGTGATGCTGAATAAATTATTTAGAAAAGCACGTTTTTGCATCATCAAAAATATGCTCTTCTAAATAATAACCGTCTTATTTATTAGAAACGAACATTTCTTGACGCTAAATGACTAAATTTAGCGTGTAAACATAAGCCAACGGTCACAATTCACAAAAAAAACAGGCTAGATTGAAGCAATAGCTCGATAGACTTCAACTGTAGCGGTTGCCACTTGTACCTGTGTAAAGTTTTGTAGAACGCGCTCCCGGCCGGTTTTTCCGAGCTTTGCACGTCTGTCTGAATCAGCAAGCAGCTGCTCAATTAGATTTACCAAGGTGAAAATATCACCTTCAGGAAACACCAGACCCGCTTCCCCGATCACGTTTGGAATTTCACCAGAATCAGAGCCGATAATGGGTAAACCACAGGCCATCGCCTCGATCAAAATTCGGCCGAACTGCTCTTTCCAATTGGGGAGTGAACGTGAGGGCAATACAAGCAGGTCTAAACTTTGTAAAAATTCAGGCATCTCCCCTGACCCCATCCGGCTCAAAAATAGAACCTTTTGCCCAACATCTAATTTAATCGCTAGCTTTTGTAAATTGTCCAGCTCTGGCCCTTCACCGGCAATTTTTAACTCCCACTCTAAATCTGCAGGTAATTGCGCAACCGCCTGAATCAATAGATCAAGCCCTTTCCCATAAATTAGTCGCCCTGCAAAGCCAATCGATTTTTCATTTCCAGTTTTTGCTTGCTGAGATGGCTCTTCGGCCGGTTTAAAAATAGTCGGATCAGTCCCAAACTGCGGAATAACAGCCTGAGGACCAGCATACCCCTTTTGCGCAAAAACCTGAGCCGCATCTTGATTGCCCATAATCGCAAAATCACTATTTCTTAGCACCTGCTGCTCCATCCAACTGAAAGGAAAAGGATATTGTCGGTTTAGGTTTTGCCATGAAAAGAAGAGAAATTTAGCCCCTGCACGTGTAGCCGCTCGCCACGCCAACCATGTCGCTAGGTTATATGGCTCTTCATCCATATGGATGATATCCGGCCGGAAATCTGCAATTTTCTGGCGTAACGTAGGCCAGTAGTGAAAATGATAGTTTCCGTTAAAACGCAGCGGCTCAATAAAGAGTTGATACCCATCTGTATAACGCTGTTCAAGTTCAATGCGCCCGGCCGGATCATCCCAAAACGGAGGCACCATCACAGCCAAATCTACCCCCGGCGTTTGGCCAATGGCGGTCAGCTTTGCTTGATAAGTGCCGGTTAGACACGCTTTTGAGACCATTAAAACACGCATTTAGTCAATTGCTTCTGTTTTGGATTTTGCTATACTGCCTCCGCTTTGACAACAGTGACAGACGATAACCAGAGGCAACTGCCATCTGAAAATCTAGAACCACACCGACAAAACCGATCCCAGCAGGGATGGGTTTTTTTGCTTTTGGCGGGCATTTGCGCAGTAGCCGCGGCCCTACGCTTTTGGCAGTTAGGTGATTTGCCGCCGGGATTATACCGAGATGAAGCATTTAACGGTCTAGATGCATTGGGAATCTTAAACGGCCAACATGCTCTATTTTTCGAAGCCAACAACGGCCGTGAGCCCGGTTACATCTACCTTAGCGCACTCGCCGTGGCGATTTTCGGCAATACCCCGCTGGCAATCCGACTGACAGCCGCCTTTATCGGCACGCTAACAACTTTGCCCGTTTATGCCCTAGCCAAAAGCTGGTATGGCCAAATTGCGGGCTTTTTCGCCGCATGGCTGTGGGCCGTTACCCTCTGGCCCGTCCACCTTAGCCGGGTGGGATTACGTATTATTTTAGCGGTCCCAATTATGTCGCTGGCCCTGTGGCTGGGCACGCTGGCATACCAAAAATCTGAGCAAAAACATACCCGCTGGCTATGGCTAGCGGCCGGAGCCTGTACAGGGCTAGGCTTTTACACCTATCTCACCGCTAGGCTTTTCCCCGCTGTTTTAATTTCGCTGATTGGCTATTTAATTCTCACAAAACGGCCGATTCCGTGGAGCGGCTTAGGCTGGGCCTTAGTCGGATGGGTCATCATTATGCTGCCACTTTTCAATTTATGGCTAAGCCAGCCAGAGCTACTTAGCGGCCGTACGGGGCAGGTATCGATATTGAACCCTCTAATCAATCAAGGCGATTTAGTGGGTACCTTTTTCCAGAATCTATGGGGAGCGTTAGGCCTCTTTTTTATTAAGGGAGATACGATTGTGCGTCACAATGTCCCTGGCCGCCCCTTATTTGACACCCTTATGGCGGTCCCATTTTTAATTGGCCTCGTTTGGCTGGCACGCCATTGGGCTAAACCGGTGGTTTTTATTACCGTGGCTTGGATCACGGTTATGCTGGCCGCAACTGTTTTAGCTGAAGACTCACCTCATTTTTTACGCGCCTCAGGCATTTTGCCAGTAGCTCTGTTTCCGGGCGCACTTGGGCTAGCGTGGGGCTGGCAGTTGCCAAAATACAAAAATATCGGCCGGACGTTAGTCAGTATCATTTTGCTGGGCTCCTTATGGTTTACGGTGCAAGATTATTTTGTAAAGTACCCATCCTTACCAGAAACCAACTATCTGTTCGAGGCGGCCGCACGTGATTTAGCAGAACAAATCAACTCAGATCCGACGGGAGTGCCTGTGTTTATGGATCGACGCTTTCAAGACAATTGGCCGTCGATTCAATATTTGGTCGATTCTGAACACGAGATTTTCCGTTTGAACCATCGGGATTTAATTCAAAATTGGTTCACCGGCCCATTTGTGCTCTATGTTTGGCCCATAGATGGGGTCTTTATCGATGGACTGTATGCAGGTGTGGCGGAGCAAAACGATCGGCCGATTTTGCTCTCGACACAGACTGGGCCACAAACGCGCGGTGACCTTGAAACTGAAACTTACTCGTTATACCAACGCTTTTCGCTAACAGAGATCGCGGGGTTTGGCGAGGTGACGGCCGTGTTTGGCAATGCTGACCAAGCGTTGTACCAGCTACACGCGGCCGATTTCAATCTGGAAGATACAGCTTTGGTCGTCGACCTTTTTTGGTCTATGGCGGACCTTTCTGCTCCAAACATGGCTAAAGATCGCCATGAAATCGTATTTGTTCATGTTATCGACAGACAATCTTTGCAGGTGATTGCCCAAAGCGACACAGTGCCAGGGCAAGGATATTGGCCCGTAGGCCTCTGGCAGCCCAACATGCTCATCCATGACCAGCATGTAATCCAGCTTGACCAAGTATGGAATCCAGAAAAGCATCAGCTCGTTGTTGGCATGTATCCGGCCGACAATTCTGAGGATCGTCTCATCATAGTTAGTCCAAATGGGCAAACAGGTGGCAATACGGTTGAAATTCGTTGACGCTCCCTAAGAAAGGGGGTTCAATGCCTCTTCAGTATTTAAAATCATACTTAAGTGCTGGAGCAGAAGTAGGAAACATTTAGTCTTGCAACTCGAAAAATGGCTTAAAACACAATATGCGTTTCTGACACTATCGAGTCTGTTAGCACTAAGCATAACCCTCCTAATTTATGGTCGGGTCGTTGCGATTCCTTTCTACTCTGATGATCTTTTACAGATTCCGTGGGCCAGAACAGCTTCACTGAATGAAATATGGGGAACGTTAAATCCTTTCAGTCATTTTCGGCCGGTTCAGTTTTCGGCATGGCGTTTGTGGCAATTTGTGGCGGGTGATCTCACACCGATGCCAATGCGATTTTTCAATCTGGCTTTGCATGCGGGCAGCGGCAGTTTAACCGGATATCTCGCTTTTCGTTTAACACATCGTGATTGGTGGGCAGGAATTGGGTCAACACTTTTATTTGTTCTTTTCCCGTTTTCATATGATGCGATCTTATGGATTAGTTCAGCCGCTTATCCACTTGCCGTTTTTCTCGGGTTACTGTCAATTCATAGCTGGATTAATTATTGTCGTTTAGAGCGACGGGGGTGGCTATACGCCGCACTTGCCTGTGCAGTTGGATCTGCATTATCACTCGAATCAGGTATTTTGGTTGGCCTTTTGCTGGTTGTCATTGATGTCATTGTGCTGCGGCGCTTTGTTTGGCAGCGAGCATTGTTGCCCTTATCAACCTCGATTATCCCGCTACTAGCGATTACCTTTCTAACCCCCACTCCGTCTTCACCCTTTGAACTGAATCGCTTGATTCAAAATGGAGCGATGGTGGCTCAAGCCACGACCTTCCCCTTTTCATCCTTACTTCATTATGCTTCAAATTGGTTTAGCCCAACTCTGTTACTTTGGATAGCAGGCACTGTTTTCGTAACATCAGTTTCGATAATCGGGTATCGCTCTAAAAATCTTTTTTCACCTTTAACATTTGCACTCATATGGATCGCGCTTTGGGGCGTTATTCCGGCCGTGACCCAAACATACCTATGGGACCGTGACCCACCTCGGGCGTTTTACCCATGTGCGGTTGGTATCGCCTTGGCATGGGGAGTGTTATTGGCTAGCACTGACACCACACGCCCCACGCTTAAGAATGCATACCGGTTTCTGCTCGGCTTAGCCTTGATCGTTCCCATCCAATTTAACATCCAAACGGCCGGTTATTATCAGCAAGCAGGGCAACTTTTACAGCAAGTTTTAGAAAGTGATCCATCAGTCTCGAGTTTGTACCTTAATCTTCCTCGCAGAATCGGTCCTAAAGCAGCTGACGAAACTTGGCTTCTAGGCAGTGAAGGCATCATTGCGATGCCGCCCCCCACAGACAATGTGGCGCTTTTGCTAGACGTGCATGGCAAACGTGGAGAAATGGCTCAAAATCGCATTAATGGTGCAATCTTGGCAGATACTAGCTACAGAGTTAGTTTAGCCGGGCAACCGTTTTCGGTTGAAGATTTAGAACAGTCACAGGTGAAACAACCTTTAAACATTTATCGTGCCGAATATGCTGAAGGTTCAAGCAAACTGGTCCAATTGGGTCAGTTAGGCGCAAATAGTACGGCCGGAGAATCATTTGATTATCTGCTTGAAGACCGACTAGCCCTATCAATCGACAGTTGTTTGACGATTGATAGTCGTGAAGTTGAACTTACACTGAGTTGGTCCATTCTTGATGAACCGATCAATGATGGCCGATCGATTTTCGTTCATCTTTGGCAAGATGGTGAAATTGTTGATCAGGCTGACGGCCAGTTTCTGGCAGGGCTTTTGCCGATTAACACATTTAAACATGAGTCAGGCCATATGCTTGAACAGCGCAGGCTGATTAAACGCAACGCATCTGACTATTCGGTAGGAATCGGGTTATATAACCCGGCCGATGGCAAGCGCAGCACGGCTAAAAATGCAGATGGCAAGCTGATTGATGACAATTATATCTGGCTAAATTGCCATCAATAAAAATTAGAATTTGAAAAATTGAATCTAAGGAAAAGTAATAGTTGTTTTTCCACCAAATTTAATTGGTTAAAATACCTAGTCGATTAATTAAAAGGAACAATTTGCATCCTTTAAGATAAAGGTCGGTTAGGAAAGGATAGAAGGTTATGAAGAAGAAATTTACTGTAATTACCACGTTACTGACGCTGCTGGTTGCAACGTTTGTCTTGGCATTGGGAACAGGATCGACTGTTAATGCACAAGACGCAGGCCAAAATCTGTTAGCAAACCCAGGCTTTGAGGGTGCTTTTTCAGGCTTTGTCCCGATTTTTCAGTACCAACAAGAGCAATGCAAAGTAGCCGGTGTTTGTAACACTGCCCAAGTTCCTAGCGGATGGACACCTTGGTGGACCGACCAAACCAGCTCAGATGAAGATTGGCAAAATCGCATGCCTGAGTACAAACCTGTTTGCCCTTATGCCCCTTGTCCTTGGCCAGAGCGTCTAGGTGGTGGGCAACAAGCGTTGCAGTACTTCACCTTCTGGGGCTCACATCAAGCCGGCTTTTATCAAACGGTTAATGTACCGACCAATGCCATTCTCAAATTTTCTATTTTAGGGCAAGCATGGTCAACCAGTGGTGACAGTGCAACCTCGAAAGATCCAACTGCAGTAAACATGCGGATCGGTATTGACCCAACCGGTGGTGTGAATCCTTATTCGGCTACAGTTGTTTGGTCTGGGTTTGCTAACCCATATGACGCTTATGTCCCTTTTGAAGTGGTAGCTACGGCACAGGGCGACAAAGTTACAGTCTTTACTTGGTCAAATCCAACTGAAGCTAGAAAACACAATGACATTTACTGGGATGAATCCTCGTTAGTCACAACTGATGGAAGTGCTTTAGCTGCACAAACAACGGTTGATCCTGTCACCGGCGCAGTTTCTACAGTAGCTGCGCCCGTCGTGAATACGAGTGTGCGGTTCGCACCCGCTGGCCCAACGCCAACGCCTAATTCCCAAGGATTTAATGAAGTGTTGGTTGAGTCTGGCGATACCCTCTGGAGTATTGCAGCACGAGCAGGCCTAACGCTGGATGAGCTTTTAGAGCTCAACCCAAATCTTAATCGAAACTCATTTATCGGTTGGGGAGATCGCATCGTAGTTGGAAAATCTACCGGTTCAGCGGCAGGTGCAGCACCTGAAACGACGGAACCAGAGCCAGCGGCCGAGGCGGTTGAAGTTGCAGAAGCGGTTGAACCTGCTCCGGAAGAAAGCGCGGCCGAGTCAGAAGCGGCACCTGAAGAAGTTGTAGAGGTTGCGCCAACGGCCGAACCGGTCGCAACAGCAACCCCATCAACCGGGTCAATCTGTCTACGCGCCTTTGACGATGCCAACAGTGATGGTGTATACGCCTCTGGAGAAAGTTTGCGGGCAGGTGTAGCATTTACGCTTGCAAAAGATCAGGCAGTTGTCAGCAACTACATTACAGATGGCGTCAATGAGCCATTCTGTATTGAAGGGTTAGATCCTGGTAACTATCGCATTAGCCGTTCGATTCTTCCAAATGAAGTAGCAACAAATGGGACTGATTGGGGGGCTTCAATTATTGCGGGGTCACCACAACAGTTTGACTTTGGCAGCCGCATTGATGACTCAATGATGGCCGAAGCTGAAATCGCCGAAGCTGATGGGACGATGGAAGAAGGTGATAGCGCTGGCCCAGTTACCGATAGTGAAACTGATGCGGGTGCACTTGAAGAGGCATCGGCCGTTGACGCAGAAGCAGAAAGCGGTGGCTTCACCTCTTGGCTCGTTTGGATTATTCTAGCAATCGCCCTAATTTTGATTGTTGGTGTTGCGCTCGTCATCATGAGTGCTCGACGAGCAACCATTGAATAGTTGATTTTTCAAAGTCAGCGATAATCAATAAGCTAAACTATGTCGCTTTTGATTATCGCTGGCTTTATTTAATGGATAGGATTTCACCACTCGCTTTAATCCTGTTTATTAAGCAATTCTAGAGGAACACAGTTTCGTTTTTGACAAACTGTAGGAGAATGAAGAAATGAGAAAATCGAACTTGGTTTTATTCTGCCTGATGGCGGCAGTAGCACTGTTTTTTAGCAGTGACCGTCCCGCTTTCGCACAAGATAACCTAATTTCAAACCCAGGGTTTGAAGAACCCTATAACAATGGTACGGCGCAAAACTGGGCACCATGGCACCAAGATAGTGGCGAAAAGAAGGATTGTGCAACTGAAACTTACTATGCACGCCCAAATTGGAGTGCAGAACTTAACTCTTCACTTTACAGAGAAGGGTCGCGCTCACAACATATCGGCAATAGCTGGGACACATGGCGTGCGGGCGTTTTCCAAAATGTGTCGGGCTTAACGGCTGGCCAAACCTATAAGTTTACGGTCAACATGTGGGGGCGTACGGCAAATGATCAATTTCCAGCCGCTTCAGACCCTGGTGCAACTATCACCGGCCGTGTAGGCATCGACCCATCTGGCGGTGGTAACTGGACATCTGCCTCGATTACGTGGGGACCAACCGTAACACCGCGTGATAGCTGGCAAACGGCCGTAGTTGAAGTTGTCGCCACCGGACCAGAAATGAGCGTCTTTATCGATGCGAATCTGGCAGGTGTAAATAACTGCCGCAAGCATATGGATATGTGGTTTGATCAAGCATCACTGACATTAAGTGGTCCAGCTCCAACCAACACACCACCTCCGGCACCAACATCACCGCCACCACCACCTGCCACAGCAACTCCGTTGCCAACCAACACACCAACGATTACCCCAACACCGTTGCCAACCAATACGCCAACCGTTACCCCAACCCCAACACCAGCAGGCGGTACCATCTGCATCAATTCATTTGCAGACAACAATGCCAACGGCGCACGGGATGAGAACGAAGGGTATATGGCAGGTATTCGTTTTACGATTGCACGAGGTAGTGCAGTTGTCGCTGAAGGGGTTGCTACTGGGACTGAAAGTGCGGTCTGTACCAGTGAGCTAGAACCGGGCAGCTATCAGGTTGCGCAAATTTTGCCAGATGCCTTAGAGATGACAACGGCCGGAAATACGCTGATTGACATCGCACAAGGCCAGGAAATCGGGCTAGAGTTTGGTAGCCGTATCCGCCAAGTTCAAACTGAAGCCGTCCCACCCACAGCAACCGCCGTGGCCCAAGTTGAGTCAGCGGCCAGTGGCGACACGGGTGCAGAGGCCCAGCAGCCTGTAGATACCGGAAGCGCAGGTGCGATCGAAGATGGATCACAAGTCGATGCCGGTAGCGGATTAGGCTTTATCGAAATGGTCATCATCGCAGTGATGGTTATCGCCGTCATCTTGCTAGGTGCAGTAGTTTACTTACTGTTACGCCAGCAGCAATAATCACATTCTTGGCTTTGTTCAGAGGCCAAATCGTTGATTAGATTAGATGACATTGATCGTATAAGTTAAAACCAGAGGAGTGCTGGCTACATTGAGTAGCTGGCACTCTTTTTTTTGCCTAAAATTCTCACTAGATTTATGACAGTATCGGCCGAAAATCGCCCCAACATCAAACTCAACTGGTACCTAATCGCAGCCTTAGTGATCGCCTGCGTCACAGCATGGCCCCTCATCTCAGGCGGTGGACTCATCAACACACGCGGCGGTGGAGACAGCCCATTCTTGCTGCAACGGCTCCATCAGATTGAACAAGCTATCTTCGACGGCCATTTTCCCGTACGCTGGATGGGAGATGCTAACTATGGATATGGCTATCCATTTTTCAACTTTTACGCCCCATTCGCCTTTTATATCGCTTTTATCTATCGCTTGTTTGGCGTCAGCTATGTGCAAGCGATCCAGCTTAGCCAGCTAACCGCGTTTTTGGTGGCGGGCTGGGGAGCATTTAGTCTGGCTCAACGCTGGTATCGGCGAGATTGGGTTGCGCTAGCTGTGTCGGCCGCCTATACCACCGCCCCTTTCCATTTGGTTAACGTCTATGTACGTGGTGACTCCATTGCTGAATTTTGGGCGATGGCCTTTTACCCGCTGGTCATTTTAGCGGCCGATAAACTACTAAAATCTGATAGCTCACGCGGCCGAATGGGGGTCAGCTGGCTCAATGGCGTCACATGGCTGGGGCTAGCCTACGGCGGACTGACCTTAAGCCACAATATTTCGGCCATGATCTTCAGCCCGTTTGTCCTACTCTTTGCGCTTTGCCGCTTGGCCCCTATTTTTCTCAAAACCAACGGGGTCAAACGTTCAACCGCCGTGCGCTTTTATGCGATATTACCCAAGCTCTTACTGGTGGGAACAGCCTTACTGCTGGGAATGGCACTTTCAGCATGGTTTTGGCTACCGGCCTTAGGGGAACGGAATCTAACCAGCATTGCAGATATGACGGTCGGCTATTTCAACTATCGCTACAAAGACGGTCTGCACTTTCGCTCAACCGATCTTGTTCAATCTTCAATCTTTTTCAATCCAGCCCTAGAAGGTGGGCAAGCGTTCCGGATGGGGCTTGTCCAAGCCTTGCTAACCGGAGTTTCCTTGATCGGATTGGTGTTTTGGAAAGCGGTACGCAAACGCTTAGGCTGGGGCGTTTGGCTCTTTATGGTTGTGGGGTTAGCTGTTTCGACCTTCATGCTCACCCCACTGTCGATATTTTTATGGGACATTCTGCCCCTATTGCCCTTTACACAGTTCCCTTGGCGATTTTTGTCGGTACAGGCCTTCTTTACAGCGATGTTGTCTGGGGTCCCGCTCTTTGCACTCATGCGCCTATTCGGCCGAAATCCATCCCACACATCACCCAATGTGCGTAAACGGCCGGTCTGGCTGGCACCATTCCTTTCAGGGTCAATGGCGGCCGTGCTTGTTGTCATCGCCTTAGGCAACTTAAATCTTACCTATTTGCCTGTCGCTGATAGCGACGTCACCGGTTATACCTTGACCCAATACGAGTGGTTTACACGCAACATCGGCACAACGGTTAGTGCTGAATATTTACCACCAGAGGCCCACCCCCGGCCGGTCACATCACCATGGCTGGATCGTGACGAGCGCGACAAGGCCACCGTGCTGACCGGCTCAGCGGAAGCAACGCTCATCAGTCGTAAAACGGATCGGCAAGAATGGCAGGTGATCGTAGCTGAAGGTGAACAAGCGATAATCGTCTTCCCAACTTTATTTTGGGACGGCTGGAATGCGTTACTAGACGGTCAGATTTGGGGCGGGACACCCGCTCGCCTTTCAGGGCTGATGCAGGTGACGGTTCCACCAGGTGTACATGAAATCAGTCTCGTCCTCGGCCGTACGCGTATCCGTGCGATTGGAGAATTTATTTCAGTTAGCGTTTTTGTTTTGGTCATCGCCATCTTTGCAACCGACACGAAGCGTTGGCAATTGAGCCAAGCCTTTTTACGGGGTGCCGCTTTGCCCGTTATGGCCCTGGGCACAGTTCTACTAGCTTGGAGCTTGGCACCGGCCATCCCTGAAAACGGAGTCTATTCACAAGATTTTGCTCAACTTGGCTGGCTCCATCCTGAAAATGAAATTCTCTTTGAAAATGGAGCCGTACTGAAAAACGTGTCATTTATCGATGCAGAGATAGTTTCAGGGTCACCATTTTCCATGGAGCTAGAGTGGGATAATGTTCCAGCCGATGTGGAGGCTGAGCTCGCTTTAATAATCCCTGCTGACAATTTTACAACCCGCGCCTTTCCGGCCGCTCAGCTCTCGCTGCCACTCAAGAATGGAATCACCCGCTATCAGCTCGATGTTCCTCTCCTCATTCCGGCCGGACTCGTTACACCCAAATTAACGTTAAGCGATAACAGTCGCAGCTTAACCGAAAACGCTGAAACACGAGGAGAGCTTTTCCTTGAGCCGCAGCTTATAAAAGCAACTGCAGGTGAGACAGTTTCAGATCAAGAGCAATTTGCAGAGTTAGACGTTAGCCTCCGAGCCGTAACGCACCCCCGGCCAGGGATGCTCCAGCTAGATTTGGCTTGGTACACCGCCCGGCCGCTCGCTGAAAATCTAGTCGCATCATTCCGACTAACAGATGCCCATGGGAACGAAATCCATGGTGCTCAGCAAGACTTTCAGCCAGGCTTTGGCCATCGCCCGACATCGGCATGGCAGGCGAATTCATTTACATTTGATGTGATGGGGATGAAGCTACCGCAGCCACTCCCGTTCGAAGCGCCATATACGCTACTGGTCTACCTTTATGAACCTGATGATTTAGGCCAAGTACGCTTATTTCGCCGTTTAGGTACGCTCGAGGGGCCGTCAGACCAGCTGGTTTTCCGGCCGAATGATAACGACCTTACGATACCATCTGCTGCCACAGACATTGATGTTCCGCTTGTTCTAGCTGGACGTGAACCGATTTTAGCTTTAAGAGGCTACCAAACTGAAAAGGTTGAAGGTGGTTTAGCGGTCACACTTTATTGGCAGGCTCAAACTCGCCCTCCGGCCGACTATACCCACTTTGTCCACCTAATCGATCCGAATAGCGGACAACCGGCCGTGCAGCATGATTCGATGCCGGGCAATTACACGTGGCCGACCAGCCAGCTTGTACCAGGGCAAATTATCGAAGATCGAGTCTTTTTACCCACGGCCAATCTTGCTGCTGGTGAATATCGACTGACCACAGGGTTGTACGAAAATGATGGAAACTTATTTCCACGATTGGTGCAGGCTAGTGGTGGAAACGGGGTAATTGAACTAGAGAAGGTGCTTATTAACCCGTAAGGGTGTTAGTGGGCATATGCCGTAAGTCTAAGACTTGAGAGATGTCATTTTGATTAGGCTCCATAAAGCCCAAGCGTAAAATATAACGCTAACCTGCACCGCAACCGGCGAAATGGCAAGCTGCCCGGCCGTTAGCGGGCCGCTAAGCAGATAAGCAATCCATCCAGCAATGAACAGTCGACGCAAGAGTGTGTGCCAATCGGGTCGGGCTTGCCACAGCAACACGGCCGGGAGCAGTAGTAACGTCCAGTCATAAATCATAGCGTGAGGCGTCGTCCACAACGTTAGTAAGATGGCTCCCGCAAACCAGAAAGATTGCTGTTCAACATGATTTTCTTCACGCTGCCACAGTCGCCAAAACAACCACACACCAAACAAACTACTGCCGACCCATAACACATCAGCCACAGTGGCTGGCAATAACAGCTGCAAAAATCCGCGCGGGTGGTGCATGTGCCAAACGGGAAACTTTCCCCACTCAGCAAGATTGGGCAAAACGTCACGCGAAAATACAAAATAAGCAGCCGTGGCCTCTGGCATCAAAATTCCCATCAGCCCAGCCAAAAACATAACGCCGATTGCGAAGCCACCTAAGGCTTGCCAGTCTTTGCGCCAGTTTAATAACCATAAAAAACCAACGCCCAAAACAAGCTGAGGCTTATAGAGCAAGAAAGCGAGTAGAAATCCGGCTACCCAACGCTTATCACGAGTCCAAAGCGCATATACGGCCGTTAACAAAAACAGGCTCACAAAAGCATTTTGTCCAAAGCTAATGGCTGAAAAAACAGGCACAAAAGTGAGAGCCAATGGAAAAACAGACCCATTTCCTAATAGACGTAGCGACGTCCAAAACAATAAAAGGCCAAAAAATGACCACAGAATAAAGCTCCAGATATAAGACGCAGACGCAAATGGGGCATATAGCCAGGCCAAAAAAGGTAGATTTAGCGGCACGTTATCTTTGTATGCCGGGTCTTCTTGCGGATCGACGCCCAAAATTGTCTGATACCGTTGATTTTGTACCTCGAAGTTGTATAGATTAGCCTGATCACGTTCAATCAGCGTCAATCCGGAGGTATAAAATAAAAGATAATCGGTCCCAACAACCTGCCCAGCGGCATCAAAACGGCCGGATCCTAAGAGTATGCTGGCTAACCATGCAAGCCATAATGCGCCACCGAAAAAATAAGGATAAAGTCGTCTTTGGTGTGTGTATAATCGGTCCATAAATTAGGTCGTTCAGATATAGTCGTATTCAGATTCTACGACTTATTTCTTCAACCCTAGTTTAAGCGGGCGTGAAATCGATGTGCAAACTTTTCGATAGCGGCGAATAGCCTGTTTGTCACCCAAGGTTTAGCAACTGATCGAACAATTTCGCCAGGCGGTGTGGGATACCTTATACTTAAACATCACTCACCCACATGAGTAAATTAAAATTCTTGGAACTGAATGGTGGGAAACGACGTATTCAATCATGCGCACTTAAATACGAGCCAACCCGTAAGAAAGTCGTATTTACAATATCCAGATCCCATCAAAACCATAAAAACAAACATTCATGAGCGATCCATCTGAGGAACAACCAAAAAACGAAGAACAATCAACGGCCGACGATCAGCTAGAACAGCCAGAATCTCAAGGCGCTTCGACTGAGCCACGCGAAGATAATAAGCCGATGTCAGTTATTGATCTGATCCAAGCAGCGAAAGGTGGCGAGACATCTGAATCTGAAGATGAAAGTTCAGATGAACCAGAAGTTGCTGAGCCATCGTCTTTACCTGGGCCGATTATCAATCTCTCTAATCCGCCTGATGATTATGATGCAACAGGCTCGTTAGAGGTTGAGATCCCTGATCAAATTGAGCGTTCATATGTGCCGCCACCGCTGTATTCGCCAGAATTAAAACCGAAAACACGGCCGACTATTGAAGATCAAGATGCAACTGTCGTTTCGCCAGATGTCGCCTATCCGGGTGAAACAAAACTCGAAAAAGATCTGCCACAATTTCCAAAATCGGCCGAAGTCGCCAATCGGCAAACGGCTCAACCTCAACGCAATCAAGATGAGGATGCCACCCAACCCTATGTTCCGGCCGATGCTGAACGATTTCGGCCGCAAACACCATCATCTGCTGTCCCGAGCTCAAGCCCAACGAGAAGTCGGCCTGTACGTGACATTGATGATGACACGACCCAGCCTGTTAAGCTCCCGACTCAGCCTGTTCGTGAAACACCTCAGCGAGGGACCACGGCACGCAGTCGCCCACAGCGCGATTCTGCCAAAAATCGGCCGCAATCAAGCTACTATCAAAAACCACCCCAACAATTGCCTCCCAGGCCCAGACGTGAACCTGCTCGTGCACCAACCACACGCAGCGCAGTTCCCCAGAGTTCCCAAAATTTTAGAGAGTCAATCCCTCAGCCTCGCGACACACGCCGGGCCAGAGGCGGCTGTATGCGTCGCTTTGTCATTTGGTCTGTGTTACTCACCATTATCGGCTTCTCGCTCAGTGTCATCGGCCTCAGCGCTGGGTACATCTATGTTGCACGTGATTTACCTTCTCCAAATGATCTAAAAGCCAAAGCGAGTACGTTTGAGACAGGCTACATCCTTGATCGTAACGGGAACCCGCTTTACCAATACACAGATCCAAACGAAGGGAATCGAACCTTCGTCAAGCTCGACCAAATCGCCGATGTGCTTGAAGAAGCAACAATTGCAACCGAAGATGCCCGCTTTTACACCAATCCCGGTTTTGACCCTATCGGGATTATGCGTGCGATTTTGCAAGCTTATCAAGAAGGGGCTTTTGTTTCAGGGGCCAGTACGATTACTCAGCAGGTCGCTCGCGCTCTGCTTTTAGATGAAGAAGAGCGTAGTCAACGCACGTTTTCACGCAAAGTGCGTGAAATCATTTTGGCCGCTGAGCTAAATCGCCGTTGGTCAAAAGAAGATATTTTAGAGCTGTATCTCAACGAAATTAATTATGGCAACCGAGCCTATGGCATCGAAGCAGCGGCCGCCACTTATTTCAACAAATCGGCGGCCGACTTAACGCTGGCCGAAGCTGCCATTCTTGCCGGATTGCCACAGGCTCCCGCCCTCTGGGACCCATACACCGCGCCGGACAAAGCGATCGGCCGAATGTCTGAAGTGTTGACGCTAATGGTCAACGAGCAGTATGTCAGTCAAGCAGACGCTCAGGCCGCCATTGACGGGATGGCCGTTCGCGTTTATGAAATGACGCCACCACGGGTCACAATCAAACACCCTCATGCCGTATTCTATGTGCTGTCACAGCTCGAAGAATCGATCGGTGCCCAATCTATCTACGGTGCAGGCTTACGCGTATACACCACGATTGATCCTGAAATGCAGCAAATAGCTGAGCAGGTCATTACTGACAA
The DNA here is from genome assembly GCA_045105475.1 of Anaerolineae bacterium. GTDB lineage: Bacteria > Chloroflexota > Anaerolineae > Promineifilales > Promineifilaceae > WTJY01. The sequence continues at coordinate 57,677 of JBGCDP010000063.1, forward strand.
CCGTGGTAATTTCAATGCGTTTGGCGCAAATAATGCTTCACTTGTTGCGATTAATCCACAGAACGGTCAAGTTATGGCGATGGTCGGCAGTGCCGACTTCAATGATGAAGCGATTAGTGGGCAAGTCAATATGGCTGTCAGTGCCCGCCAACCAGGCTCATCGATTAAGCCATTTGTCTATTTAGCCGCTATGCAAGAGGGCTGGAATCCAGCCACGCTGATATGGGACATTCCAACTCAGTTTCCCGACACACCTAATCCACCATACGCACCTAAAAACTATGACGATCAGTTTCATGGGCCTCTGCTACTCCGTCAATCCTTAGGCAATTCGTATAACGTAACGGCCGTCAAAGCGCTTGAATACGTCGGCACATGCAAATTTATCGAATTTGCACGCAATCGGTTCCAACTGCTCAGCCTTGATAATGCAGGCTGTATAGAAACGGGGCGGCCGACCAACTACGGCTTAGCTTTAGCCTTAGGTGGCGGTGAAATCACACCGATGGAAATGGTGACCGCCTATTCCACATTAGCCAATCAAGGAAATCAGATTCAGCCATACACGATTCAACGCATCGAGAATAGTGCGGGTGAAATTCTATTTGAACGTGAGACAGCACCGACAGTTACAGTGATCTCATCTCAAAACGTCCACCTAATCACAGACATTTTGTCTGACAATAACGCACGGCAGCCATCTTTTGGCCTCAACAACAACCTAGTCATTCCAGGCCATGCGGTTGCGGCAAAAACAGGCACCTCAGGCTCTGACAGATTTGATGTACGTGATGGTTGGACCATCGGCTATACGCCCAATTTAGCGGCCGGGGTTTGGGTTGGCAACACCGATAACTCACCAGTAGCCGAAGGGGGCAGCGGCTACGCGATGGCTTCTCCGATCTGGAACAGTTTTATGAATCAAGTACTGGCCACACAGCAGCCGGTCGGCTTCGCTCGCCCAGAAGGGATTGTAGAACTCGAAATCTGCGCTCGGTCTGGTGCTGTGCCAAGTGATTCTTGTCCAGAACGCAAACGAGAGCTGTTCAACAGCACAAATCCACCTTTGGGTGCTGAAAACGACTTTCTACAGCGGGTGCCAATCGATTTATGGACCGGCTTACGCGCTAGCCCAGCCTGTGGTGAAAGTGTTTATGAAGCGAGTTTTATCAACTTGCAGGTGAACAGCCAGCCAGAAGTTGTCTCTCGTGAAGAGCAGGCGATTTTGACATGGATCCAAAATACGGCTAGCGGCCAAAGCTGGGCGGCCGCGCAAAATCTGGTGCTTCCGTCAGGTGGCAGTTTGGCCCTCCCACCCTCACTAACCTGTGACGGCACGACACCACGGCCGATTTATAGCATCGTTCAGCCAGCCCCAGGGCAAGAGCTACAGGGTGTGGTTGATATCATCGGTGAAGCGCGTGGCCCCGGCGTCGTTGGCTATCGCATTGACTATGGCTTGACGCATAATCCGGAAGGATGGGCGACGCTGACTGAAGTACGTGAAGATCGTACGGGGGCGAGCAATGTGCTTATGCGCCTAGATACTTCAACGATTCCCTCAGGGCCATTTACCCTACGACTCACGCTTATCGGCCCAGATAACCCATATACGGCCGAAACTGACAACGTGATCTTGGAAACACAAATCTTATTGAGCGTCGCAGAACCCACGCCAACGCCGACGCCCACAGCAACCAATACCCCCACGGCGACACCCACGCCCACGAATACAGCAACGCCGACCCTAACACCACTGCCAACTGAGACATCAATCCCCCCAACAATAGCTCCGCCGCCAACGGAAGACCCGGCCCTAGCGACGGTTGCCGCCCCGACGGAACTTCCGACTCAAGTTCCACCTGAACGGCCGGGCGAAACACCAACGCCTGAAGAATAAGCTTTATGCGAATTGTGATGGTCGGCCCATTTGGATTTCATCCGAATAAAACGATGCGCTCACGTGCGCTGGGATTTGCGCGTGAGCTGATCAAGGCCGGGCACCCTGTAAAGATGATTATGCCCCCTTGGCAGACGGCGGGTGAAGCAAACACAAGCTGGCTTGAAGATGGGGTCGAAATCGAATATGTGTCGCTCTCTGGCGGAATTATTCCGACAGTCGGCCGAATGGTACGCTCAACCCGCCAGTTCAAACCAGATGCCGTGATAGGGTTCAAACCAAAAGCTTACAGCGGTCTAACAATGCTCTGGCTTTGGGCTACCCGCTGGGGCAGCTCAAAACCGCTTTTAGTAACCGATACTGACGACTGGGAAGGCTGGGGAGGCTGGAACGACATTGCTGATTATTCAACAATTCAAAAGTATTTTTTCGCATGGCAAGAAAAATGGGGCCTGCGCCATTGTGACCTGCTAACCTATGCGAGTAGGGAGTTAGGCAACCGAGCCCTTAGTTTAGGAATCACTGAAGATCAAACCCTTTACCTTCCAAATGGGCCAGGCATCCAAACAGAGATTATCAGCAGCAATCTGGTCAGGATAAAGCGTCAGGAATTGGGTTTAGAAGATCGCCCTACGCTGTTGCTATACAGTCGCCTCTTTGAATTCGACACCGGCAGGTTAACGGTTATCCTGCAAAAAGTAGTAGCCAAAGTACCGAACTTAGCGATATTAGCGGTGGGAGCGGGATTGTTTGCGGAACAGGCGGCCGATTTCCGCATAGAGTTAGAAACTGCGGGGCTTTTGGACCATATTATAGATACAGGCTGGTTAGATGAAGACGAGCTCCCGCACACGCTGACTATGGCTGATGTTGGGCTTTACCTAATGGATGATACGCTCCTCAATCGCACAAAGTGCCCGGTTAAATTAGCCGATATGGTTGCGCTAGGCTTGCCTATAGCGGCCGAATCAGTGGGTGAAGTGACGCTATATGTAGAAGATGGGGTAAACGGGTTTTTGTGCCGGTCTGGCGATGTTGACTCAACCGCCTTTGCAATTGTGAATCTGCTCAAAAACAAAACGATGGCTCAACAGTTGGGACAAGCAGGCAGAGAACGCCACCAACAGCTATTTGCTTGGACAGCAACCACCCAAAAACTGATCAAGCAGCTTGAAGCTGCTAGCATTTAACCCTAGCCTTAGCCACTAAAAACAAAAAAGCCCATCTGGTCGATTATGACCAGATGGGCTTTTTAATTTGTTTGTTTATAAGAATGACCTAGTCAAATTCAAACGGCTCATCGCCACCACTAGCATCGTTCTTCGCCCAAGCTGACATTTCAACTGAAAGCCGCTCGAAGTAGCTGCTTTCTGGCAATTCTGGATTGGTGCCATATTCAAGCTCTGTGATGCGGGCATTAATGATGAGAGATGCCGTTTCTAAAACGATCACTTCATCAGGCTGAACCATAACCGGCTCACCTTTTGGCTCGAGCTTGGCCCGAACAGCCTCATCCATCCAAATGTGCTCACTCATAGCAACTTTGGTAATGGTGCGAATATCGTTCTTATCAAATAGCCAGACTTCAAGCGCACTAACAGCCCGATTGGAGCCGGTGCCCATTGTTTCAGAAATACCGACACCACATTCACCAAGGAATTCGCCATTTGCGTTTTCAATGCTAAATGAATCGTCGTATGAATCTTGCCCATAGCTATAGCTGGTGCGATAGGTAGAAATCGGGATGATGCCACCCTCACTACCATCTTCGGAGCTATCTACATCAAAGCCAGCCGGGGCTTCCATTGTGCTTGTATCAACTTTGGTCGCCGCGGATGAACCACGTCCACCTGGAGGATCAACCGGATAAAGGCTGTCATCATCATAGTCGCTAGAATCGCGATTCCATAGCCACCAAAATGCTGCAACTAGCAAGCCCAGCATAATGAGCCAACCCAATGCTCTGGCCCAACGGCCGATACTACTTGGTGCTTCTACTTCTGGTGCACCGGGGACTTGAGCCGATGTATCAACACCTGCACCGCCTCTAATTTGATCACAATTCCCTTGACCTAGTACTTCGACGAGGCTGCGAATGCGCGCTTCCGAAGCAGGGCTTGGCAAAACAATCATATTACCCGCGCTATCAGTTGAACCGCCTGCGGCACGATCAGCAGAAGCACAGACAGCCAGACCTACATCTTCCCACCCATCGGCATCTAAAGCGGCTCGGGCAGCTTCAGGGCTTATTTGGCTCATAGCGTACTGATCAGCCAAACCACGAATATAATATTGCTGGTAGTCGACAGAACGTAGATCACCGGGTGAGGCATCGAAATAATTAACTGGTGTCAATATCCAACCAAAAAGAACCAGCCCGATAAAAAAGCCAACAATACCGGTGATGATTGGCATCAGATTCAGGTTTTTAATAACCGCCCTAACCATGCTTATATCCATAATGAACTATCCTATTCTGTGGATTTCCAACCCGTTTTGGGATTGCTTACCCTCGTAAAATTTTAATTTCTCCCTCAGAAACTTGTGAATTTATGTTACCATAATATTTTTTTACCAACAACAAAAGTCACCCCCAGTTGGTAACAATTTGAGCCGACTTGCATCAAAAACTTTGTTTTGGCCAAACTATATTGTATTAGCACCTCAGAATATGTTTATAAGAAGGGCGGTTGGTATACTTAAGTGCTTATATAAGAACAGACAAAGGGTTCAATTTGGGATTTGATATCCGCTGTGACAAGAGTAAGTAAATGAGATGCAACACTTTTTAAATTTAACCGATTTAAGCTCTAGCGATGTGATGGGGTTATTGGAGCTGGCTGTAGAATTGAAACGCGAACTAAAGGCAGGTGGAAATCGGCCGATATTAAAAGGAAAGCAGTTAGCGATGGTTTTTCAGAAGCCATCATTACGAACTCGCACCTCGTTTGAGATTGGGATGGTGCATTTAGGTGGCTACGCACTTAGCCTCTCTCCGGCCGAAGTTAAAATGGGTGAACGTGAAAGCCCCGCTGATGTGGCACGGGTACTCTCAGGATATGTGCATGGGATCATGGCCCGTGTCATTTCACATGATGACGTCGTTGAATTAGCCGAATATGCGTCCATTCCGGTGATTAATGGATTGTCAGACTATAATCATCCGGTACAAACAATGGCCGACTTGCTCACAATGTATGAGCAGTTTGGCAAATTAGACGGCTTAAAATTAACTTATGTTGGCGACGGAAATAATGTAGCCCGCTCTCTCATGTTTGGGGCGATGCAAACCGGTATCAACTTTACAATCGCGTCTCCGGCCGGGTTCATGCTAGACGAAGAAGATTTTGATACGGCCGATCGCCTAAAATCTGGCTCAGCATCACTCCAGTCAATGATCGATCCAAAAAGAGCGGTTGCAGATGCAGATGTCATCTATACTGATGTGTGGACAAGCATGGGACAAGAAGCTGAACGCGAGCACAGGCTCGAGGTTTTTCCACCGTATCAAATCAATGAACAGCTACTAGCGGCCGCCCACTCCAAAACAATTGCGATGCACTGTCTACCCGCACACCGTGGAGAGGAAATTAGTGCAGCAGTAGCAGATGGCTCCCGGGCCGTTATTTTCGAGCAAGCTGAAAATCGAATGCATGCTCAAAAGGCTATTCTGGCCCAACTTATGGGTTAGGATTATAAATGACTAACAGGTTATAGGCTGTCAGCACTATTTACTATATTATCGAGATATTTGACCTTCAGTTAATAGTCGCTAAATTGTATCTTTAGAAAATCAAACTTTATCAAAAACAAGGTGGCAAAAATGGCTCAAGATGGGCCACCCCGCCAAAGGCAGTTCAGTCTCAAGCCTTAACTTTGGAACGCCAATCATTATGTCTCAGCAGCAAGGATCAGCAGAAACACGTGGACACTCATTAATTTGGGAGCAAAAATGGGATGAAGCTCTCAAGGAATTTGAAGTTGCTTTAACTGAGAGCCCAGAGAACCCGACTATTCATGATGGTATCGCCACAGCAAAAAGAGAGCTGGGTGATAATAAGGGAGCATTGGTGCATTTTGAAAAAGCGGCCGAGCTCACAGATCAAAACACGATTTATCTGCGTCAGGTAGCTGACCTACAGCAAAAAATGGGTGGGCTGACCGAAGCCGCCGCTACGTTCATGAAGATTGGTGAAAAGCATCTGTCACGTAAACGTTTGGCAGATGCTATCGACAACTGGGTGCTTGCGACACGATTTAATCCTGAATTACTAGCTGCGCATGAGCGCTTGGCTAAGGTTTATGAAAATCAGGGGCGCGCCTGGCTTGCAGTCAATGAGTTCTTAGAAGTTGCCCGCATCTATGAAAATCAAGGGCAATTGAATCGTGCGTTGCGAGCTTGTGAACGGGCGATAAAGATCGACCCCCGTAATGCGGAAGCATTAACAGCCGCAGAACTGTTAAAAAGTGGTGAGCGAGCATTCCCAAACAACAGCCGTGGATACAGTGAACGTAATCAGTCTTCAGTTAGTCGGGTGTCCGATAACTATGAAGCGCCTCAAATAGATATTCCAATGGTAACTCCGTTGGCAGAGCGTTTACAGGCGGCTCGTGAGCAACTGGCGGAAGACATCTTTTCAGCCGAAGTTGCGACAACGAGCAATGATGTCAACTTGATGGCCCTCACCTCACAGGCTTTAACAGATCAAACCCAAGGCAATAATCAAGAAGCGATTGACAGCTTTGTCAAAGTAATGGACATGGGGCTACGCACTCCGGCCATCTTGTTTATTTTGGCTCACCTGTATCAATGCATGAATCGTTTTGGTGAGGCAATCCCCCTTCTCAGCGAAATAGATGGGCATCCGGATTATGAACTCGTACGCCTTTACAGCGCCGGTGAATGCTTACGTGGCTTAGGCCATATTGATAAAGCGATTAAATATTATATCGATGCGCTGATGTTCCTCGATCTACCAACGGTTTCGGCCGACAAACGAGAAAGACTCACGCAGCAGTATGTTGAACTGCTTGAAAACCTAACGGCTGAAGCGGCGGTAGATCAAGCGACTTCGTTTGCTTTATCTTTCGGCCGGTTTTTACAGCCTGAGAAATGGCAGGAAGCTGTACTAGATGCCCGTCGACGGCTAGATCGCCTATCGGCCGAACCTGGGTCCATGATTTTGGGAGATATTCTAAATGCTGGCTCTTCTCGCATTCTTGAGTCCCTTCAATTGGCGCAAGAACATGCCGCACAAGGGCTTTTTAATTCCGCTATCGAAGAAGTCTATCGAGCTATTGAAGTGAGTGCTGGCTATCTACCGGCTCATGTCCAGATGGCTGAACTATTGGTTTCACAAAACAAACTCCCTCAAGCTGCTAAAAAATTCCAAGTCATCGGCAGCACCTTTTTAGTGCGTGGTGACAAGATGGGTGCGATTGGCGCCTACCAGAAAGCGGCCAACGCGATGCCAATGGACTTAGACGTTCGGCAAGAGCTTGTGGACCTATTGCGCGAAGAAAACAGGAATTCAGATTTGGCCGAACAGTATTTAGCGATGGGTAATGCCTGTTATAGGATGGCTCGCTCAGATGAAGCCCGCCAATATTATGTAGAAGGGCTAAATTTAGCCCAGCGGCATGAAGTCGATGACGACGTAAAAGCGAACTTGTTACGCAATATGGGCGAAGTTGAAATGCAGCGGCTAGATTGGAAACGGGCACTGCCAATCTTTCATGAGCTAAGCCAGCTTAAGCCGGATGATACCCGTGCAGCAAAAACAGTTGTGAATTTGCTTTTTAATCTAGAAGATCGAGGCCGGGCTTTGAAACAGCTTGATCAACTGCTCGTAAAGTTAATCAATGCACGAAAAGGTAGCGAAGTTTTAAAGCTATTAGAAGATTTAATTGCTGAACGGCCGAGTGAGCCAGGCCTTGTTGACCGCTTGGCTCGTTTGTACATCCGCCAAAAGCGAAAAGATAAAGCGATCGCACTTTTAGATCAACTGGGTGAAAAATTATTGGAGAGCGGCCGTAATAAGCTAGCGGCTCAAACGATTCAAAAAATTCTATCGTTAAAACCCCCCAATGCAGAAGCCTATCACCAGTTGCTTCAGCAGCTTAAAACCCTATAAACAGTGTTGGAATCTTAAACCAAGCCAAACGTTTAGGGGGATACTTAAAAACTCTTATCACCCTCGTTAATTACAACCAGAAATGGATTTTTCACTGGACTTCTTCACAGCACAACTAACACAACTAACTGAGTGGTCTGCTTTACTTGATGTTTTTCTGGTCACGATAGTGATTTTCCTTGGATTAAAACTGATTCAGGGAACCCGGGCCGTGCAAATGTTGCGCGGCTTTTTAATAGTCGTGGTGGTGGTCTACTTTACCCTCGCATCAATTTCAATTCAGCTACCCGCTTTAACTTGGCTGATTCAACTCATTTCACCTGTGCTTATTTTTGCTGTTCCGGTGATTTTTCAACCGGAGCTTCGCCGTGCACTAGAGCAATTAGGGAATGCGGGTGGTCAATATCGGCGCTTTTTCCAGCGTAAAAAACCGAACCTGGCTTTAGATGCGGTCTTAATCGCTTCACGCAGACTGTCAGACCGACGCCATGGTGCGCTGATTGTTTTTGAGCAAGAAACGGGGCTACAAGAATATATCGATACAGGTGTCATGGTAGACGGTGAACCGTCACCAGATTTACTGCTAACTATTTTCAATAAAAATACTGAATTACATGATGGTGCAATCATTGTGCGCAACGGCCGACTCGCGGCCGCAGCCTGTGTCTTGCCACTGTCGGCCGTGAACGTGTCAGACCGCCAGATCGGGCTACGCCATCGGGCTGCGTTAGGCATGAGCGAAGTAAGTGATGCGGTCTCACTCGTCATTTCAGAGGAAACCGGCCGTTTTGCGATTACGCACAATGGCAAACTCATGAAAGAAAATCGCCACGATCCACAAGGACGTGAAATGTCAGAGCAGTTAAAACAACTACTGGAGGCATTGCTCAAAAGCTAATGGGATCATTTGATTACATCCGAAAATTTATCGGTGCCTTAATTTCAAATACCGCCACGCTGGCACTCTCGTTTGTGCTGGCACTTATCGTCTGGAGTGCGGCCAATCGCGCCAATGACCCGATTACAACGCGCATTTTTGAGCTACCCATCACCCAGCAAGGGTTACTCCAATCTGATGGCAATGTGACAGTTGATGCGGACACCGTTCGCCTAACAGTTGAAGGGCCAGAATCAATAGCAGGATCATTATTAGATAGCGATTTTCTGGCTGTCATTGATTTGAGTACGCTGCCATTTGGAAGGTCAGATACAGAAGTTAAAGTCGCACCGGTTAATACCGGCTTGAATTTGTCGATTGTGGCACAAGACCCGATTACCATTTCAGTCGAGGCGATCCCGATCATTTCACAAGAGATACCGATAGAAGTGTCGATTGTTGGGGAAGTGGCACGTGGTTACGAGCAAGGAGACATTGTTCTTGACCCTGAAACCATCCTTGTTACTGGGCCAGAAAATGAGGTCAATCGCTTAAGTGCGGCTCGCCTTACCCTGTTTCTTGAGTCACCCAGAGAAGATTACACGGCCGTTAGGGTGCCTACATGGATTGGCCAAGACCAGCGGCCGGTAGCACTTGGTAGCGTCAAAACAAGCACAAATGAAGTTACCGTTTCGATTGCGGTAAATCAGACAGAAGGGGTAAAAGTTGTCCCGATTATCGCCGGATGGACCGGTGCTCCACCAAACGGCTATCGTTTACTCGGACTTGAAGTTGATCCAGAATCTGCCCTTATTTCTGGATCACCCTCTATTTTAGATGGGATTCAATCGATTGAAACGGAAGCGGTTGATATTTCAGGCGCAACTGAATCATTTGAGCAGCGGGTTACGCTTGATTTACCACCTGGTGTCGTTTTAGGTGAAATCCAGTCAGTTCTGGTTCAATTTGATATTGAACCGATCCTCACATCAGACGTGGTCAGAAAACAGGTTGAAATCCGTGCGTTAGGGGAAGGGTTAACCGCTACCCTACAAACAGAAGAGGTAACGGTTTTTATTTTTGGCCCATTGCCCGTGTTAAACTCCGTCACCCCAGATGATGTGAGTGTCACTTTAGACCTGCTTGATCTGGGCCCCGGAACATATAATCTTCAGCCAATTGTGACTGTAACAGCGGCCGATATTACGCCGCGTTCGACTCAACCAGAGTTTGTAACGGTTGAAATCCAATCATTGGCAGAGCTAGAAGATTTAGCCGGAAACCTGACGGATGAATCTGACCCAGATGAACCGGAAGATGTTGAAAACGAGGATAGCTATCCTAAACCAGAAAATTAGAGGGTGAGGCATTGACTGCAAAGCAAAGGCTTTTAGTGAATACCTTACCCTCATTTTGTTTGAATTATCATGCCTAAAAAAGGTGTTGTTGCATTAGTCGGCCGACCCAATGTCGGAAAATCTACCCTATTCAATCGGCTTGTCGGCCGGAGATTGGCCGTTGTCTCAGAAGTAGCCGGGACGACCCGTGATCGTTTGTATGCAGATACAGAATGGGGCGGCATTGTTTTTACCGTCGTTGATACCGGTGGTATTGAGCTAGAAGAGGGATGGAATACAGATCCTCTATCGGAAGATTCTGAGCATTTTCTCGATTCAATTCGTAATCAAGCGAAAATTGCGATTCAAGACGCTGACGTAATTGTCCAAATCGTGGACGGCCGTTCAGGCATGTCATCAGCAGACAGTGAAGTCGCCAATATTTTACGCCGCACAAAGAAACCAACCTTGGTCGCTGTGAACAAGCTCGATGATATTCACACGATGAAAGACCGCATCTATGATTTCTATGAACTAGGAATTGGTGAGGTTTACCCGGTATCGGCCGAACACGGCCGGGGTACGGGTGACTTGCTCGACATCATCGTTGGGGAACTCCCGGAAAACGAAGATGTGGAAGAGGACGATTCAATTAAGATCGCCCTTCTGGGCCGGCCGAATGCAGGTAAATCAACGTTATACAACAGATTAATTGGAAAAGAACGCACCATTGTCAGCCCGATAGCTGGGACAACACGGGATGCCATCGACACAAAAATTAAGTGGCATGGGGAAGATTTCACCCTCATCGACACAGCCGGTATTCGACGACGGGGCAAGATCGACCCTGGTATCGAAAAATATAGTGTGATTCGAGCCATGAGTGCTCTGCGCCGAGCAGACGTTGCCTTACTCCTTATCGATGCCACTGAAGGGATCACCGCTCAGGACCAGCATATCGCTGGGATGATGAAAGAGGAAGAAGCCGGTCTAATTGTGCTGGTGAACAAGTGGGACGCCATCGAAAAAGACAGTTTCACCATGATAGAGTTCACCGAGAAACTGCGCGAAGAACTAAACTTCTTGCCCTATGTCCCGATTCTTTTCATTTCGGCCGAAAAAGGGCAGCGGGTTGGCAACATTTTGCCAGAAGTCGCAGAGGTTAACGAAGCTCGTTATCGACGGATACCAACGGGTGAGCTGAATCGCTACTTACAAAATTCACTTGCTCAGCATCCACCTCCCGGCAAAGGTGGCAAACGGATGAAGTTCTTCTACATGACTCAAGCGGGTGTCGCGCCGCCAACGTTTGTCTTCTTCGTGAACAAACCAGATTGGCTTCACTTTAGCTATCAACGTTATCTTGAGAATCAGCTGCGCGAGATGTTTGCCTTTCCTGGTACCCACATTCGATTGGTCTTCCGCGGCCGCGCAGAAGATGATCGATACAGCAAAGCGTAAACTCAATGCCTAATGGGTAGATAGATGCGTGGTTACACATATTCTGTAATCACGCATCGCACAGTTAACTAAACAGGAGCCTACAGATGCAGCATATTCCCGAAAAAGTTAAAACCTAAATTATGCGACCTTAGGGGGCATTTTGCGTAATATGAATATCTTTATTTGCCAAAGATACTTGGAGGAAGCCTATTTTTCGGCCGATTACTGCTGTGGATCTATGCACTCAAAATAGACATGTTCAGTAATCTTTGAGATTGGCTTAGACTCAAAACGAAATAGAGGGCAATCTTTATTTCATTTTGAATAGAGACATGGCTAATGACTGCATTGATTCCTTTTCTATTCATTTTTGGTTTTATTTTAACCGTTCTGCTTTTAAACGGACTGAGTTGGTTCCACAACAAAGAACTGCAAGAAAGACGAGAACTCGACCTGCAAATTCTAGCTCTAGACCATGGTGCCACATTCAACAAAACCGATATTCGACTAGTCAACCGACTGTCTCAATTTGATCGCCAACTAAGCTATTCATTTTTGAACCAGATCAAAACATACAACGTGATCTCAAAAAGTTACGAACATTATCTTTCCCACTTTTTTGAGATCGCATCTCCTACAAAAGGCAAGTCAAATCAGCCCGTGCTCCAAAATGGAATCGTTGTTGAATTTAATGATGAGTTACCATATCGGTTTGATATCGGTCGCAAAGAAATTTGGGACTGGATGAATCGTGATAGCCACCCACGTATCGAATCCTATTTAAACCCAAGTTGGCTTCCCACCCAATTTTCTGTCTAGGCACCTCGCGATGAGCAAAAAATGGTCCATAATTTATTGCAGGGGCATCATGCATTATCTGAGTTGGTTCAACGAAAAGGGTTTATAAAAATGGTAGTCTGTCATAAATATGCGGCCGTTTATTATGCAGGCATCGATGCTCCCAACTTGCACAACTTCCAGCGCAAAGCCATATGCGCGGCCAAAATCGCTCACTTTTTTCATAATCACATGATAAGAGTCATAGCAGATGACGTTGAAATTCGATTATTAAAACCTATCAGGTAATATCGAGCAGAATGGGCATATTTAACGCAATCTATTTAATCATCGCGGCTATTGTTCTTATCGCATTTGTCTCATACTTATTGTGGGACCACTCGAAAAAGACGATTGACACACGGCCGGAGGATATCGAGCGCTTGGCCATCCAGAATGGCTGGGAGTTTTCGACACGAAGCAAAGGGTTCAGCCAATTTATCGCTGCGCATAACTTAGGCTACATGGGGCGTGAGGCACCAATCCTGCATGTTTGCAGCCAGAAGCAAGGCGGTCACCAAGCCTTTATTTTCGATTGCTTTGCGGCGACGCCGATCAGTGGCGTTGCTATACAGTTCAAGAATCAGCAGTTTTTGCCTCTACGCGTCGTTGAGCGGCTAATTATTAATCGGCTCAGCCAACTCCCGGCCGACACATCCATTGCACCTGATCGACTGCCCCAATTTGTGAGAGCCAAAGTTTTAGTCAATACCCCGGCCGAACATCATGATCAAATCTGCAAGTTAATCGATGAAAATAGCGAACTGCAGCGCTTGTTCAAACAGCGAGATTTGGGCTATTTCTGCATGAGCCACGACACGGCCGTCTTTTATTTTTTGACCCGCTACCCGGCTGATGAGCGCGGGTTTACTCTGGCCCGCACACGTGTTGAAAATATCATCGGCATATTTGATAACGAAGCATAATCATTCAACTTAGCACAGGCACATAAAAAGGTCTTGTCAGCATTTAATGAGCCACTACCCAAAATTCATGCATGTTCGTTGACTTTTCCTCCCTCCGCACCCAAAATTAGCCCATGAGTTTCACCGCCCCTTGGGCCTTGACCACCCTAATCGCAATCCCATTTATTATTTGGCTTGGAATGCCGCGCCGTGGCTCTGCGCGCCAACGCCGGGACTGGACGAGCGTCGGAATTCGCTCATTGATTTTGCTACTGCTATCTCTGTCGATGGCGGGGGCACAAACGGTACGCACGGCCGACGAGTTGGCGGTGATCTTTCTGGTCGATGGTTCTGACTCGATAACAGCCACCCAAGCGGCCGCCGCCGAAACCTTTGTGCGGGAGTCAATCGAATCGATGCAGGTTAACGATTCGGCCGCTGTGATCGTATTTGGCGCCAACGCCTTGGTCGAACGGCCGATTTCAGGGGTAGCCGAACTCGCTCAAATTAGCTCCATTCCACAAACACTCCATACTGACATCGCTGAAGCGATCCGATTAGGGCTGGCCCTCTTCCCGGCCGGTTCTGCCCGACGAATGGTGATTTTAAGCGACGGGGCCGCAACCATTGGGGACACCGACGCGGCCGCTCGTTTGGCACAGGCCAACGGGGTTGAGATCAGCTACGTGCCGCTCTTACGGGATGAGGCGAGCCGCGAAGCATGGCTCGTTAATGTCAACACCCCCTCACGCGTGAGCGAAGGGGAGATTTTCAACATCGATATCGCGGCCGAAAGTACAACAGACACCAGCGGAACCTTGCGTGTGATCGCTGATGGTCAGATTGTGTCTGAACAGACGGTTCAACTGCGGCCAGGGACCAACAACTACAGCATCCGGCTACAGGCTGAGGAACAACAGTTTGCCCGCTACGTAGTGCAACTCGACTCTGACAGCGACACCCTGTATCAAAATAACCAGCTCGCCGCGTATACCGAAATCACCGGCCCACCACGTGTTCTCATCGTTTCACCCGATGGGACATTAGATGATGAAGGGATTGCTTACCCTGAAGAGGCGATTGCGCTGGAGTCAGCTCTCCTCCAGTCCGGTTTAACAGTCGAACGGACAACCCCGTTTGATTTATCCTCAAGCTTTGCAGAACTCAGTAACTATTCGACGATTGTTCTAGCTAACGTCAACGCCAAATATCTGTCGCCACGCAAAATGGAGGCGTTGGCAACCTACACCCGTGATCTAGGCGGCGGCTTAGTCGCCATTGGCGGGCCGGAGTCCTATGGGATGGGAGGCTGGTTCCGCACCCCGCTCGAGGCAGCCCTCCCGGTTAATATGCAGATCGAAGATGAAGAACGCTTTCCGGCCGTCAGCATCGTAATTGTCATTGACCGTTCTGGCTCGATGGGAGCGACCGAGGGAGGCTTGACCAAAATCCAATTGGCGGCCGAAGGTGCGGTCCGAGTGGTTGAACTGTTAAACGATTTTGACGACATCACGGTGATCCCGGTCGATACTGCCCCACACAATCAAGTCGGCCCGCTGCCTGCATCTGATCGGGGGAATGCGATTGCTCAGATCCGCAAGATCGGGGCTGGAGGCGGCGGTATCTTTGTGTATAGCGGCCTGATTGCCGCCCAAAAGGCGCTTGAACAAAGCACCAATCAAGTGCGCCACATTATTTTGTTGGCAGACGGCAGCGACTCCGAAGAAAAAGGAGGGGTGCCGGAACTGCTCGATGAGATGCTGGCTGACGGCATTACGATGTCGGCCGTGAGCATCGGCAATGGGTCCGATATGGCCTGGCTCCAGCAGATGGCAGAGCGAGGTGGCGGCCGGTTCCATTTCACAGACCGGGCGGCAAACTTGCCCCAAATTTTTACCCAAGAGACGACAACGATTCAACGCAGCTACCTGGTTGAAGAGCAATTTTTCCCCCAGCTTAATCGCCAAAGTCCAATTTTAAGCGGTATTCAACAGACCCCACCATTAGGCGGCTATGTCGGCACCAGCGCCAAGAATACGGCCCAAGTGGTGCTTGAAACCCATCTAAACGACCCGCTTTTGGCGACGTGGCAATATGGGTTGGGCCGTTCGGCCGCGTGGACCAGTGATGCCACTGGACGCTGGGGCACCCGCTGGGTCGAGTGGGAAGGGTTCCCTGTTTTTTGGGCGCAAACGATCCGCTGGACGATCAGCGATAGCCGAAACAGCACAATTGAATCGGTGGTTAATTTACAGGGGGAAGAGGCGTTGCTTACTGTCGATGCGCGCACGCCGGGGGGCGAATATCTAAACGGATTAGAGATGGAGGGGAGTGTCATTTCACCATCAGGGGAAAGCACTGAGGTCCAGCTCAAACAGATCGCTCCCGGCCGTTATGAAACAACCTTCGTACCTGATGAGGAAGGGGCATACTATATTCGGGTTGCTGGTGGTGAAGAAGGTGAAGACACAGCGATTGGGGAGACAGGGGGCTGGGTGCTGGGCTACTCGCCGGAGTATCAGCAGTTTGAGTCGAATCCGCAACTGCTTGAATCGTTGGCCCAACTCACAGGCGGCCGGGATTTGGGCCAAGTGACCGAAGCGGTATTCGAACACAACCTCGCCAGCGAAGCGACCACCCGGCCGATTTGGCCCTTTTTGCTGATTATCGCCACGATTTTGCTACCGCTTGATGTGGCGATTCGCCGGATTGTGATTTCTCAGCGAGATATGCAGAAGTTCCGTGAGGCGACGATTGGCCGGTTTAGCAAGCAAGAGGTGGTTCCGGCTGAGCGCACGAGCGAGATGTCGGGGCTGTTCCGAGCGAAGGAACGGGCGACGAGCAATAAGCCGCAGGATAGTGGGCTGGCTGGGCGGTTGAAGAATTTACGAGAGAGTGAGCCAAAGCCGGCTGAGAATACTCAGCGTAAACCGATTGAACGGCCGGATGTACCTGAACCTAAGGCAGTAAATGAAGGGAGTGGTGCAGGGGAAAGTGGAAAACCTGCCGAAAGTTCGTTGGCGTCGAGGCTACTCAAGAAGAAGCGAGAACAGGGGAAGGAGTAAAATCGTTATCCACAAACGCAAAAATTTCTTTTATCAAAAAACTATCTAAGTAAGCTATCAGAAATTAATAGTGACTTACTTAGATAGGCAATAAAAGGATGCAAGTTTATTCTCTCAAAATCATAAAATCTGGATGATCTGGAAATGGGTAAATAACAGTATTATCAATTTTTTTCGTATTCAATTTCAAGTAAAACATTGGGTGAATAACACAATTATCTTGTTCATGAATAAAAAGTCTGTCCCTCATTGCAAATTCAAAGTCAGCTTCAACTATCCCAGTTTTTAAATCACGCCGCCCTCTTTCTCTTCCTACTATCCCTAACTCTGCTACTATTTGCCGAAATCGTAAGGACGAGTAGGGTTCAGATTTCCATTGTGATGCAGTCCTAGGGGCAATTCGATCTAGCTCTTTTCCAGGAATAACCATTGGAAGCCCGCTCAATGCTGAAATAATGTCTCCTGCATTCTTATAAATTCGGCTATATGAATTAATTAATTCATCCGCCAATTCTAATTCTGCTTTTTTGACAGCTTCTCGCAATGAATTTGCAGAAAAAATAGGGAATGTTCCTTCTTTTTTTGCAAATTCAGCAATTGCATTACATATCATAATTAGCTGTCGGGGCCTTAATTGACTATGCCTTATGATATAAGGCAGGGTACCTTCTTCAATTCCATTATTGTTTTTAAGTGTGCGCCCAAAATACGGGTTCCACATTTTTTCTCTTACTTCCGCAAAATCATCCCAATCAATATCTCTTTCCGAAATATTGATGAGGTTTGTATACTTAAGATATTTAAAATACCTCCAGCAAATTAATCGAACTAAATCTTTCGGTCTCCAATGCAAAAATAGTGGGTCACGTACAGACTTTGCTGTATTTAAAACAAAATCTTCTTTTATATGCGGGAATATCTCATCAGAAATAAAAACTTTAACGTGTAATCCCTTTTTTGCATATTGGCGATTAAACTTGCTCGCACATTGAATAAGTGCAGCTGCAATATTCATCTCATCTTGGTTTTCAACTGAATACTGTTCTCTAGAGTCTATTGTGATAATGAGAGGATTGCGGCTTGCCAAGGTAACAACCTTGGATTTAAGTCTTTTAAATTCAGCATTTGTTATACCATCCTCAATAGCGTCAATCAATTCACCGCCTGTATCTGCGACATACTTATTTAGCATCCCCTTCAGTAATATTTTTACAAACTTAGAAGACGAATTATCTTGATAATCAAGAAAAATGGCACTCGCCAACAACAAATCTTCGTCCTTATATGTTTTGTAAATCAATTGCCAAAAAACAAATTCCCAAACACTCACTAAACTATTAATTAGTAAGTCTGTTGATCCCCCAATATGTTTAGAAATTTTCACCATATCAGACATGTATTCACTTGCTTGATCGACATTTGCAGATCTTGAATTCGGAATCACAGTTTGATAATTAAAGTGTTCTGCAAGAGAAGATTTTCCAGAACCGCGTCGCCCAACAATTAAATATGTTTTAGTAAGCAGAGAGTCAGAATTAAAAGGCGCATGTTCAAAAAACAAATTGTTCCAACTCTCTCCCAAAGCATCTTTCTCGTGTTCAAAGCTTCGCTCTCCAAAAGGTTGAATCAAATAACTGGTTTTATTTCGTGTGTTCATGTCAAACTCCTTAATATTTGTCTATGTATTACTCTTCTAATGACAGGGGTAATCAAAACTACAAATAAAAACGTTAAGTGTAAACTTTTGCAATTTTCGTCCCTCAGTAGAACTCTCTAGTATAAAGCATGAAACGCCAAACAAACTTTGGAAATTTCATTATCTAGGTTAATGTTATTCAGTTTTATCTGCAAATTGTTTCTAAAATTATAATTTACTATTAAGTATTAAAACGTTAATATCTTAATTTATTAGCATGCTATGAATCATAATTCCTTTGAATCTACAGCCAACTTTCGACCGTGTGTCCCAATGTTTTCAAAACGCGCAGCCCTATTTCAGGGCTAACATTACTTTTTTCATTCACCAAACGAGTAAATGTTGAGGGTGAGACTTTGAGCTTAGCTACTATCGCCCGATAGCTTAAATCCGGCGGCTCTAAATAAATCTCACGAATAAACTCACCTGGATGCGGGGGATTGATCATGCTTTTACGACAGACTTAAATGTCTCAGTCGCCCATTGGTTAATGCTTTTACCGCTTACTTCGGCCGCTGTCGCTACGGCCGAATGCACTTCTGGGGGAATGCGAAGCATTAGGTTCCCTGAATAAGGTTTCTGTGGAGCACGGCCCAACTTTTCGCAAGTGTCTAAATAATCATCAACAGCTTCTTCAAAAGCGACACGCAGTTCAGCTACAGATTCACCGTGAAAGCCAACCACATCTTTAATCGCAGCTATGTGGCCGATAAAGCATCCGTCTTCATCACTGTATTCAATTCGTGCAGCATACCCTTTATGAGTCATTGTATTCATGGCATATTTCCTGTCTGCTCTAGAAATTTGCGTGCATCCCGAACTTGATAAGGTTTAGCTTCTTTCTTGGGGTGCGGCCGATGAAATGTGGCAATGACGCCATTCAGTTCAAAACGGACACGTGACCCACTCCCTTCAATTACACGAGCGCCTAAAAAGATAAAAAGCGACTCAATTTTTTTCCAAGCCATCGTTGATGGGACAGGCGAACTAAATATTAAGTCGAGGGTTCTTTGATGGCTTCGGTTCATGCACCAGAATGATAGCGAATTATGCTATCAAACACAAGCCTCTGTTTTAGGCTCTAATCATGAACGGCTAGACCGCAGACACAACAAATTCTTGCCGTTTTATGTAGTAGCTCCTTAGTGACTTTCTAAAACAGCTTCGAGCTTACTCTTTTTACGTGCCGCCCCTGGCGACATGCCGATAAAGCGTTTAAACGCTCGGCTAAACGCCGCTTCTGACTGGTATCCCATCCGATTGGCAAGTTCACCTAAAGACAAATCTTCCTCTTTGAGCAGCGTCACCGCCACATTCATACGCCAACGAGCCAAATATTGCATCGGTGATTCACCCACCAGCGTTTTGAAGCGGGCGGCAAATACAGAGCGTGACAGCGCCACTTCTTCGGCCAATGATTGGACCGTCCACGGCCGGGCAGGGTCCCGCTGGATGTGCAAAATCGCTCGGCCGATGTGCGGGTCTTGCAACGCCCCAAGCCAGCCGGTTTGCGCCAACGGATCTTCCGCCATCCATGAGCGAATCGCCTGAATCACTAAAATATCAGCCAAACGAGTGATAATCGTTTCACCTCCTGGCCGGAGTTCGGCCGCCTCTGTCGCCATCAGGCGCAACGTGCTTTGGAACCACTCCATCTGGGGCGAACGCCACCCATCGATACGGATGAGTGACGGCAAAAATTTGACGAGCTGATACGCGGCCGGATGATCAAACCGAACTGCACCACAGATCATCGTTGTCGCTTCCCCTCCGCCGCCGTGACGCAAAATTTCGTACCGATCACTGATTTGCTGGCGGGGCAAGTCAAACAGCTTTCCGGCTGGGGCATCTGGCTTGCTCAACAGCGTATGCCCCTCGCCGTGGGGCACCAGCGCAAAGTCGCCCGGTTGTAGCAGCTGCTGCTCTTCCCCATCTGTGCAGAGCAAAGCGCGGCCGGATGTAACCACATGGAATATGACGCAGCCAGGAAACGATGGAAGCGCCAACCCCCACGGGGCGCTAAATTCAGATCGGGTATAAAACACTCCATCCATGCGCAAAAAGTGTAGCGCTTCTCCAAGCGGGTCTGCTGACCCCCAATTTGGCTGAACAACATCGGCCGATTTGTTGTGTTCGATCATTTTTTCAAAGTAACAGATCATTTCTCTGCTGTCAAACCGACTCATCCAGGACGTTCGAGCATAATTGAGAGATTTTCAAGCATTCAAAATCCTGATGAACACTGATATGCTGGATGCATAGAAAGTTTAAGGAGAAAACAGCATGTTCAACAATATCTTTTCAAACCTAACCCTTTTGGCCGCCTTAGGCTCAGGCGTCATGGCCGGTGTCTTTTTTATCTTTTCAAATACGGTAATGTCGGCCTTGGGGCAGTTAAAACCGGCCGAGGGAATCGCGGCGATGCAGGCGATTAACAAAGTGATTCTTAACCCGCTCTTTTTTGTCGCTTTTATCGGCACGGGGATTGTTTGTTTGGGATTGGCTCTGTCGTTATTTTGGAGCTGGCCCGCTACGGGGGCAGGCTACCTTTTGGCCGGATGCCTCATTTATATCGCAGGCTCTTTTGTGGTAACGATGGTTTTCAACGTTCCGATGAATGACGCACTCGATGCGGTCAGTGCAAGCAGTACAGAAGCGGCCGATTTGTGGGCAACCTATCTGGTCCGTTGGACGCTGTGGAACCATGTGCGCACAGCGGCCTCGTTCTTAAGTGCGGCTGCTTTAACCCTTTCATTAATCTAGTGCTACGTCAAGGATGGAATGATCGGAATTGTCTTCGAGTATGACGTAGCTTTCAGTGTTTTGTGCCGTTGGAAATTGGGTCAAATGACGATTGACAAAACACTAGATCAGTCGATTCGAAATGTGATGGGTAAAAGTACCTTTCAGCCGCACTCTTCTGGCACCTGTGGCAACGTTTGCCCCGGCTCGCTTTGGAGCAAGTCGGTAATGTCAGTCACCAGTGCGCAATAGCCCATCTGCTGATCGGCCGATAGCGAAGCCCCAGCCGCCAGCAAATTATTCGCCTCAAATTGGTCAGACTGCAAATCGTAGAGCTCCACATCCCCATCTTCAAACACAATCAGCTTGTACTGCTCATCTCGAATCGCTTTAGCATAGTCGGCGCGCTCGTTAGAGCCAAATCGTTCAGCAAAGACCCATTCACGTGCTTCTGTATGAGTCGTATTGCTCATATACGGAACCATGCTGACAGAATCAAGCGATTCAGCCATTGGCACAGTTTCAGCCACGTCTATCCCCATCAATTCTAAAACAGTGGCAAACATGTCCACACTATTGACGAGTGCTTCTAATGTCCGGCCAGGACTGGCAACTTTCGGGCCAGAAATGATCAATGGCACATGCACCCCACCATCATAGAGAGAGCCTTTAGCACTGTGTCGGGTCAGCGGACTTTGAACCACTTGTCCGGGCGTTCCGTTATCGCCGATAAAAACAACCGTTGTGTTGGCCCGTACATCGGCCGGGAGTGAGTCTAGCAGGCGGCCGATTTCGGTGTCCATCGCCTCGACCATCGCTTTGTAGTAATCCCGATCGCTTTCACCCGTTGGGGCAAGGTCATCATAGCTATGCAGATCAAGCGGGGGCAGATGAAAGGGTGAATGGGGGGCGTTAAACGCCAGCCACAAGAAAAACGGTTTGTCCTGCTGATTTTGATCATCAATCCAGCTAATTGCATCATTAACCGTTTCAGTCGTCGCATAATTCGTCACATCAACGTTAGTCCCATTCACGACTTTGGTCCATTCAGAGTAGTCTCTTAAGCCACCGCGCAGCACACCTGAAAAATGATCGTACCCACTCAGGTTTGGATTGTCCCGAGCGCCATTCTGTTGAGATGAGAGGTGCCATTTACCGATGTTGGCATGGGTGTAGTCGAAGGATGAACCGGCCGTAATCGCTTCGGGCAAGGTAAATTCGCTTAGCCGTATCCCTTCATCTGTATTTGCAACAGGGTCGCCCACGCCGGTACGAAATCCATAGCGGCCGGTTAACATCGCGGCTCGGGTTGGTGAACAGATCGGATTGGTCCATGCATTCTCAAACAAAACCCCTTCGTCTAAAAGGGCATCGATGTTGGGGGTTGGGGGCAGATCAGCGGCCGACTCATTATAGAGGGCTACCATATCGACTCCGAAATCGTCAGCAATAATCAAAATCACATTATGAGCTGATGCCCCGGTTGCTTCACTCAAGCTTTGGGCCGCTGGGGGGTCTTCGGCCGGTGGACCTTCAGCCAAACCGTTTGTTTGCGGAGTCGGCGCACCATTGGCGGCAGCGCAAGCTGTAAAAATCATGGCAATACAAATAAATGGCCCAAAGAGATAAATCAGTTTGTTTTTCATAAAGGTGTTTTTATTCTGCGATCGTTAAATGAGTGTCATTCTAAGATGGAGGTGTTAAGAAATATGAGTGGTGTCAAGTTAGCTATAGCAGGCTCTCCATTTTCCTCAAATCTATTATTGATGAACAACATTCCAAGATGGCGCATTATCTGTGCGCAAGTATGCCGCCAAAAATAAAACACCAAAAATTAGGTCAATCACACCAAACACAAGTGCAGGTGCCGCCAGCCGCCCCTGCTGCCATAGAACGGTATAAATCACGATAATCGGAAACTTTTCAAGCATGGCTGGAATCATCAGCGGCCGAAACCGAACAGGATCACGACTAATCACGTAAAAACAGGCTTGCCAAGCAAAAGTAACGGCTAAAAATCCATAGTAATTTTCAGGATAGAGCATTGGACCATTTGCGCTCATCTGCTCTTCAAAGAAAAACAGAGGGGTGATCACCAAGAAACCCCATACTGCCGCGGCCTGAAACACACGCTTTGCAAAATTCATCATTTTCTCCTTGATTGATTATTAACTCAATCGAACATTATCAAGCACTATCATGTCATATGATATGATATCATAATATTTGATGTTACATCCGTCAAGAGAAAATTACCGCATATCCACCATGCTGGGTAAAATCGGGTGAGTGGCTCCTAGCCATGCAAACCATATGACTCAACCCAAAGCATACCCAATTACTTATGGCGTTCTCGGCCTACTCGCTTACACAGGCCCGATGTCTGGCTATGATTTAAAACAGCTGTTTGATCAGGCGCTCGCCCCCATGTGGAATGCGACTCAGCGCCAAATTTACAATGAACTGAGCCGTATCGAAGAATTTGGCTGGGCCACAATGGAACGGCTACAGCAGGAAAGCCGGCCGGATAAAAAAGTGTATCAAATTACGGCAGAAGGCCAAGATGCTCTGCGCACATGGCAAGCGAGTTACCCGGTCAAGAGCCTGCAGGTGCGAGACGAAATGCTACTACGCTTTACGTTTGGTGCGTTTGCCACTCCCGATGATTTGGCCAATACGTTGGGTGCCAGCATTTTTGAACATGAAACTCGAATGGCTCAATATCTTGATAACCGAGTGATGCTCCCAACTGGGCCAGCGCCTTTAGGTGAGCATCCTAATATGTCTCCCGATGCACCCCGTGACCCTTTCTTTTTAGAGATGACGCGCTTTGCGTTTAAGTTTGAAGAAATGTATTTAGAATGGCTGCGGGAAGCCTTGGACTTTGTCGAAGGGTATCAGCAAGATTCGGCCAATGACGAAAACAGCGAAGAATAAGCTAGGAATCCCGATTATTCATTAACCGGATACGGCCCATCGGTGAAATGCTCGTCATGGTATCCTTTCTGCCCAATCTCGTACGCCAAAGAACTCAAGAGCCTACCACCCCCTTTAACCCGATCTAGCACGTCAACAAAATCATGCTTCGGCCGCCAACCTAACTCATTATGAGCTTTTTGATTCACATACACCCGGCCGACCGTGGGACTCATCTTCCAACCAAGATCAGCATAAGCATCTTCATAATCAGGCATCAGCCGTTTCAACACGACTGGAGCATTTTGGTTCAGCTCGACCAAATCAGCCCGTGTAAACGGCGTCGTTGCAGAAATGATGTACTTCTCAAAGCCGATCTCACCCGCTTTTTCCATCGCCAGCAAATGGGCTCTTACCACATCTTCAACATCAACCCGTCGGTTTAAAAATTCATTCGCCTTGGCATTATCGTCTGCATACGCATCCCGAACCGCTTTGCTATCATCAGCTTCTGGAAAAAAGCGAGAGGTTTTTAAGACCAAACATGGCAATTGATGATTACGTGAAAAAAGCTGACACAGATTTTCGGCCGCTAGTTTCGTCACTCCGTATATATTTTTAGGCACAGGCACCAGCTCTTCAGTTACCCACACAGCTGGCCCATCTGGTTTAGCCTGCATCGCATCCCCAAATGTACTCGTCGTGCTCGTATAGATGAAGGCCTGAACCCCAACTGCGGCCGCTTCTTCAAGCAGATTCAATGTCCCCGTTACGTTTGTATCGATAAAATCCTGTTTGGAATGTGTCACCACATGGGGCTTGTGCAGGGTTGCCGTATGCAATACCACGTCTATCCCTGCCATGCATGCCCGTACATGTTCCCGATCAGCAATCGTACCCACCCTGTGTGTAAATTCTGAAGCGAGAATATCAGTCCCGACCGCTTCAACTTTTTGAGCCTTTAACGTCCGCATCAAAGCCTCGCCCAAATGCCCCGCACTGCCTGTTACCAAAACCTTCATCATTACCTCCAAAACTTTTTTTCGATTATAAAATAAAAGTCCCAAGCAAGAACTGACATGTGTCCTTTTATTAAAACGACAAGTTGGTTACCGAAACCCACGTTATAATCGGCCCCATGCCCCTGCGCCACCCGCATAAAATCATTCTGACCCTCATTCTGCTCACGGCCGCGCTCATGCGCATTGTCGGCTTTGTGACGCACTCTCCACCTGGGCCAGAGCATGACGAAGTCGCCAACTGGCTCATCGATAAAGCGATTATGGCCGGGCAGCATGGCGTTTACTTTACCGAAGCCTACGGGCATGAAGCCGGATTCCACTATTGGCAAACCCTATTTGTCTGGCTAGTCGGGGATAATCTCATCGCACTACGTGCTCCAGCAGCACTAATGGGTTTACTTTCAGTTGCAGTCACCTATGCACTAAACCGACGACTGTTCGGCCGTGATTTTGCCATCCTAGCCACAGCCATTATCGCCGTGCTGTTCATGCCGGTCTTTTACAGCCGCTTGGCATTACGGGCGATCAGCTTGCCGGTCACGGCCGGACTGGCCGCTTGCTTCATGTGGGATTACTTTATAAAGGAAGAGCGCCGCTATTTGATCGAGGCTGCCTTGCTAGCCGGGCTTTCCTCATATACATATCTCGCCTCTCGCACACTCCCAATCTTTTTTGTCGGATTTCTTATTTACATCGCCATTTTTCATCGGCAATTGATTAAATCTACATGGCGAGATTGGCTTTTATTCGCGGCCGTCTATCTGCTTGTTTCACTGCCGCTCATTCTGTTTCTACAAAATCCACAGAACATCGAGATCCGCACCGGAGAAATCGATGGGCCGATGCGCGCGATGCTCTCAGGTGACTTCCAGCCGGTTTTGCAAAACACCTTAGCCATTCTGGGTGGATTCGGTTTTTCAGGCGACCCGCTTTGGCGTCAAGGCGTTGCGTTTCAGCCCATCTTTGAACCAATTTTTGCCATCCTTTTTTACGGTGGGCTGCTTATTTCGCTTTGGCGCATTCGCGACATCCGCTATGGATTTTTACTCGTGTGGCTGGGTGCCAGCGTTGTCCCAAGTGTTGTGACCGTTGATGCGCCTAGTACCATCCGCATGATTTTGATGTTACCGGTAACGGTAGCGTTTCCAATAGTGGTTATAGAACAGGTTTTGTCCTTTTTTGGCTTTTCATTTTCTAGGACCAAAGTCATAGGAAATAGTGGGTTTGTCCACAGTTATCCACAGTTATCCACAAGAAACAGCCAGTTATCCACAACAAAAATGAGTTTTACCTTAATTTCCGTCTTGACAGTCGTGATTCTGCTGTTCTATGGCGTGCGGTCTGGGCGGGATGTGTGGATCACTTGGCCAAACAGTTCAGAAGTCCAATTTGTGTGGCAAAAATCACTAACCGAAATCGGCCGGAACATAGATCAACACCCTGAAATTACTCAAGTAAGCATTGCAGGCTGGACACCCGAAAGCATGGATGATCCAACGCTAGAATTGACTTTGAAAAACGATTCGGTGCAAAGGCGGCATTTCGGCCGAGTGGGTGAGATTCAGACGCTTGTTGTCCCGAGCCACGAGCCAAACCTCTATACGATATATCGACCGGCCGATTTGCCCTTCCACCCAAGTTTGAACAATATACTTACTGAGCAGCATCAGGTGGAAACGGAAGAAAACTTTGTCATCTATTCAGCAAACGCGCCTATTCAGTTTAGCTTTATCGAAGTAGATCAGATTTTTAGCAGCGGCTCTGGCAACAGGCTCATATTTAGTGGCTACCAGTTTGTAGAATCGGCCGACCCCAAATTAATTGAACTGATCACAGTTTGGCAGGTAGACAATTATCCTAACCCAACAGATCCAGATACGAAGCTGTTTCTCCATTTGGTTGATGCAAATGGTAATCTGCTGGCTCAACATGATGGGCTAGATGCTCCTCATCGATTTTGGCAAACGGGTGATACTTTGATTCAACTGCATCAGCTAGCCAAACATGATGATGCGGCCGAAATGCGGATTGGGGTTTATGCAGGGCAAGAGCCTTGGCCCCGGTTTATACGCTCTGATGGCTCCGACTTTTTAATGATCCCAATCGATTAGTTTTTAAAGAGTCTTAGATTAGGAGTCTGCATGCTTCCAGCGATTTTTATCCGGCCGCAAATCGTCCGGATCAATTTCGGCCGATTGCACATCAATCATTTTAACAAAGTCTTTAATCGAAATGCGTGCCGCTAAAATACCGGCCAATGCTCCACCTGCGGCCCCAACCAATGGCACTTGCTGGAAAAGATAATAGCCAGTAATGGCCCAAACAATAATTAAGGTTACGTGCCAAACTGCATTAACTCGCTTCATATCGAGCTCTGGCTCTTGCTCGCCCCAGCTGCTCACAGCCCCATTAAACCAGCCAACAAAATAGCCAATAAGCGCCCCGGTCATCATGCCGGTCGTCAGGCCAATGAGCGTAGAAAATATAACAAAGCCAAACCCGGCCGGTGTTGATAGGCTAGCCAGCCCGGTAAGGATCATCAAGATACCCCCGCCAATAGCGCCTGCGAAAGAGCCGCCTTTAACTCCGCTTACTCCACCTATAGAACCTGTCCGTATAACATTAATGATATTGTTTGACATGAAAATATTTGGTGCAAGCTGCATCCCCAGTTTCTGGAGCCGTGCAAATTGCAGATAGCTAGATATTTATAACTTTTTTAATTATAACGGGCGGAAAAACTAAGGCTGATTCAATTACATAATTCTGGCATGTTAGTCGGCTCAATTGGCTCAACACCTTCTTTTTTTACAGCTCTGTCTGCGGAAGTGTCAAAAGGCTTAAATTGAAAATATGACTCGAATCGATTGGCAAGGAAAATGAAAACCTTTGTAAAAATAGTTTTGCTTAAAAGCCAGTGGACAATAACCGCTAATCTCCTAAATTTAGGAGCAAACTGATAATGCTTTTTTCCATCGTTCTGTATGACGACGTTTACAAAGGTGTTCAATTTGTAAATGTCTGTTGATTTAAAAAAATCACATTGCTATAATTCTCGTCCGTTGCCCTCATCGTCTAGGGGACCAGGACGTAGCCCTTTCAAGGCTAAAACCGGAGTTCGAATCTCCGTGGGGGCACAAGTGTGAGCACAGCTCACCAATGTGCACAAAAAGACCGAAACATTTTTTTAAAATGTTTCGGTCTTTTTTATTGCCTGCTACTAAGCGCATCTCAACCTAAAACCGTAATTGAGGTCAAGAACCCAACTTAGTTCTGTCTGCAATAACACCCCATCATCTTTTCATAGTCTGCTCCCGGCCCACTCGCTTTTTCATGCTAAATCTAAATGGTTACCACAGAAGCCCTATTGTCGATACCTTGTATCCACATTGAGATATTTAGACCCAAAATTTGCTGAAAAATAAGGCTACAATCAATTTAGTTTTATTAGTAAAACGATGCACTAAAAAAATCGATTCCACCTCAATTCTACATGCTAGCTCCTCCACTGCGTACCCTGTGCGTACCCTGGCCTTAAATAACAGGGGTAAATAATTAAAAATTTGACAAAGATAATACCTAAGGCTACCATCTGTTTAGTAAAACGTTACACCAAATAATATATTTTCATCTTTTGCCCAGAATAGCTTCATGACGAACAAAGTAACCATCACTGATGTCGCCCGAAAAGCCGGTGTCTCACTCAGCACTGTTTCAAACCTGCTAAACGGCCGTTCAAAGCGAATGCGCCCCAGCACAGAACAGCGCATCCTTGAAGCGATTGACGAATTAGGGTATACGCCTAATCAAGCGGCTCGTCAGCTAAAAACAGGGCAATCAGCCATTATCGGTTTAATCGTGCCATCAGTAGCAAATCCGTTTTACGGCATCTTTGCAAGGCATGTGGAATCGGCCGCCCTGAAACTTGGCTACCAAGTTTTGTTAGGCAATAGTGACCGTGACCCTGAACGGGAATTTAAATACGCAGAAGAATTATGGGGTTATGGTGTACGCGGCATGATTTTCGGTTCATCACTTTTTCAACTTTCTCATTTCGAGACGTTGATCTCACGTGGACTCCATGTCGTAGCATTTGAACGGCCAACACAAGCGGATGATGGAACCCGTGTAGATAGTGTTGGTATTGATAACCATTTAGCCGCTCGCTTGGCGACAAAGCATCTTTTGTCATTAGGGCACAAACGGATCGGTTTTTTATCTGGACCGATCCAAACAGTCAGTCGCTTAGACCGCCTGTCTGGCTACCAATCCGCTTTAAGAGATGCAGCTATTCAATCTGACCCTGAACTAATTTGGGATGTTTCTACATCGGAAAATAGTTATGGAGATGCTGATGCGGTCGACCTCGGCCGTCAAGGCACCCAAGAGCTGTTAAGTAGATTGGACCCACCAACCGCCATCTTTGCCATCAATGACATGTTCGCCTTTGGCGCATATGCAGGGGCAAAAGATATGGGTCTCCAAATTCCTTCAGATTTATCAGTGGTTGGCGTCGATGACATCACCCTAACTGAAATTGTTCAACCATCATTAACGACTGTCCGCCAGCCAATTGAAAAAATTGCTACGATGGCGGTAAACAGGCTTGTAGCCAGGCTTGAAGGAAAATTTGATGAGAAACAAGACCATCAAATCCTTCCGGCTCAACTCATCGTTAGATCATCAACAGCTCAGGTTCCCCAGCAGGGGCCCAAGAGGAAAAATTAACCAAAGCTGGCAATCTCTTTGCAAAAAACAAAAACAAAACTAGGAAAAATTTTATGAAAATCGACTTAACAGGAAAATCAGCTGTCGTAACTGGCGGCAATCACGGAATCGGCCGAGCGTTGGTGCAAATGCTCGCAGACTGCGGTGCAAAGGTTGTGTCTACTCACTTTTCAAGCGAGTTCCAACCATTCGACAATGATGCAATTACCGGTATGCAACTGGATGCGACCGATAGTGCGCAAGTCAGCGAAGTGATGAAAGCTTCAGCTGAAAAAATGGACGGCAAAATTGATATTTTGGTCAATAACGCCGGTGGGCTTTTGGCCAGAGTCGAAACCTCAGAAATGAGTGATGAACACTTTCACAAAGTGATGGACGTTAACTTTAGCAGTACCTTCTACTGCACCCGCGAAGCGTTGAAATTCATGCCTGATGGCGGCCGGATCATCAACTTATCTTCGTTGGCGGCACAAGATGGAGGTGGCGGTGGCTCTCGCATTTATGCCGCATCAAAAGGAGCTGTTATCAGCTTTACCCGTGGTATGGCTAAAGAGCTTGGTCCACGTCGCATTACGGTAAATGCAATTGCTCCAGGCTTCATTGCTGACACCGCGTTCCACAACACATTTACCCCGGACAATGTCCAAGACATGATCGTTGGCAAAATTCCAGTTGGGCGTGGTGGACACGTAGATGACGTAGCTGCGGCCGGAATTTACTTAGCCTCAGATATGGCAGGCTTTGTTACCGGTGAAGTTCTCGAAATTAACGGCGGACTTTACTTTACCTAATTATCTTCTTCTCCATTGCTGAAGGTTCTTCTATATAAATGAACCTTCAGCACAAACTTTTACTACTTCCCCACATGTATTGTTTGCCCCCGGCCACCCTCCAACAGGCCAAGAAAAAAGCTGATTCAGTTCCTTGGGCGCAATCGGCTTGGCAGTCGATTGAAAAACGCGCAAAGCATTTTGTCGAATCAGGCCAAACCGTGCCAGAAGAGGCAGGCGGCTGGATTCACAACTACATTTGCTTAGATCACTGGCTTCCCATTACATTTGATGGAGCAACCCTTGGCGTGCATCATTGCCCGGCCGGACATTTGTGTGAAGGTGAAAAACTGGACGCCGCGTGGCGTGTGTGGCGCCATCGTCAAATCACTGATTTGGCTCGGGATGCCGGATTTGCCTACCAAGTAAGAGGATCAGAAATCTGTCGCCAAGCTGTCTTGTCGATTTTGCTCCAGTATGCAGACTTCTACACCAAGTTTGACGGATTATCTGACGCAGAGCCATGGATGCTCAAAGGACATGCTTTTAACCAAGCGTTAACCGAAGGACTTTGGGCCGTGCCTTTAATCCAAGCCTATGATTGCATCACAGAGACGCTTACGGCCGAACAAAACCAACGTATCCAAAACGAATTGTGGAAGCCTCTCCAACGAGTTATGGAGCAGGCTCAAGATAAATTAATCGCTCAAGACAAAGTAAGCAGCAACTATATGGCGTGGATCAACGGTTGCTTGGGTCTGATGGGTTTTGCCATCCAAGATCAAGCGATGATCAAACGGGCTATCGAAGCTCCGGCCGGGTTTAAAGCCCACATCGATGTTGCGATTCTTGCAGATAATATGGAGTTTGAAGTTACTCCGTACTATCACAACTTTGTTTTGCTCGCGAACCTAATTCTGGCTGAAGCCGCAGCCGCCAATGGAATCGACATTCAAAATCACGTTGGAGAGCAGGGTCAATCTAATGTAGGCATGGGGCTTGCTGTAGCCAACCTTGCATGGCCCGATGGCTCATTGCCAGACATTTCAGAGGGCTCATATTGGCAAGACAGCATCTATGACCCTGAACTGATTCAAGTTTATGAAATATTAGACGGCCAATCGGCCGATGGTGAATTTCAGCAGGTTTTAGCCGCCGCTTACAGCCGCGAGAATCGCCAGCGCACCAACTGGGCCGCTCTCATGTTCGGCAAAGCCAACCAACCAGCAAACCAATCAGCAGACCAAAGAACCAACACTGTTCTCTCTTCATCCGGCTTGGCCCAATGGCGCACCGGCAGCAAATTGGCCGCCCTCGCAACTTTTGGCCCATATACGGGCCATCATCACCAATATGATCGCCTAAGTTTAATCGTTTGGCCGTTTTCAAAAGATGCGGGCAGCCCGCTATATGCATTGCCCGCTCGCAGAGAATGGTATCCACATAGCTACGCCCATAACACCATCGTAGTCGATGGGCAGACTCATGCCAACTGTGGTGGTGAACTTGTTAATTGGGATGGAAACCAACTGGTGATGAGCATGCCAGATGCATATCCCGGTATCCAGCTTGAGCGCACAACAGAATCTAAAGACGACAAAATATTTGATGTTCTAACGGCCGAGGCCGAATCTGAACACACCTTTGATTGGCTGTTCCATGTTGATGGCGAGGTTCAGCCATCTTGCGAAATGACTGCAAAAAGCGAACCGCTAGGCCAAGAAGGTGCAGCTTCTTTTATTAACTTAGTTGGAGAAAGTGTGATTCAAGAGAATGTTTCTCTTACCATAAAAAATGGTGAGGATCAGTATCAAATAATCCTTTCTGGCGAGGTTCCCTTCAAATTGCTATTGGGCAGTTGCCCCGGCACATCACGCACGCCGACCCAACAACGAACGGTCATTATCGGCCGGACCATTGGCCAAAAACAAACTTACTCAACGGTGATTGAACAAAAATAATATGAGTAGCTATCTGTTTTTACGTGACCATTCACTAGAAGAATGGATACAACTTAGCCAAACAACTCATAAAGCGCAGTACGAGCGTTTGCTAAAGCAAGCTGCCTCATATGCCGATACACCTTTGCCGCCACCCGACCACCCCCGTGATTCGATCACCTATATCGGGATGGCTTGTGCCAATATGGCTTTGGCCAACCTATTAACCGACGATGACAGCTATTTAATTACGATGCGTAAATGGCTAAAAGTCGGCATTGGCTACCCTCACTGGGGGTTAACCCGTATGCCAGACCACGACCTTGATGCGTCTTGGCTTCTGTTTGGGTTTAGTCTCGCGCTCAACTGGGTTGGCGACCGACTACCGGCCGATGAGCGGGCTGACTTAATCGCCAAACTTCGTTTACAGGGCGAGCGGCTGTATGAATTTTCAATTACCGACATTGGGACTTCTTGGACCCGTCATTATTGGCAAAACCATAACTGGATTTGCAACGGTGGCTTTTTGACGGCCGCTTATGCACTTGCGGCCGATGATTATGACACCTCCTATTGGATCAAAGATGCAATCGGCAATTTTGAGCGTGTTGTAGGACTCTTCCCCGAAGATGGTTCCGATTACGAAGGGCCAGTTTACTGGCGCTACGGATTTCAGTTCCTGCTCTTTCCACTGCACATGCTGAAGCAAGAGTCCGATGTTGATCTGCATGACAGTGATTTTCTACGGAATGCGTTCAACTATCGCATCGGGGTCGCTGCGTCTAATTGGGTGAACACTGCCAACTTTGGCGACTGTCATGACCGTGCCAGTTCGCACTCACGCATGATGCTCTATCGCATGGCAAGCGTCTATCGCAATGGACATGCCCAATGGCTGGCAGACCATTTTGACAAAATTGGTGAATGGGAACGTGAAGGAAGTGAGGGGCTGGTTAAACCCGGTCTACTACCCGAAGCATGGGTTGATTTTGTCTGGTTCGATCCGACGGTTGATCCTGAACCACTTGAAACGCTTCCGAAAACAATGGTGTTCCCAGACTTAGGATTGATCACAACCCGGAGCAGCTGGGAAAAAGATGCAACCTATCTCGCATTTAAATGTGGAACGCCGAACGGCAGTCGTGGCTGGCAATTAGGACAGATGTTCAACCGCCTCCACGATTGGAAAACGATCAAAGCCAACCATGACCACAACGACGCCAACAGCTTTATCTTGACACGCGGTGATGATTATCTGACCGTCGACCAAGGGTATAGCAAAGAGAAATGGACCCGCCATCACAGCACTTTGCTGGTCGATGGGAAGGGGCAATATCTCGATGGGGACAAAGATCCGTATAAAGGATTGACTGAAGAATGGGGCGGCCGGTTAGAAAACTGGTTTGTCGCGGATGGTGCGGTTTATATGCGTGGTGAAGCGGCCGGAGCGTATTCGGCCGATCTCGATATCACGCAGTTTAGTCGCCAAATGTTGATGCTGGGTGCGGACACGATCGTGATGTGTGATGACATCCGGCTAGATTCAGCCCATCAGCTCGAATGGTTGCTGCAAACTGATCAGGCGGCGCAACAAGTTGCCGATCAAACGTGGCAGATTAAGGCTGAAACTCATTCGATGCAAGTAGATGCTCTTGAGCCGCAATCAATCGTAGGCGATCTGCGGGTCGAAGAAATTAGCGCGAACCCAACCTCTGCTAAACCTGAGTGGATTATAAGACGTGATCAACACGCGCTCGTCCTCTCACCTGATCAACCCACAACCCAAGCACGCTATTTTGTTGTTTTGTCGCTTGCAGATGCCAATATTGAACAGCTTGAGTGCCAATTTGGTTCGGCCGCGCAAGTGAACAACACGCTGGTTGCATTTACCGGTGGCCGACGTCATATGCGGATCGCTGATCGTCTAACGACCGATGCGGCGTGGTGCGCGATCTCTAACAATTTGAAGATAGCTGGCAACGTCACGAGTTTATGGCACAACGGTCATCTCGTTATGATCGCATCATCACCGGCCGATATCGCACTTACCGCCAGTGGATGCACAACATCAGCCCAACGGCCAACATGGATTAGCTGTGCCGTGGGTGAACAAACAGAATCTATTCAATCTGTCCAAATTAATGGGGCAGAAGTCACTGCTAAATACGATGCAGAGTTAGGTCTGCTTCGGTTCCAAATCCCGGCCGGTGAGTCAACGGTGATTTGGGAAGAAGAATCTAAGGAAATGTCTTAGGAGACAGCTGAATGAAAGATGAAACTTACGGAGAACAAAATCAACTTTTAAAAGTTCTTAAAACTTTGAAAGACGATTATCGTCTTTACCTATTATTGTTGCCGCTCATCATTTGGTATGCGCTTTGGTTTTACAAGCCTCTCGCCGGTTTGCTGATCGCATTTAAAAACTTCCAGCCCAATCTTGGAGCGATGGGGAGTGACTTTGTCGGGTTTGCCAACTTTGCTTCATTAATCAGCGGGAATTTTGCGGCTCAATTTTGGCGGGCCTTTCGGAACACTTTTGTCATTAGTCTGTATGGCTTTATTTTTGGCTTCCCAATTCCAATTATTTTGGCAATATTTTTCAGCGAGATCATTAACAGCACCGTACGCGGCATCACACAAACATTATCGTACCTACCTCATTTTTTGTCAGAAGTGACGATTACCGGCCTGGTGTTGACGATGCTGCGCAACAGCGAAACGAACACCGGCATATTGTCGGGGCTTTTGATTAATCTCGGTGTCATTGAGGAAACGGCCAAGATTGCGCAGAATGCCGATTATTTTCGGCCGATGTTCATCATTACAGGCATCT
Source organism: Anaerolineae bacterium (assembly GCA_045105475.1). Classification (GTDB taxonomy): domain Bacteria; phylum Chloroflexota; class Anaerolineae; order Promineifilales; family Promineifilaceae; genus WTJY01. Next base: position 92,822 of record JBGCDP010000063.1, read on the forward strand.
GGAAGGAGGCTGGCTACAGTTCCATTGTCTTCTTCGCTGCGATTATGGCGATCTCCCCTGTCTTATATGAAGCGATCAAGGTGGATGGCGGTAATAAGCTGCAAGAAATTCGCTATGTCACATTTCCCGGTATGGCGCCAACGCTAATCATCATGATTGTGTTGCGCATCGGCAGAATGCTCTCGGTCGGATTTGAACGCGTCATTCTGCTCTATAACGCCAACACTTACGAGACGGCTGATACGCTCGCAACCTTTGTCCTCCGCATCGGTCTCGAAGGGGGGAACCAAGCGCTTGGCGCGGCCGCCGGCATGTTTGACTCGATTATTGGCTTTGGCTTGGTCGTTGGCGCAAATTTCATCAGTCGCCAGATCTCGGATGAATCACTTTGGTAGGAGGTATATGATGCAACTTGGATTAAGCAAATCGGAACGTGTATTTAGAATTTTCGCTCTCGTGTTGGTTGGCGGCTTTAGCTTGTTGGCGTTTTTCCCCGTGGTTTACGCCTTTTCCGCCTCCATTAGTGGCAAGATCGCCTATGAAACGGGACAGGTTCTTCTTACCCCCGTTAACCCTACGTTTGAAGTCTACGAGCTGGTTTATCTCGATAAAGGTTTATGGATTTCCTTTATCAACACACTTTTCTACACTATTTTCGGCACCGCCTGGAGCTTGTTTATAACCATCACCGGCGCGTACGCTCTTGGTAAACGTCGTCTCCTTTTCCGCCGCACGTTCAACTTCTTAGTCGTGTTCACGATGTGGTTTAGCGCAGGCATGGTGCCACTATTCTTAAACTATACAGGGCTGGGTGTTGACAACCGCTGGGGCATCATTGTTGCCTTTGGCGTGCAGGCGTTCAACATCATTTTGATGCGGAGCTTTTTCGCTGCAATTCCGCATGAGATCGAAGAAGCGGCAAAAATTGATGGGGCAAATGAATTCCAGATGGTGCTGAGCATTTATATGCCGATGTCAAAAGCGGCGATTGCTACCATCGCCTTATTCTACGCAACGAGCCGTTGGAATGGCTATTTTTGGGCGCGGATGCTGCTCCAAAACCCGACAGAATTGCCGCTTCAAGTTTACATGCGAATTTTGATTGAGAACTATCGTTGGATGTTTGATGACTTGCCGCCTGACTTGGCATATTCGGCCGATTCTTACATCTTCGCCGTTCTTATCGTTTCAATTATCCCTGTGCTCATTGTCTACCCTTACATTTCACGTCACTTTGCTAAAGGGGTTAATTTGGGCGGAGTAAAAGGGTAATCGGCTCAACTTTGTTGATTGAGCTTAGCCGAACCAAAGTTCGGCCAGTAACCAGTAGGTCGATAGTCAGTGGCTCAGCGAAGCGGCACGAACCAACGACCTAATTAATTTGTAAATCAAACGCACTTGCGTTTTGTATCGTGATAGAAAATTTTATCAATTTTAAGGAGAATAGAAATGAAGAAACTTTCTAAACATCTGCTGTTAGCAAGCCTGTTAATGGTTACAGTGCTAGTTGCTACAGCATGTAGTACGGCAGTTACCGTTCCAGAAACGGTAGAAGAGTCTGTAGAGGCTGTGGTTGAAGAAGTACAAGAAGTCGTTGAAGAAGCTGAAGAGATGGCCGAAGAGGTTGTTGAAGAGGCTGAAGAAGTGATGGAAGAGGCAGAGGAAGCTGTCGAAGAAATGGCCGAAGAGGTTGTTGAAGAAGCTGAAGAAGTAATGGAAGAGGAAGTGATGGAAGAAGCTGTAATGGCTGAATCCCTCGACATCAACTTCGCATTAGGCAATAACCAGCGCACCCTGACATACAATCAACCAACACCACTCGAACAGCCAGATGGTACGGTAGTTGCACAAGGCCAGCTCAAACCAACGTGGCAATACATTCAGTCACAATTAGGTGTGGCTATCAATGATGTGACCATTCAGGACCAAAGTTCGGGTGAAATGATTGATGTTTCGGCCGCAACCAATTTCGACGGTGCCGACATCTTTGGTGGTAGCGGTATTGCTGATGACCTAATGGCATATGGCGCACAAGGCTACTTCGTTCGCTTGAATGATCGTCTTGATCAAATGCCAAACTTCGCAGCTTATCTAAACGAAAATCCCAACATTGCTAAAGCGATCACCGCTTATGATGGTGGTATTTATCACGTTGCATATGCAGCGGAGATTGGTAACTACGCTCGCGTTTTCAACGCACGTACAGAGTGGATTCAAGGTTTGCTTGACTCAGACGACATGCTCGAAGCGGAAACGCATTCGCTCACCACAGCTTATTCAGGCTACTGGGATCGTAACGACAGCAACGTTGTAGACATGCAGAATGAAGCTGCTGGCGGTGGTGAATTAACATCTGATGTAGCCCGAGCTGCCCTGCTTGAGTACATTGCTGCAACCTATCCAGATCTTGCAAATCCGTCTGAGCTTTATGTTGGCGTTAACGCTCAATACGACATCGACGAATTGGTTGCTCTATGGCGCGTTGTTGAATTGTCACCTAACACCGTCACCAAGATTACGACTGGTGAAGTTGTTCCAGATGCTCAGGTAGAAGCATTCTTTACACGTCGCTCGCGCGACCGCTTCGACGCATTGCGTCTTATCCCATACTGGGGTGGCCAACGTGTATTCGGATCGGACGCAACCGGCGCTCGTTTCTATCTTGATGCAGATGGTGAATTGCAATTCTCTTTCAATGATCCAGGCTTCCTCGAAGCAGTTGGCTACATGCAACAGCTTTCACAGGAAGGACTCATCCACACAGATTTTGCTGACACCAGCAACAGCGACAATTTCCGCAGCGTTTTGTATGGAGCTGATGGTGAAGAAGGACACAACCAGTTCGGTTTCATGACCATTGACTGGATCGCATCAACAACCGCTTCTAACGAAACGGTCGAGAGTGTTTTGCCTCCGCTAACCAAACTTGGCTCTGATGATTGGATCCACTTCGTGGAAAACACCCGCGTTATCAAGCCAGACGGTTGGTCAATTTCAACCGCTGCTTCAGAAGAAGAAATCAACTCAGCACTCGCTTTGTTCGACTACTTCTATTCTGAAGAAGGTGTCATCGTCCAAAATTATGGACCTCCATTTGTTTTGGAAGAAGGTGCTGTTTACCTTGGCGGCGACGGTGTCGAGTATCCACAATTTAACCAATGGGCGCTTGATAATTCTGACGAGTTCAAAAGCGGTAATATGTCGAGTTTCATGCGTGACTATTTAGGATCACTCATCCCACTTGGCTACCAGAAGCAAATCGGATTTGAGATGCAAACCACGGTTAACAATGGTCCAGCAGCTTGGGAAATGTACTTCGACAAGGGTGTTGTTACCCCGTCTTACGAGTCATCAGACCCACTGTTCCGTTTAGTTCCACCTGTCTTCTCACTAACTGAGCAGGACAGCGCAAAACTAAGCCAGTTGGCAGTCGGTGAAGAACAGGCTGAGCAAATCTTCCTGTTCATCGTAGGTGCTGATACCGCCGTTGAAAGCACAGAGGCGCTTGGCGCTCTCTATGCAGATGCTGGTATCGAAGACTACATCGAAGTTTATCGTACAGCGTACGAGCGTTCGCAGCAGTAGTTTAATTATTGTCAGAAGGGTGGGCTTGCCTCCCTTCTGATAAAAGAGGCGAGAGACTAGGTGTTTGGAAACAAAATCTTTTCAAGCACCAATCTCTCGCCTCATCCATCCTCACCTTATCCAACGGAGATCAATTGTGTTTAGTAACCTCATACGCATACAAGCAACCCTCGTCTACGCGATTATTGCATTTGTAGTCTCCCTTTTTGTTGTGTATCTCGGATTTATGACGCGATACTTTGTTCTGTTTTTCGATGGGACATTTGAAATGTTCGAGTACTATAAGCAACTACAGGTCTTTAATAAGGAAGCGTTTAACATCGTCCTCCTATTTATCGTCATGGCAGGCCTGCTGTATTTGTTTGGACTTTCCAACTATCGGCCGGGGTTAGCGAGTCTGGCTGCTACCATTGGAACAACCGTATTTGTCATGCTGCGTTCACTTGCATTATTAAATGTCCTCCCCATATACAAGCGTAGCTATCTCGCTCTAGACTTCACACAGCTAGAAGATTATGTACCAACGACATTCGTATTTGATGCAGCGATTTTGTTACATTATTTATTGATCGGCTCATTCGTATTACTAACCATTGTCTCAATTGCATCATTTATTCAGCGGCTACGAGAAGGTCATCCACTTATCAGGAGATTGCAATGAACACAGGTGAGAAGCGACTCTATGTGGAAAACACCCTCAGTCAACAGTTAATCTTATTTTGGCTATTGGGCAATACGATATTCACCCTTTTGGTTGTCAATAACATGGCGGTGACGGTGCGCTTAGGCTTTTTTGTCATGCTCAATATTGCGCTATCGCTCTTTGCCTTCTTGGTTGCAGTAAGGCAGAAAACCTATCAAATCCAGTGGGCCTATTTTGGAATCGGACTAGGGATATTTCAACTCGCACGTCTCTTCTGGATTCCTGAAGAAATCATCAATCCGATCCAGCTTTACATACAAATCTTGTTGGTTGCAACAAGTGTAGCGGCACTTATTGGCTCCGTTGTTTGTATCCAACGTTCACGAGAGCGGCAGCAATATATTGATGACCATAAAATTGATTTGGCTATCATGCAAAAGTAGGGCAATCCCATGCACGAATTAGTTCTCAAAAATATTGACAAAATTTATCCTGGCGGAGTTCAAGCTGTTTTCGACTTCAATATAGAGGTTGAGCATGGTGATTTTATTGTGCTGGTGGGGCCATCGGGCTGCGGTAAAAGCACTGTCTTGCGAATGATTGCAGGGTTAGAGGAAATTTCGGCCGGTGATATGTATCTTCAGGGGGAACGCATTAATAATGTTGCGCCATCTGACCGCGAAATTTCAATGGTGTTCCAAAATTACGCTCTCTATGGTCACATGTCGGTTTACCAAAATATGGGATTCAGCCGGACGATTCAACATGAGGCGCTCGACACACTACATGAAAAGGTGATGGAGGCTGCATCTGTGGTTCAGCTCAAAGGTGAGCTCAATCGTTATCCAAAAAACCTTTCGGGTGGGCAGCGGCAACGGGTTGCTCTCGGCCGATCAATTGTAAGCTCCGCCAAAGTCATTTTGATGGATGAGCCGTTGAGCAATCTCGATGCGAAGCTACGCGTTGAAGCACGCCGGGCGCTCACCCAGCTACATAAACAGTTAGACAACACTTTTGTGTACGTGACGCATGACCAAACGGAAGCGATGACTATGGCATCCCGGATTGTGGTGATGCATGCAGGTCGTGTGCAGCAAATCGGCACACCGTTTGAAGTCTATCACTGGCCAGAGAATATGTTTGTTGGAGGCTTCATCGGTAGTCCAGCGATGAACTTCGTTACAGGCGAAATTAAAAATCAGCGATTTATTGCCGATGGCCTAGATTTGGCAATTCCACAAAAGCAGCTAGAAGCCATCTCTTTATTTACTGATAACAAGATTGTTCTAGGTATTCGGCCGGAACATTTCACAACTCATCCTGGTAACGGGAATGAGCAGGTGCAGGCAGAGGTGATTTCAACCGAATATTTGGGTAATCACGCGCTGCTTTATTTGCAAATGGGAAAGACAGACTGTGTTGCCAATTTGCGTTTGGACAGGAAGGGAATGGATGCAGATACATCCGAACTCTATATTGACATGGAAAGCGCCCACTTCTTCGATCCAAAGACTGAAAAACGCATTCGATCACAGGAGAACGCACGATGACCAAACGAGAGATTTTTCTGCGAATTCTGACCTCCATCTTGTTTATTGTTGGGGTAGGCCAACTGGCGATCTCCCAAATTCATATCGCGGCAACGACTAAAATTTTTGCCAATCAAATCGGGCTCTTTCTCTTTATTTTCATGATCTTTGGGCTAACCACCGGCTTCAACGCTGTTTTGATTGAAAAGCCTCGTAGCGTTCTTTTGCTTATTGTGTCTAGTGTTATTTGTTCCTGGGGTGGATTCGTCTACTTGCGCTTATTACAAGCAGATGTCCTTGCACAAGAAAAGCTAACCATGGCAGACGTCAACGACAGCTTTCAGTTGGTTGCGGCCTCTATCGTTATCTATCTCGTCGGCTCCATCGTCGTCTCATTCCTCAGTTGGCCTGATGTCAAGGCTGCATCACAGAATGTCTGATAGACAACATCGAATCCGTGCGTTTTTCACCGATCGACGCATCGCTCTAATCATCCGCTGGTGGGCGGCTGGGGCTGTCTATTTTTTCTTTGGCTGGGGAACATCGCTTGGCAACCAATCATCGATCCTCGACTTTGTTTTCTCGCTAGGCGTTGTCATGGCCTTATTCAATATGCTAATTGTTAATCCAGGTTTACGGATGGCATTTAACATCGGTCCGGATCGTAAACCAAAAAGCCTCGCCCTTTCACAACGCATTAGCGATTATCTAGTAGAAATTATTAAAAGCGTGCTGATTATGTTTGTTGTGGCGTTGATTTATGTTGGAATCAACACCGCTATCAATGTTGCTTTTGGGCTACCAGCAACCAATATATCTGTGCCAGGTGAGCCGATTTTGTTTGGTATTTTCTATGTGCTGGTATGGGTGCTGTTTGGACAGATTACACATCGCATTATGGACACCATACAGGCAAGACGAGAAGGAAAAGGAAAGTGACGACTCAACTTGAACAGGCACTTGATTATTCTCTGCAAATAATCAAAAAAAATATACAAGCGCTGGCCTATTTTCCAGAGCGTTTGGAAAATGATGCTTGGCTCCTTGTCCAAAAAGATCGCATGCCGAGCCATTGGGTGGATGGGTTTTGGACAGGTCAGCTTTGGCTCGCTTATGCTCATACCAAGGATGCTGCGTTTGAGCAGGCAGCACGAAGATGGACGGATGAGCTGGCTCACCTGAAGGAAACGACGCTAACGCACGACCTCGGCTTTATTTTTTACTTGTCAAACGTATTGGGCTATCGCATTACTGATGATGAACAGCTATTGCCTGATGCGCTGCAAGCGGCCGAGACGTTTACACATCGCTACAACCCACGTGGTGAATATATGCAGGCGTGGGGCCGCATCGACGGCCCACCTTATGAGCGCGGCCGCATCAACATCGACCTGATGATGAACATGCCCCTTTTTTACTGGGCAACCGCGCAAACGGGTGATCTGAAATACACGCAGATTGGGTCGCGACATGGGCGAACAAGTCGGCACACCCTTGTTCGGCCGGATGGCTCTATCTCTCAATGCGCTGACTTTGACCCGGAGACCGGTGGATTTTTGCGACAGTCAACCCATCAGGGGTTAAGTCACGACAGCTGTTGGTCACGCGGTTTAGCATGGGGGCTATACGGATTTGCGGAAGCATACCGTTGGACAAGCGACCCCGTATTTCTACATACATCACGCCGCATTGCTGAATATGCCATCGCCAACGCTCCGGCTGATAAAGTGCCGTATTGGGACTACGACAGCCTCGACATTCCCAACACCTATCGGGACACATCGGCCGCGGCCGTGATTGCGGCCGGTTTACTCGAACTAGCAGACGGTGAAAGCGATGCCATTTTGGCCCAACGTTGGCGCGAAGAAGCAACCGAAATCACTCTTTCACTCTGGCAAAACTATTCAACCCGAGGGACAACTGTCCCAGCGATATTGATGCAAGGCTCGCGATCAGTTCCAGCAGATTTGATGAATCATTCGCTCGTCTATGGTGACTACTATTTTGTTGAGACCTTGATCCGACTGGTGCGACCAGACTTGTCTGCAACGATTTTTCAACGACCATAAATTTGATTTGATAGAGACAAGGCTGTATCTTGTCGCAAAATGTCTTGCCACCACAGCGTAAGACAAATAGCTTAAGGAAAATGATTATGGAAATGCGATATCCCGTTCACCAAAACCAAGTTGAGCGCATGACAACAGAGGAACTACGGACTAACTTTTTGATTAGCAATTTGTTTAAATCTGGGGAATTGTGTTTGGTTTACTCTCACATTGATCGCGTCATTGTGGGTGGAGCAGTGCCGATGGAAACGGCCGTTATCCTAGAAGCTGACAAACATGAACTTGCCGCTGATTATTTCCTCGAAAGGCGCGAGATCGGCATTATCAACATTGGTGGTACAGGCAAAATCTCTGTTGATGGGGAATTCTACACATTAGCCAAACAAGACGGCCTGTACATAGGCAAAGGGGTACAGGATGTTGCTTTTACCAGTGACGATGCTACAAACCCTGCCCAATTTTATCTATTCAGCTCACCCGCACACGTCACACATCCTACAGCCCATCTAAAACTAGCAGACGCTGAGCCACTGCATTTGGGTGACCCACTCAACAGCAACAAACGCACCATCTACAAATATATCCATCCAGATGGGGCACAAAGCTGCCAAATCGTCATGGGTATGACATTGCTGGAACCTGGCAGCATGTGGAACACGATGCCGGCCCATTTACATGCACGACGGATGGAAGTTTATTTGTACTTCGACATTGATACAGACAACGTTGTTTTCCATCTGATGGGTGAAGTCGATAAGACACGCCATCTCGTTATGCGTGACCGCGAAGCGGTGATTTCACCTAGCTGGTCGATCCATTCCGGCATGGGGACAGGTAGCTATACATTTATTTGGGCGATGGCCGGTGAAAATCAATCATTTGCTGATATGGATGTCGTAGCAATGGACGAGTTGCGGTAATCAAATGAATTCACGGACATTAGATCTATTTAACCTAAAAGGCAAAACCGCGCTTGTCACCGGCTGTAAACGGGGCATCGGCTTGGCGATGGCTACCGGCTTAGCAGAAGCAGGCGCGGACATTATTGGGGTAAGTGCCACTTTAGAGCCAGCTGGCAGCGAAGTTGAGAAAACTGTCACATCTCTAGGCCGAAATTTCCGCGCATACCAATGTGATTTTGGTGATCGCCAAGCGTTGCATCGATTTATTGCCCAACTCAAAGAAGACGTCCCCCAAATTGATATTCTAGTAAACAATGCAGGCACGATTTTGCGCAAGCCAGCAGCTGAACATCCGGACGACTATTGGGACACGATCATGGAAGTCAATTTGAATGCCCAATTTATATTGAGCCGCGAAATTGGCAGTATGATGATCGCGGCCGGAGGTGGCAAGATTATTTTTACCGCCTCACTCCTTTCTTTCCAAGGTGGAATCACGGTTCCAGGATACACAGCTTCAAAACATGGCATTGCCGGTTTAACCAAAGCCCTTGCCAATGAGTGGGCTGGGCAAGGCGTTTGTGTCAACGCCATCGCACCAGGCTACATCGCTACCGACAACACGGCCGCTTTACAAAATAACCCCGTGCGCAATCAAGCGATTTTGGAACGTATTCCAACAGGCCGCTGGGGACAACCTGACGATTTTAAAGGGCCGGTTATCTTTCTGGCTTCGGCCGCTTCCAACTACATCAATGGCGAACTACTTGTTGTTGATGGAGGTTGGATGGGGCGTTAACCCCTCGCTGCATAAAAATATAATCTCCGTCCTAGCAAGCAGC
>JBGCDP010000064.1:0-3692 GCA_045105475.1 Anaerolineae bacterium
CAAAAACTGGAGCAATTTCTCGCGCGCCGATTGGTTCAGGGCACGCGCATCTTTTTTGCTTAACTTAGAGAACCGGCCGCCGCGCTCTAACAACCCATCTGCCATAAGCCCTAAGCCAAATCCAGCCAAGCCGCGTACCAATCGATGTTCATTCGGTGTTTCGACGAGCTCGATCAGCTGCTGGTGCTGCTCAATCGGGTCCATATGATGTGAATCGCCTCGCTCAAACACATGTAAAACGGTCAAAAGGCTGTCAGCGTTGGGTAAAGTCAGCCCAGAAACGTGCGGGCTATCTTTAAGCGATTCAACAGCTTGATGCAGAATCTTATCAAATCGATCTGGAGCAATCTGATTAATACAAACCCAAATCGCCATCGCAATTGACTTGACAACAAGGCTGCTCCGTTCAATAAGTAGTAAGTAGATTAGGGCTTTAACTGCGGCTTCGTGGCCGCTTTCACCCAACTGCAAAGCGATTTCGGCTCGCCGAGAGGCGTGCTCACCCTTCATTCGTTCAACCAGACCGTCGAAAAGTTTATTAATTGTTCGGCTATCTAATTCGCGACTTACAAATTGGCCCACATGTGCGGCCGTAAATATGTGCCCGGCCGCGATGAGTTTATCGATGAGATATTCTGGATTGCTGATTAAACCAGCCAATATTTCAAGGGTTTCATTGCCACGCGGCATCGCCAACTTATCAAGATTGCCGTCAACTTTGTTAATGTTCTCGGTCAAAGATGCGGCCGAAAAATAAGCCTCTGTTTTGCGGCGAACAAATCCCCAATCACGCCGACCAACCCGTTTGATAATTCCGGCTCCACGCAGCTCATTCATCACCACGCGCCAGTTATAAGGTTCGTCCCACTCTTCCAAAAATTCTTTAACCAGCCATTTGGCTTGAGAATCGGAGCAAAGCCCTTGATTACTGCGGCTCATTTCGAAGGCCAAACGCTCAAGCACCTCTTCAGCTACCTCAATATCAATCAGCCGATCTTGGCGTCTATCACCTGAAAAAGCTTCGTCGAGCCGCTTACGCTCAGCGTGTTGAATTAGATGGCCTTTACTCAAGGGTGGGAACCCTTTTGATCGACGCCCACGAGGAATATCGATAATCATGCGCAGATGCGAGCGGTTTCGAGCCAAATCACGCATGGGGCCGCGTAAACGAGCCTTGGCTGACCCATCGATAATATTTTCGACTTGTACATCAGACAGTTCGTTTAGAAATATGCGTTCATGCCGCCCAAGTTGGCCGCGATAGTGAGTCGGCCGGCAGGCGATCACGAACTGATGCCGATGGTTTAAGTTTACAAATTGACGCACCATCTTGATCAAAAAATGGTCAGCCTTTGTAATCAACAAATCCAAATTGTCGACTAAAAACAGACAGGTATATTGTCCTAAAAATGCTTCAGTCTCTTCTTTGGTAACAAGATCACGTATCGCGTCATCTTGCAATTTAGCCGGAATCCCACGATTAAATGCATCTGAGACTAAATCGTTCACTGACATATCAGAGTCAAGCAACAGCTCTAAATCAAGCAAAATCGGAATAATAAACGTACGGCTTGCCCGGAATGTCCCCTCTGAATTTTCAGCCTTCGCTTTAGCTTGATCACTTTTATAGTTAATGACGCTAAGCGTCGCTCTTGCGTCCATTAAAATGCTCAAAGCACCAGTTTTTCCTAATCCTGCGTTTGCCATGAGCAACAGGCTGTGGGGTAACTGATTGTTTTGTGCAAACTCAAACCGATCACGCACTAAACGCCAAATAGGGACTGGATGAATGCTTGATTCTCCAGATTGATGGGCCGAAAAAGGTGTATTCCACAAACGCTCAATTTCAGCTGATGAGCCATGTGGCGGAGGCGTTTTTCGAGCCGCTTGCTCTAAATAGGCTAAAACGGTGGCTTCATTGGTTAGCTCTTGATTGGCCAGGATTTGGTTAATTGTGACATTTTTATCTCCCAAAACCACATCGTTTTCTGAACTAATATTGCCGGTAACAACTGTCCCTCCACCGCTATTAATATTTGTCGTCTCATCTGCCATTGTCTTACCTCATTCAAAAGCTAGTTACTACTTACCAACTACGTTACCAAGGATGAATGTCACCATTATAGATGTAGAATTTCCCATTATCATCGGCCGTAAGTCCCTCTGCCACATTCAATATTCCAGCGGCTGAATCGGGAGGTGTCACAGCAGCATTGGGGCCGCCCATGTCTGTTTGGACCCAACCAGGGTGCATCGAGATCACGATCATGCCTTCATCGGCTAAATCAAATGACAGATGGCGCGTGATCATGTTCATGACCGCTTTGCTCGCATTGTAGCCAGATGAACCGAAGCCCGGCCGCTGAGCCGTTAACGAGCCGAGCTGTGATGAAATATTAATAATTTTAGGATCGGTTCCTTTACGCAGCATGCTGATAAATTGATGGATGACACGCAGGGCGCCTACCCCATTTACATTCAGCGTTAAAAGGTATTCATCCGCATTAAAGCTCTCAAATTTGTCACGGAAATTTATACCTGCATTGTTGATAATCATGTCCAACTGATCAGTTTGCTCAGCAATCTGCTTGCAAGCCGCAGTGACCGACAAATCATCAATAACGTCTAACTGGATCACTGATAGCGTATCGGTATGTTTTTGCATCAGCTGGTTAAGCTCGGCTGCATTTTCAGGGAGACGGCATGTGGCAAACACTCGATTACCATCCTGCACCAACTTTTTCGTCATTTCAAACCCGATCCCTCTGTTCGCACCTGTGATCAAAACCGTCTTCATCTTATTTCTCCTATTTAGTAGCTTATTGTTGCCTAGCTGTTTGTGAGAGACTATTGTCCGTTGAACATTCATGCTTCGCAACGCATAATCACCACATCATAATTATGATGGGAATATCAAGCATGCAGCAAACATCAATTATTGGACTAGGATCATCAAAATTTGAGGCTTTAGCTTATATCGCCAATCAGCCGCTCGAAAACCTTCGCCTGCATTTTGTGGATACGGTTCAAGCTAGAAAGACACCGGCCCATATCACATCGCATTTGATTGGTAAGCATCTCACCAACGGTTTAGGATGCGCTGGAGATGCTAGGTTAGGACAAAAGGCGGCCGTAGAAAGCACCGATACTCTATGGAGCCTGATCCCAGCCAAAGGCAAAGTCATTCTGCTTGCAAGTATGGCGGGTGGCACAGGGGCAGGGCTTCTGCCAACAATGCTCCGCTTAGCAAAAGAAAAGAAAACTGATACCCATGCCATTGTAACGCTTCCCCTCATTGTAGAAGGTCAACAAAGAAAACTAGCAGCCATCAACAACTTAAAAGCAATAGGCGACTACTCCGATCAGCTCATCGTCATCAAACAAGATTCCCTTCAGAACTATCTGTCAGCCCTGGCAACTGCGGATCAAATTGAAATGTTTAACTTATTTACAAAAATCTCTGCGTGGAAAGCTTTATCTCTGCTTTTTTAATGCAACGAAGATGACAATGTAACCCGAAATTGATGATATATGTCACCTGCTAGCAATAGGTGCTTCGTTAAAATTAGGACCTGTGGCAATACACCCTAAATCTCACCTTTGTCACATAACTAATAAAGACAATGAAAATATTCACACCAAAAACCAACTTAAAAGTTCAGAACATGATTTTGCCAGCCACCGCTCTGCTG
>JBGCDP010000065.1:0-26034 GCA_045105475.1 Anaerolineae bacterium
GCTTTTGCCTGCAAATGCGTACGGTTCACCGGCATCTAATGCGCGCTGATAAGCTGGGCGCGCCTGCAGGCGTTTGACGTAAGCAGCGATGTTTGGGTATTGCGCCGCAAACCCTTTTTGGTTCACGCTCGCCTCAAGCGGAAAGAGCATTTGCACATCAGCGGCCGAAATAGAATCGCCAGCGAACCATTCATTTTTAGACAGATAGTCATCTACAAATCCCATGTGAGTGCTGATATTAGGCCCTAAATAACTTTCCTCCACCTTTTGCACAATCCCTTTCGCTATTGGCTTAACGAAGAATGGCATTTTGCTCGTTTTAATGCGATTAAAAATGAGTTGCATGACAAGTGGTGGCATGAGTGACCCTTCAGCATAGTGGAGCCAATATTTGTAATCAAGAACAGCTTGGCTATCAAAACCTCCGGCCGGAATCATTGTCTCTTTCCCATATTTTTCAGCCAAATATTCAATAATCGCTCCCGATTCAGCAATGACAAGATCTCCATCTGTAATCACTGGCGCTTTACCCAATGGGTGGATCTTTTTGAGGCTTGGTGGAGCAAGATTATGCTCACGCATAAAGACTTCAGTTTCGTAGGGAGTTCCCATTTCTTCAAGCATAAATAAAATGCGCTGAGCACGAGAATTATTGAGGTAGTGAACTTTTATCATAGGGTTAGTTGGAAATAGCTTTTTAGTGTGTTTAGATTGATTACGAGCATAGCCCAACCTGACCCCTCTGCCAAAAGAATATAAATTAAATCTACATTCTACAAATTGATGACTATTTTTCCTTTCGCATGGCCAGCAAGAATGTAACGAAACGCATCGGGAACCTCTTCAAGAGTAAAGCGCTTATCTATGGCCGGGTTTATTTTGCCCGATACACACAGCTCTGTGAACGCGAGTAGATCTTCTTTGTTTTGTGGCACCGCCAATAGTTGAATGTTTTTTCCTGTTTTTCGCTTGAGTCTTTTATTGTTAAGCAATAATTTGACGATGAGGCGTGTGGATCCGCCAACGCAAAGATATGTCCCGTCCGGCAGGAGCGCTCGTGGATAGGCAGAGGGGGGGCGGGTTCCGATAAGATCAAAGATTAAATCATATTGTTTGCCGGTTTTTGTGAAATCTTCTTGAGCATAATCGATTACATGATCGGCCCCTAATGAACGCATAAACTCTGATTTGTGTGCATTGTCTACTCCGGTTACTTCGGCCCCGTACAGCTTGGCAAGTTGAATGGCGAACGAGCCACCGCTGCCCCCAGCTCCGTTGATCAAGACTTTTTGCCCCGCTTTGACTTGACCTTGCACAAGGATGCCTTGCCATGTGATGGTGCCTGCCTGTGGAATTGCGGCCGCTTCTTCAAATGTTAAGGTGGTGGGTTTGTGAGCCATGGTGTTGCCGCTTGTGCAGACATATTCTGCGAATCCACCGTGGTAGTTGGGAATTTCACCAAAGATTTCATCTCCAAGCTCAAATTCAGTGATATTTTTTCCAACCGCCTCAACGACCCCGGCGATATCAGATCCCAGAATTTGGTTTCTTGGTTTCAAAAGTCCATTAATCCGTGCATAGAATGGTTTACCAAGCAATCCCTCTTTATCCGATCCATTAATCGATACAGCGTGAATTTTGATTAAAATTTGGTCATCTGTCGGCGTAGGCTTATCAATTTCTTTGAGTTGGAGAACATCGGGCGAGCCGTATGTTTCATTAACAATAGCTTTCATAATGGACTCTACGGCAGCGTTTCACATTTGGGTGTGCTTGAGCTGGTTGGAAGATTCAGAACAGCCGAGCCTGGCGGGGTTCTTCCGGCTGAGATGGATCTCTCCACTGAAATTCTTTTAAGCTGATTTTTTCGTTTACAAACAAGATCCCCTCTTGCTCCAGCAAAATTTTCTGTTGAGCCGCCCCCGGCCGTTTGCTGATCTTCCCCTGGGAGTTGATGACCCGTTGCCAGGGGACATCTTTGGGGCAGGCGGCCATGGCGTTGCCGACCCAGCGGGGGGAGAACGCTTTGTAATCTTGTGGTTCGATCCCATCTGGCAGGGGGATGAGCTGTGCGATTTGCCCATAGGTCGCTACTCGGCCGTGTGGGACTTGGCGCACCCATTGCCACACTTGCTCAAAATAGCGTTGCTCATTAGGAGGAGTTGGTTGATCCATCGATTGCCTTTAGTTGCAGGTTAGCGAAACTCACTATAATTTTTGCGTACCCAGCCTAAGAAAGGGCGCATTTTCCATTCTTGCGCAATTGCTTCTGTGCGTGGTGGCAAGCGCAACGGGGTAACGGCCGGATGCGCCCCTATCGACGCCAATCTTGCATATAAACCGGAGGCGGTAATATCCGCCCGGCTCAGCGAATCGCCCACCAAAAACCGTCGGCCGTCAGCGAGCATATCGTCAAGCCACGCCAGCTCGCCCGCCAACACAACCTTTGATTCCCCAGCTTGAGCACGACCAAGATCCATCGATTTGATCATCGATTGACGGATGAGGGGCCAGATGGCCGAAACAAACAAACGTTTGGGAGCAGAAAGATTATGTGTAAAAATCTTTCGGACATCTGCAGAATGCTCTACTAATGCTTCTGAATAGAACATTCTGCGTGTATGAACGCCCGAAATCTTGTCAAGCCGTTTTTCAAGCTGCAGACACTCATCGCGATATGCCTCGGGCGTTAGGCTTTGCTCTGACCCTGTGACACTTTCTGCCCAATCGATAATTTGGTCTGATCCTTGAATCAACCGATCTTTTATTTTTAAGATCGGTAGTGTCGAAGACGCTAAACCGCTTCTTTTCGCCCAAATCGCATGAGGGCCAGGGGGAAGATAAACCAATTGGTGGTCTATTTGGAGGTAGTCAAGGGCCCAACGTGCTTTTTCACAAAAGTGGGAGATGGCGAAAATGTATAAAATGGGTTTCGCCATTTAATCTTTTAGCTCATACCAATTTTTGCCGACGTTGGCCTCTACTTTTAGTGGCACATCTAACTGATACGCATTTTGCATCGTATCGATGACGAGTTGGCGGACCGCATCGACTTCATCTTCTGGGACTTCAAGTACCAGTTCGTCATGCACTTGGAGCACCATGCGGGCTTTGTAACCGGCCAGCAGTTTTTCGTGCAGATTGAGCATAGAGACTTTGACGATATCGGCCGCTGTCCCCTGAATCGGATGGTTGATCGCTTCTCGCTCAGCCTGTGCCTTGAACTGGGAATTTCCTGGCCGTTTAAAGATGGGGAAGTAACGGCGTCGGCCGAACAGCGTACTGACATACCCTTCTTCAGCTGCTTCTAGCTTTGTCTCATCTAAATAGGTGCGCACACCGGGGAAACGGGCAAAGTAAGTTTCGATAAACTCCTTCGCTTCAGCCAGGGTCAAATCAGAATCACGGGCGAGCCTGAACGCTCCCATCCCATAAATGAGGCCAAAGTTGACCGCTTTGGCAAAGCGACGTTGTTCAAATTCAACCTCATCATTTTCGATGCCATACACTTTGGCGGCCGTCGTTGTGTGGATGTCTTGGTCCTCACGGAACGCCTGAAGCAATGCCTCATCTTGGCTAATGTGGGCCAAAATGCGCAGTTCAACCTGCGAATAGTCGGCCGCGATAAAGACCCAACTCGGCCGGGCGATGAACCCTTTGCGGATCATCCGGCCAACTTCAGTACGGATCGGAATATTTTGCAGATTCGGGTTTTGGCTCGCAATTCGGCCGGTGACGGTGCCGGTTTGGTTAAAGCTGGTGTGAATGCGCTGGGTATCAGGATTGATTAGTTTCGGCAGCGCATCGACATAGGTTGAATGCAATTTGCCCAGCTCACGGAACTCAATAATCTTTTCGATGATGCCACTTTCATCTTGTGGCTTGAGATCGTTCAGTACGTTGGCGGCCGTTGAAAAGTGACCACTTTTGGTCTTTTTGAGCCGTTCGTGTGGGATGTCCATTTCTAAGAACAAAACGTCACTGAGCTGCTGGGTTGAGCTTACTTTAAACTCGCGCCCTGCGATTTTATGAATTTCACCCTCAAGTTCAGCCAAGCGTTTGAGGAGATCGGCCGACATCGATTTAAAGAACTCTTGATCGAGTGAGACCCCTTGGGTTTCCATGTCTGATAAGATCGGGATGAGCGCCATCTCTAGTTCAAGCAGATTGTTGACCCCCAGCTTTTCTAGCTCTGCTTGTAAAATAGGTGCGAGGCGCAAAGTAACATCTGCATCGGCCGCTGCATAAGGTGCTGCATCTTCGATAGGGACTTCTCCGAAGCCGATTTGCTTCCGGCCGGTCCCGATCAGCTCGGTAATTTCTGTCATATCGATGCGCAGGCGGTGTTGAGAGAGAGCTTTTAATCCTTTAAATTTTGTACTCGGGTCAGTCAACCATTCACCAATCATCGTATCGAAGGTAATCGGTGCCACCGCAAGGCCGTATCGATTCAAAATTGAAAAGTCGAACTTTGCGTTGTGGGCGATTTTGCCGATTTCGGGGTTTGTCATGATCGGCCGGATCGCGTCTAAAACATCCTGGATCGGCAGCTGCCCTTCTGCAAGTTTGACCTCTTCTGCAAAGAGCCCCATTTGACCTTCGGCCGACTGCCCGCCGGTTGTGTGGCCGACCGGAATGTAATACGCCTTGGGGGAGTGGCCGCAGAGGGCGATGCCGACTATGTCGGTCGTTTGCTTGTCCAATCCGGTCGTTTCAAGGTCAAAGGCTATTTCTTTGGCACTGCTTAGGTCTACCACCATTTGTTTTAGTTCGGTTGAGGTGCGAACCAAGATCGACTCAGTAGGCTCTGGAGCGGCTGGCCCACTTGATGACGAACTTCCAAATGGATCATCGTCCGATTCAAACCCGGTGCTGTCGATCAAACGTTGCGACAAGCTGCGGAATTCAAGATCGTGGAACATGTCGAGTACGGGTCCGACATCAAATGGAACATTTGCACAGGCTTCTAGGTCAAATTCAACCGGTGCATCGGTCACAATTTTAGCCAAGGTTTGGCTCATATAGGCGCTGTCTTTATCAGCAATTAGTTTGTTGGCAAAGCGGGCTTTGACCTCAGCAATATTTTCATAGATGGCGTCGAGCGTATCGTAGTCGGCCAGTAATTTGGTGACCGTTTTCTCCCCAACTCCTTTCACCCCTGGGATATTGTCGCTGGCATCTCCGACGATCGCTTTGTAATCGACAACCTGATTCGGCCGAACCCCTAATTTGTCGATCACCTTTTGCTCGCTGTCAAAAATCTGCTTCCCTCGCTGCCATTTGGTGGGGGGCAACTCAATCGTCGTATTGTCATCGACCAGCTGGAGCAGGTCACGATCACCGGTCAAGATGTGAACCGGTACACCCAGCGGTTTGGCCAAAGCAGCAATTGTTCCCAACACATCATCCGCTTCATAGTTTTCGAGTGTCAAAATCGGAATGTTTAGAGCCTGAACCACTTTCTTGATCCGTTCGATTTGGGTGCGCAGTTCATCCGGCATCTTTTCGCGAGTCCCTTTGTACTCTGGAAACATTTCATCACGAAACGTTTTACCCACGTCAAAGCTGACGGCGAAATATTTAGGCGGTTCGGCCGCAAATATCACATCAAAAATTTGCCTTGTGAAGCCGAAAACAGCGTTGGTTGTCTCGCCGGATTTGGTAGTAAATTGCTCGATAGGGAGGCCAAAAAAGACCCGATAGGCCAGAGCATGACCGTCAATAAGGAATAGCTTGTGTTGGAAATTTGACATGGTTAGATTTTAGCATACATGTGCTAATTTCGGGAATAGCTAGGAGAAGAACTGAGCAAGAATCGGGTTTTTTAAGCAGGTGCGAACCGATACGATTTACTTCATCAAATAAAAACTAGGAGATTCAAAAATATGTCGATTAAATTTAAAGCACTGCCAACAAATGAGGTGCGCAAATTACAAAATGGTGGCTTAGATATCAACGGCTACGCTCCCGAGGTTTCAGTTTCAGATGGAGATGGTATTCAATGCCGGCATTGTTTGCAGATTATCGCGAAAGGGGCGGAGATGCTCCTTGTGGCGTATCGGCCGTTTCCAGAAGCTCAACCTTATGCTGAGCAAGGGCCACTCTTTTTGTGCGCTGACGAATGTGAGCGGCATCCTGAATCTGAGGAGCTGCCGAATCTATTTAATTTAGTTGATAGTTTGTTGGTGCGTGGCTATAACGCTGATGATCGAATTATTTATGGAACGGGCAAAGTTCGGCCGGTTAGTGAAGTTGTGTCAACGGCCGAAAAGCTGCTCGAAAACCCTGATGTGAAATTTGTTCATCTGCGTTCATCAAAGAACAACTGCTACCAATGTCGCATTGAGCGCGGGTAATGTCTGATCCCCACTAATCGATTCTGATTGATTATCATATGTAATGAGGTGTAGCCTACTCCCACTGTCCACTGCGCCCTTTTTTGCGGTCGCTCCGAATTTTCTTCGCCTTGAGCCTGCGCTCTTTGGCCGCTTGACTTGGCCGTGTCTTCTTCCTCTTTTTTGGTTCAATCAAAGCTCCTTGCAAAATACCCTTAAGCCGTTCGATGGCGATTTCTTTGTTTGAGAGCTGGCTTCTCGTTTCTTGGCAGGTGATTTGTAATACCCCTTCACTATCTAGCCTGTTTTCTAGACGAGCTAACACCCGGCCGAATTTTGCCTCAGACATCCCATTTTTAAGGACGGCCGAATTGGCGACATCGAAACTTAAAATCGCCTTGGTATCAGCCGTGTTCACATGCTGACCTCCAGGGCCGCCTGAACGAGCAAACCGAAAATTCAAGTCTGAGCGCGGTATGATGATGTTGGGTGTGATTATTATTTCATCAGCCATGACCTTCATTTTGGCTATCAATGTTGCTTATGTCAACTACTAAAACCATGCAAAACTGAGGCGGTTTTTAGCCTAAAAAGTCCTGTTTTTTACCGCTTCAGGTTACACAATCATTACACCATATCATTGTTTACTCACTGGGGGCTGTGATAAAATGACCTACTGAAAAAAGACCAAAATTCACGAATCTATCGTGTAAAGTTGGACAAAATTCTAACAACGGACACGAGCTTTTTATGAGTAAAAACGCGAAACATTTTTCCATTGTCGGCGTTCTGATTGCTTTAGTTACAGTAGGCGTGTATTACATAATTTCCGCCTTTTTCTTTGAACTACCAGAAGCAGCCAGTGCCCAAGCCCAAGTCATCGACGACTTATTTAACGGACACTACATTCTGATCGCATTTCTTTTTGCGGTTGTAGTTGTACCAATGCTTTATGCGATTGCTGTCTTTCGGCAAGAAGAGGGGGATGAAACAGATGCTCCACATATTCACGAAAATACAGCCTTGGAAATTGCATGGACTGTGATCCCAATAATCTTCGTGATTATTTTTGGTTTTTGGGGATTTAACTCTTACCTTCAAGTGATTGAAGCTTCACCTAATGAAGTCATCATTCGTGCGCAGGCTCAAAAATGGGATTGGACTTTTTATTATCCCGAAGAAGCTGATCTAGTTGATAAGTCTCTTGTTTTGCAAGAAGGGGTTCCTGTCCACTTAGAAATGCAGTCGATTGATATTATCCATGCTTTCTGGGTGCCAAAATTTCGAGTAAAGCAGGATGTTTTCCCTTATGACCGTGCAAATCCAGAGCTAGATTTTGCGAAAGGTGCTGATTACAATCCTGAGCCATATTTCTTTACGCCTCAAGAAATACGTTTCACCCCAACCAAACAAGGTGTATACCGAGTCCGTTGTGCGGAAATTTGCGGGACAAGCCACTATTCAATGTTGGCTAACGTGTTTGTTCTTTCACCTGCTAATTACCAAGCGTGGCTTGATGGGGAGTATTTGCTACCTACAGATCCTGTTGATGGAAACACACAAGAAGGAGATTTCGAATATTACTTGGATCTCTTGGAAAATAATTTCGATATTGAGAATGGATACACTCCACCGCCTGACCCGTTTGCGGCTCCAGCTGCTGAAGAGGAAGGATAAGCCTAACCTTTCCCAGCTATTTCAATGTAATTTTGGAATTGCCTAGATTGGAGAAACACTTATGAAAAAATTTCTTTCATTTCTTTACTACTTCGGAACGTCTGCGTTAATGAAGGGGCTCGTCGGTCAAATTCTGACCGGTATTGTTAGCTACGTTCTGATCCGCCGTTTTCGTCTTTCGGTTCCTGGTTGGGTTGTTCCCGGCCGTGATCTGTCACCATTCGAAGCTGGTTGGGATGAACCCGCAATGGTTCTTGCCACGATACTCAGTGTATTTGGCTTTTTGATCGCTTGTGGTGTCGTTACCGACTGGATGAAGATGATGGGTGGCCAGAAACCGCACTTGAAACATGGTGCTCAAGGCAAACCCGAATGGACCCGCTATTTCAATATCGATGTAAATCACAAAGTTATTGGCATCCAGTATGCGATCAACAGCATTTTCATTTTGCTTGTTGGTGGTAGTTTAGCGATTCTTTTCCGTCTTGAACTTGCACTGCCTGGCTTGCAGTTTCTAAACGGTGATCAATACAACACGTTATTCAGTGCGCATGGCATCATTATGATCGCCGCCATCTTTGCTGGTGTTGGTGCGATGACCAACTATTTAGGACCCGTTTTGATTGGCGCGTCTGACATGTCTTTCCCACGCTTAAATGCTTTTAGCTATTGGGTAGGTGTGCCATCGGCCGTCATCTTGATTTGCGGTATTTTCTTTGGTGGTTGGGACACAGGTTGGGTAGGTTATCCGACTCATTCAACCACAACCACGATGATCGGCGTGCAGATGTTCTTATTGGGCTTTTACATGAACGGTTTTTCATCAATCGCTTCTGGCTTGAACATGGTTTGTACCGCCGTTTATATGCGTGCAAAGGGTATGAGCTACTTCCGTATGCCGATCTTTGTTTGGGCAGCTGTTGCAGCATCTATTTTGCAGGCGACGACGACTCAGACTGTTGGTGTGGCTCTCACGATGGTTGTGGCGCAACGGACATTGGGCATGAATTTCTTCAGCCCGGTTTTAACGCCTGAACTTTTGACAGCTGGTGTTCCAGCTGGTGATCCAATTCTCTTCCAGCACATTTTCTGGTTCTACTCACATCCGGCCGTTTACGTTTGGATTCTCCCAGGACTGGGCATTATTTCTGAACTCTTGCCTGTATTCACTCGTAAACCACTCTTCGGTTACAAATGGATTGCGCTTTCTTCAGTCGGTATCGCCTTAGTCGGTATGCTTGTTTGGGCTCACCATATGTTGACCTCATCAATGCCACCTGCATGGAAGATTCCATTTATGCTTTCAACCTTGTTGGTAGCAGTTCCAACCGGTGTTAAATTCTTTAGCTGGCTAGCAACACTTTGGGAAGGGAAACTTCGCTTTCCGACACCAATGTTGTTTGTTCTTGGCGCGATTTCAGTGTTCTTGCTAGGCGGGCTTTCGGGTCCGATTTTAGGAACCATTGCGACTGACATGCATTTGCATGACACCTATTTCGTAGTAGGCCATTTCCATGCCACAATCTTTGGTGGATTTGTCTTCCCATTCTTTGCTGCAATCTACTATTGGTATCCAAAAATTACCGGTAGGATGTATGATGAGCTTTTAGGTAAGATTCACTTCTGGATTATGGTGCCAGGCTTCTGGGTGATGTCACTGCTTCAGATGCGTGTTGGTGTTTTGGGCATGCGTCGTCGTATCGCTGACTATGGACCAGACCTTGGCATTCAAGTTGAGCAAGCCCTGATTACTGTGGCTACATTGGCGATTGGTTGGTCGGTTTTGATCATGATCTACAACTTGATCTCAAGCGCACGCAAAACTGAGCTGGCTCCAGAAAACCCTTGGGAATCTCGTTCTCCAGAGTTTTTGGCACCATCACCATTACCAGAATTCAACTACTTAGCTCCAATTGAAGTTGTCGGGGAACCATATGATTATGGTTTAGAAGGTGCTACGTACGCTCTTGTTCCAAACCCAGCTCCGGCCGGAGATTAATCAAAAATCTAAGCAGATGGTGTTTGTCATTATTTTTGATAACGCCATCTGATATGGAAAGTTAATTATGTCAGACCATTCACATTCTGAAGCCAAACATTCAGTCGTTGACAAAACCGTTTATCGTAAAGGGTTCAATACCTTTATTGCGCTAGCTGTTCTAACAGCAATTGAATTTTTTGTTGGCCTTTACATTCCTTCGGCCGTGTTGCTTATCTTGTTGGCAATCGCTAAAGCCGCTCTTGTCATGAATGTTTTCATGGGCGTTACTAAACTGTGGCGCGGAGGAGATCACCACTAATGAGTGCAGTTTCACACGGACACGATGATCATCATGGTGAACTCCATAATCCAATGGAGCCAACGCGCCAAGAACAAATCGTAATGAACCGATTCGGTTTATGGCTGTTTTGTTTTTCAGAAGTTTTCCTTTTCATGGCACTTTTGGCCGCTCGTTTTTATCTCTGGCGTGACCCGGTTAAAGGGGCGTTACGCCCAGAGCTTGAACAAGGTCCTGCGCTAATCTTCACCTGTGTATTGCTTGTTTCATCATGGTTTATGAACCGGGCTGAAGTTGCTTCTGCCAATGAAGACATGCCAACATTTAATCGCTCACTTGGAATGACCTTTTTAATGGGGTTGATTTTCTTGTTGGGTGTGATCTTCTATGAATGGGGATTAGGTCTCGCGCACCCACACATTTTGCCAACTGATGGTGCCTTTGGCGCGGTCTTTTTTGCGATGACCGGTATGCATGCAATCCATGTCATCACAGGCTTGATCTTTGTACTCGTTGTATGGCGTAACGGGAACTTAGGCCACTACTCTCGTGAAGACCACTGGGGTGTTGAAGCATGTGCTATTTACTGGCATTATGTTGACCTTGTCTGGATCTTCTTCTATCCAGCAATTTACTTGATTGGATATGCTGTGCATCTTCCCGGTCATTAAATTCTCTGATATTGGATAGTAGATTCTGAATGTTGGCCAAACCAAGCGATCGGCTAGCATTTAACTCCTAATATCTAGCATCTGATTTATGAATGAAGTCACTCGCAGGCTGTTACTCTCATATGAGTGGCGGCCTGTTTTTATTTTTGTGCTTGTTGGCTTGGCCGTGTTATACACAATAGGCTGGACGCGACTGCGCAAACGTTCGAAAAATCAAAACTTAGTCCCTGTTTGGAAGTTAGTTGCCTACATATTTGCGATCGTGACGCTGATGCTTGCGTTACTTTCGTTCATTGACATCTTAGGTGCATCACTTTTCTACTTCCACATGATTCAGCATTTAATGCTGACATCGATTGCAGGGCCGTTGATTATGTTGGCTGACCCGATGCCGATTACGTTATGGGGATTACCGCCTAATCTCAGAAAGAAAGTCGGCCGTGGCATATCAAGAATCATTCATAAAGATTCCCCTTGGCGTGAGCCTTTAAAGAAAGCGACGAGTCCGGGGGTGAGCTTTGTGATTATGGTTGTGCTTTTGTGGGGCTGGCATGATCCTAATCTTTATAATTTAGCTTTACGTAGCTCGTTCTGGCATGACTTTGAGCATATCTCCTTTTTCTATTCATCGATCATTTTTTGGTGGCATGTCACTGGGGCTGGACCACGAATCCGGCCGATTATGTCACGGCCGAAGCGCATTATCTACCTATTTGGCGGAGTGCCCTCAACCTTTGTGCCCGGTGTCGTTATCGCTTTCGCAGGCAATGTTTTATATACCTACTACTTAACGGCTCCTCCTGCCCCGGCACCATTTTTTATGACTGTGGCGAATGATCAAATTATTGGTGGCATTATTATGTGGGTTCCTGGGAGCATGATGTTTTTTATTGGTGCGCTTGTTTTAATCGGCCGCTGGCTACAGGATCAAGAAAAGACTTCTAAGCGGGAAAAAGAAAAATGGATGCGAGAAAATACCGCATCTTCCCCCATTTAAGTATCAATTAAACTGTTATGAACCGTAAACTTTCAAAACTCGTTGGGAGTCTGTTGTTCGTTTTAGGAATCTTACTGGTCGTTCAACCTGCCCGTGTTCTCGGGCACAACGGGGGCGAGCCTCGCTTGGTAGACGTGCAAGCTGGAGATTTCCGTCTTTCTGTTTGGACTTTGCCTGTGCCGCTTGTTACAGGTGAACAAAATTTTATCGTTTTTGTCGCAGAGTCGGCCGAAGATGATGAGAATAGTTTTGTGCGAGCAAACACCCCTGTGCTTGATGCCAATATCGAACTCACGCTAATTCGTGACAACGGGGGGGAATCCCTCACTGTTTCCCCAGATCATGAGCGAGCAACCAATAAACTTTTTTATGAAACCTACTTTGAGTTGGAAGAGGCTGGAAGTTACACGGGCATTGTGTCAGTTGAACATAATGGCAAAATGGGTGAAGCTGGATTTAGCTTTGAAGTGGCTCAAGGATTAATCGAAATTAATTGGTTCCGCTATTCTGGTTTTGCCGTATTGCTTGTGGCTGTGGGTTGGTTTATTTGGCAAATGCGTTTAGATAATGAAGAGGATGTGGCATGAGCATCAGTAGTTTTTTTTCACCTCGTTGGCGTTGGGTAACATTGGCCGTTATTTTAGGGATATTGTTTTTGGGGAGATTAGGAATTTGGCAGTTGGAACGTCTGGAGTGGCGCAGAGGAATCAACGCTGAAAAGCTCGCTGAGATGAGTGCTGAACCCCTTCCGCTTAATAGCGATCTATCTGGACTATCTTTAGAGGAAATGATCAATCGGCCGGTGTCTGCTACAGGTGAATACGATTTTAGCAATCAATTTTTGATTGAGTCCCAAACGTTTGAGAGTCAACCTGGCCGATATTTATTGACACCACTCATTTTAGAAGGGTCTGAGCAGGCAGTTTTAGTTAACCGAGGTTGGGTTCCAGGTGCTGAAACAGACTTTGAACAATTTGACGAAGAAGGACCGATTCAAGTTGTCGGCCGTATTCAGAAAAGCCAAACCTTGAGCGGTGATCGAGCAACACAGGTCGAAGGGAACAAAATTTTTCGCATTGATGTCGGTGCTGCTGCCCAAGAGCTACCTTATGAGGTTTTGCCCATCTACTTGCTGCCAGAAACCGATGAAGTTGTTGACTCCGCTTTGCCCTACTTGCCCAAGGCTGATTTAACTATTGATGAAGGGAGCCACTTTAGCTACGCTCTCCAATGGTTTTCATTTGCGATTTTATTAGCCGTGATGTACGGATTTCTAGTTCAGCGTCGTGAAAGCAAAGATGGCTAGATTCAGCTATGAGCCAGCATAAATGTCCGGCCGACGATGCTGTAATGAAGGTAGCTGTGCCCGAACCTTTTCTTGTGCATCGTAATCGATATCAGCCACAATCACACACTCACGTTCAGGGGCACGAGCGAGCACCATTCCCCAAGGATCAACAATCATCGTGCTGCCAAAGCATTTGTTTCCATTGCCATGCGTCCCGATTTGGGCTGGAGATACCATATATACTTGGTTTTCAATTGCCCGTGCGCGAATCAAAGTTTCCCAATGATCTTTGCCCGTATACAGGGTAAACGCGGCCGGTTGAAAGATTACCTTCGCTCCATTCAGGGTCAATGCACGATAAAGCTCTGGAAAACGAATGTCATAGCAAATAGTGAGCCCCATATTGCCATATTCCGTTTCAAAATTGACCATTTTTTTTCCATCGACAAATTTGTCAGACTCTTTAAATGATACTTGACCCTTGACGTCTATATCGAATAGATGGATTTTGCGGTAGGTCGAAATCAGATTGCCTGATGGGTCATAAACAAGCGTTGTATTGCCGACTTTCCCCTCTTCTTTAATCAGTTCCGGAATACTGCCCCCATGCACATACATGCCGTGTTCTTTGGCTTTACGAGCCAAAAATCCAGATGTGCGGCCGGGTATTTCTTCTGCTCCATTTTCAAGATAGTCAGGCACACCGATAATGTTGAACATTTCAGGTAAACCAACCAAGTTTGCCCCCATGCTAGCCGCCTCATCGATTAAGCGTTCGGCCGTGGCTAGATTTTTATCTTTGTCAGCCTGTGTGTTCATTTGGACCGCTGCGATTCTAAAACTACTCATTTTAGTTAATCCTCCATCATCAATATTTCTAGAGTGTTGATTATCAACCATTGACTGCTATAACTGCAAACTCTAATTATTAATCAATTTAGTTCACGAACAATGAATTTAAAAGAAACCTCTTTTCCGATTGGCTTCGCTCTAACTCTGCTTGAACTCGAAAGCGATGTTCATCCAATATTGCATAAATTGCGCCAAGCTGAACCTGTGTCTTGGGTGCCTGTAATTGACTGCTGGCTCGTTACCGATCGGGATTTGTGCATCAAAATTATGCGCGATGCGAAAACCTATACGGTTGACCATCCTGGCTTTACAACCGCTCAGGTTGTGGGGTCTAGTATGCTTTCGTTAGATGGGGTTGAGCATGGCAAACACCGCGCCCCTTTTGATAAACCATTCCGAAAGCGAGAAGTTGAAAATCGCTACGAGGGACTTGTTTCAAACTTTGCGAATGAATTAATTGACGGCTTTATTGCTGGGGGGCGCGCTGAGCTACGTCGCGAATTTTGTGGCCCTATCGCTGTTAAAACGATGATTGCAGCTTTAGGGATGGAGAATATATCGGTTGAAGAGGTGCTGACCTTAAATGATCGTATTGTTGATGCTGTGACTCGCTTAACGGCCGGAGAGCCGATTAGCCCTGAAGGAAGTGCCGCATTTGAAACGCTAAAAAGCAAGCTGATTCCTGCTTTAGCGCATGAGCCTGAATCAAATATGTTAGCGGCCGCTGTTGGCAACATAGGCAGCCTGAGTGTAGATGAAGCTATTTCAAACGCTGCGATTTTGCTGTTTGGGGGTATCGAGACGACAGAAGGGATGATTGCCAATGCTATGTACCATCTGCTCACAAATCCTGATGTATTGGCTCGGGTAAAAGAAGATGTCACATTGATACCAGCCGTGATTGAAGAGTCACTGCGGCTAGAACCGGCCGCGAGTGCTGTTGATCGCTACACCACTCTTGATGTGCAAATCGGAAACGTAACAATTAAAGAAGGGGACTTGGTACGAGTTTCGCTCGCTGCTAGCAATCGAGATCCGGCCGTATTTCCAAATCCTGATCAATTTGACCCCACGCGCAAAAATTTACGTTCACATGTCACATGGGCGCACGGGCCGCATGTGTGTTTGGGATTGCATTTGGCTCGCCTTGAAGCTCAAAAATCAGTCGAACTGCTTATTCAGCGATTGCCTAACATTGCTGCTAAGAATGTAAACGAGGCTGTTCCGGCCGGACTAATCTTTCGCAAGCCAGAGGCTTTAAATGTTTCTTGGTAATTGTGAGATTGAAAAAATTAGGGTTGTTATTGTCCCTAAACAAATAAAAAAGGCCCGACTTTTAAGTCGGGCCTTTTTTATTTGTTTTTTCAAACTAGGGCTTATCCGTAAACGGCTTCTTTCCCAAAGTGTTTTGTCAACATGTAATAGACGACGGCACGATACTTGCTGCGGTTTGATTTGCCGTATTTTTCCATAACGGCTGCAATGCCTTCATCAAGTTTCGGGCTATCTGCCATACCTAATTTTTTCATCAGAAAGCTCTTTTTAACCCGATCTAGCTCAGCTTGGTCGCCGCCAGAAACAGTAGAAGAATCTTTGTTATAAATTGATGGCCCACAGCCGATTGTGACTTTTCTGAGCAGGTCCATGTCTGCATCAATTCCGCATTTTTCCTTCATGTCGGCCGCATACTTTGTAATTAAGTCGTCTCTTTTACTCATTTTATGATCCTTTTCCTTTTACTAGATTGTTTGTCATAACGCCAGAATCCCTAACGTAAAATGTGTGATGTATACACAGCAAACACGATTATAGGGTAAACCTTAAAAAATCAAAATGAGTAAACCTACGCAGAATACTCTTTGTCGCAGGACAACATTTGTTATTTCTTATAGAAATTAATAGTGGGTTCTATCTGGAACCTGATTGGCAGACTAAAGATAAACGGTAACAAGATTTAGTGGTAAAGTTATAGCATTTGGTCATGATAATTATTTGAAGGCTGTGTTCTCATAAAACATGGCAAAGAGCTAAATTTAAAGTTAATCAGGAGGTCAACTCTTACTATTATGGAAATTTTTGATCAGCTTCCAACTTTTGCAGTCATTATTCAGTATGTTGTCGACGGTTTTTTTCTAGGTGCGCTGCTAGGTGCAGTTATTGGTGCATCTGTTTGGACACTTATGGAGCGTGGCATGTTTAGTGTTTGGCCGTTGGTAATTACGGCCGGGCTAGGCGTTTTTGTCGGTATTTATCTAGAAGGAGATGTTCTCCGAACGCTGGCTAACCGCGATTGGACAACGTTTTTCTCAGGCCCCTTATCTTTTAGGACCAGTGTTTTAGATGCGGTTCTCAATATTCTGGGTTGGACACTAGGGGTTATGGTGATTGGTGCAATTATCGCCAACTATCGTCTCGCAACTTTGGGTTTTATAATTGGGGCATTGA
The DNA here is from genome assembly GCA_045105475.1 of Anaerolineae bacterium. Taxonomy (GTDB): domain Bacteria; phylum Chloroflexota; class Anaerolineae; order Promineifilales; family Promineifilaceae; genus WTJY01. The sequence goes on from JBGCDP010000065.1 coordinate 16,545, forward strand.
TGGGTACACTTTCTGGGATTTTGATACAGGTGATGGGCAGTGAGTTAGGCTTCCCTGTTAACTCTCCAATTACTGGCGCAGTTATTACGATCATTGCAGCGCTTTTGATGGTGCTAACCGCGGCCGGCCGTGAAAAAGAAATCAGATAAATATTGAGCTAGTTGGTTCAAACAAATGGGTGGCAAAAAGCCACACACGATAATTAAACTTACTGGCAGCTTTAAGTAGATAGACTATTTTTATTTAAAGGTTGCCAGTTATAAAACCTTATAAATTTATATTCACTAGAAGAGGATATCCCCATGCTTGAAGGCTTAATGATGGACTACCAGCTGACGCTGGACAAAATTATCGAACATGCGAGTCGTTTGCACCCAAATAAAAAAGTTATTTCCAAACTTCCCGATGGATCTTTTCATGAATTGACCTATGGTGAAATGCACAAACGGATTCGGCGTTTGTCGAGTGCGTTAACCAATCAATTGGGCATAAAACCGGGTGACCGGGTTGGTACTTTTGCATGGAACAACTACCAGCATTTAGAGCTCTATTTTGCCATACCAGGGGCCGCCGCAGTTTGTCACACGCTCAATCTGCGTTTAAACGGCGAGCAGTTAAGCTATATCATTGACCATGCTGAGGACAAAGTGGTTTTTGTGGATGGCTCGCTTCTGCCTCTTTATGAGCAACTGGCAGCTGGGTCTACGAGTGTTGAAGCGCATGTTTTATTTAATGTTGATCGTGATGTTAAAACGAGCCTAAAAAACGTCCATTTTTACGAAGACCTAATCGAAAATGGGGATGAAAATTACGAGTGGGCTTGTACTGATGAGCGGATGGCCTCCGCCATGTGTTATACGAGTGGTACGACCGGTAATCCAAAAGGAGCACTTTACAGCCATCGTTCAACCTATTTGCATACATTTGGTGTTATGCAAGCGAATGCAATGGGCGTTTGCGAGAAGGACACCGTTTTAGCCGTAGTGCCACAGTTCCACGCGATGTCGTGGGGTTTGCCATATGCCTGCGTTTATTCAGGAGCCAACTTGCTCATGCCGGGTCAATTCTTGCAAGCGGAACCGCTGGCGGAAATGACTGAAAAATATAAAGTGACGATTGCGGCCGGAGTGCCGACAATTTGGAACGGACTTTATCATGAACTGAAAAAGAATCCGCGTGATATTTCAACAATCCGTGCCTTAGTCGTGGGTGGCTCTGCAATGCCAAAAGCATTAACTCGCGCCTATGAAGAGGAACTTAACGTCGATGTGATGCATGCGTGGGGGATGACTGAGATGAGCCCGATAGGGACAGTTGCCTCACTCATGAGCCACCATGCTGACTTGTCGGCCGAAGAGAAGTGGAATGTCAAAGCGACCCAAGGCTATCAGGTTGCTGGGGTTGAAATGCGCATCTGCGATGAAGAGGGGAACGAACTTCCATGGGACGGCGCCCAGATGGGTGAGCTTCAAGTTCAGGGATTTTGGGTATCGAAGCAGTATTTCAAAATGGAATCTAGCCCTGATCACTTTACTGAAGATGGCTGGTTCCGCACAGGTGACGTGGCGACGATTTCACCCGATGGCTACATGCGAATCACAGACCGTACGAAAGACCTTGTTAAATCTGGCGGTGAGTGGATTTCATCTGTCGATCTAGAGAATTCCTTAGTGGGGCATGCAAACGTGATGGAAGCAGCCGTATTTGCGGTCCCAGATCAACGCTGGGCTGAAAGACCGTGGGCGGCTGTAACTCCGGCCGAAGGCAAGACGGTTGATATGGAAGCCCTGAATAAATATCTGATGGATGAAGGCTTTGCTAAATTCTGGTTGCCAGATAATTATGTTCTTTTAGAAGAGTTGCCAAAAACCAGTACCGGCAAACTCGACAAAAAGGTTCTGCGTAAAATGCACGCAGATGGTGAAATCTAAATCTAACTTTTTTAGAGCTGTCAGGTTGTTAAAAATCTGACAGCTCTATGCCTCATGAAGAAGAAATCTGAAAGTGAAGTTAGTTATCTAAACTGCCCAAAATGTAGTAAACCGATGGCTCAGGTGACGTTTGCTGGTGTTACTGTTGACCGTTGTACCGGATGCAGTGGCATTTGGTTTGATTTCCAAGAAGATGCCAAATTAAAAGATATGTGGGGTGCTCATAAAATCGAAGGGGAGCGCCCTTCGGCCGCAGTTGCCCGTTTACACAATCAAATGCCGCATGTTTCGTGCCCACGTTGTGATGGACATATTGAAATGACCCGTCTGGTTGTTTCGGGACAAGCTCATATCTGGTATGAAGCTTGCCCATCCTGTCGTGGTATTTATTTTGATGCCGGTGAATTTGCTGACTTTCGGGCCTATACCCCTTTGGATGTGATCAAGAATTTGTTTGCTAAACGACGAGATTGACCGTTAGCAGCTGTTAGATCAATCCCATCTCTTTCCCCATTAAAGCGGCCTGCGTACGATCTCGAACACCCATCTTACCTAAAATATTGGTGACATGATTTTTGACTGTACCTTCTGATAGGAACAGTTCGTTGGCAATTTCACGATTGCTTGAACCTTGTCCGATATATTGTAGGATTTCTAGTTCACGTTTAGAAAGAGGTTCTACTAAAGTTTGCTGCACAGGCGCGGCCGTTTGTCGGCTAATTCCCGCCACAATTTTTGAAGCGACCGATGGTTGTAAAAATGAGCCCCCGGCGGCCGTTGTTCGAATCGCTTCGATGAGCTTTTGAGACGAAACATCTTTAAGCAGATAGCCGACAGCTCCAGCCCGTAATGCATCAAAAATCGATTCATCATCATCAAAGGTCGTGAGCACAATGACTCGACTCTCAGGGTGTTTTTCTTTGATTTCTTTAGTCGCGGCAACGCCACCCATGCCGGGCATGCGCAAGTCCATCAAAATGACGTCTGGCTGGTGCTCGGCTGTTTTTTCAATCGCTTGCTGCCCATTATTCGCCTCAGCAATAATTTCAACGTCATCATGAATCGATAAAAGTGTGCTTACCCCTTCGCGGAATAGTGCTTGGTCATCAACCAATAATAATCTGATCATGGGAAAAGTTTACTTGGTATGAGTAGGAGTTCAAAATAATCGACTAAAAAATCTGATTGTTATGTTAACTTAGCTTAAAGGGGTAGTTTTGGGTGCTAAGAATTCGTGTATCGATCTTACTATCACCCAGATTATGTTAACAAATTGGCCGATTCTCTCTGGTAGGGTGTTGTGTAGATACAACAATTAATATTTTAAGAATCAATTCCTTTACCCGGCCAGTGCTGACTGCTATAATCCTCGGACCTTAACCCCCATATATAGTTTTTTATCACAAAAACACCCCATATATAGTGAAAATTTAAGGCTCGTTAGACTTTATCTACACACTGGCTTTAAGAACACACAATGAATTGCCCATACTGCGGACATGAAAAATCTAGAGTAATTGACACATCCCACGACTCACGTGGGGGAATTCGGCGTAGACGTTCTTGCACCAAATGTAGCCAGCGTTTTAGCAGTCATGAACGCGTTTTGGTCGCAACGCCTCTTATCATTAAAAGAGGTGGTATTCGTGAAGAATTTTCGCATGAAAAATTAGCGGCCGGGTTGCGGTTAGCGTGTGAAAAAAGGCCAGTTACAGCGGCCGATATTGATAGAGTCGTTAACGAGGTTGAGTCTGACTTACAAAAGTTAGGAAAGCAGGAAGTTTCTAGTAAAGCTATTGGAGACATCACCATAGGTAAGCTAAAAGAACTTGATCAAGTCGCCTATATTCGGTTTGCGACCGTATATTTGCGTTTAGATGATCTTGAAGCGGTACGGGATGAAATCAACCGGCTGCTTGAATCGGGAAGCTAACAGATACACAAAATATCGCATTCAGCAAAATCGGATGCCAATGGACTCACTTTGGCCGTCTTTAATGACGCTCTAAAGAGCTCATGTATTCGCAAAAAATATTTAATCATCAATTTAATGACCTAGTACAGGAGGTACAATGATCGACGCAACATCAACGAACAATGGACACACAAACGGACAAACGGCAGCAATATCGAAGCCGATCAAAATGCCTAAGCAAATTATCAAACGAGACGGCCGGATTCTCAATTTCGAAATTTCGTTTATCGAAAATGCGATCTCAAAATGTTTTGCCAGCATCGGCCGCACCCCCGTTGTTTCTGTCAAAGAGTTAGCTGAACAGGCGGCTAACGTTGTTGCAGCAAAATTTGATGTACCGCCGGTTGAAGATGTTCAAGACATTGTAGAAATGGTCTTACAGGCAAATGGAGAATATGAAGCCGCCAAAGCTTATATTCTTTATCGGGCTGAAAAAGCGAAGATTCGTAAAAATCGTCCTGTACCTGCTGAAGTCAAAGAAGCCTTTGAACAGTCAGACAAATATTTTCCTACACAGCTTCAGAAATTTCAATTTTACGATAAATATTCCCGCTTTAACTACGACTTAGGCCGTCGTGAAACTTGGATTGAAACCGTTGATCGTGCAGTCGATTTCTTGCGGGAGATCTCTGACAACAAACTTTCAAATAAAGATTATGACCGTGTGCGTAACGGTATTCTCGAAATGAAGGTGATGCCTTCTATGCGTTTGTTAGCGATGGCTGGGCCAGCTGCCCGGCGCAATAATATCGCTATTTATAACTGTTCATACCTGCCTGTTGATACGCTCGATTCATTTGTTGAGGCGTTGATCATTTCGATGAGTGGATGCGGCGTTGGTTATACGGTAGAACGCAACTACATTGAAAAAATGCCGCGGATCAAACGCCAGAGTGGTGAAAAGTCACCGACTCATATTGTTTCAGATACTTCTGAAGGCTGGGCAGATGCGTTGCGTGTGGGATTAAATACTTGGTTCGAAGGTAAAGATATCGCTTTTGATTTTTCATTGGTACGCCCCGCTGGCGAGCCTCTCAAGATTAAAGGCGGCCGTGCTTCTGGACCAGAGCCGTTGCGCCACATGCTCAACTTTGCTCGTGAGCGTATTATCAACCGTCAAGGTAGCTTTATGCACCCGATTGATGCACATGACATTATGTGTGCAGTGGGTGGCGCGGCCGTTTCTGGTGGTGTACGCCGTACCGCTATGATTGCTCTATTTGACTATGACGATTTGGAAATGCGTCACTGTAAAGATGGAGATTTTTGGGTACAAAACAGCCAACGTTGGAACGCCAACAATTCGGCCGTATGGCCTGATCGCGACTTGTCGCAGCAAGATATCACTCGATTCGTGCTTGATATGGTTGAAAGCGGCCGGGGTGAACCGGGCATCTTCAATCGGCGTGCGGCGGTTTCAAATCGTCCAGAGCGTCGTGAGGCACGTGATTTTGGGACAAATCCATGTGGCGAAATCATCTTACGGCCATATCAGTTCTGTAATTTGACCAGTGCTGTCGCTCGCGCTGATGACACTTTTGAAACATTACGCGAAAAAGTTGAGCTGGCCACTATTTTGGGGACGCTCCAATCTTGTGCGACTCATTTCCCCGGCTTGCGCCCTATCTGGCAAGAAAATTGCCAAGAGGAAAGATTATTGGGTGTAGACCTCAATGGTCAAATGGACAGTCCAGTTTGCCAAGATCCTGATGTTCAATCACGTTTGCGCTATGTCGCTGTCGAAACCAATCGTGTTTACGCTCAAAAATTGGGTATCAACCAATCGGTTAGCGTAACGGCCGTTAAGCCATCTGGTAATTCATCACAGCTGCTCAATAGCTCATCTGGATTGCACTCACGCTGGTCACCACACTACATCCGCAATGTGCGGGTTGGTGCACACACACCTGTCTTAAAAGTTATGCAAGACGCTGGCGTACCGCTTGACCCTGAAAATGGTCAAACAGTTGAAAATGCAACGACTTGGGTCGCTCATTTCCCAGTTAAGTCACCAGAGGCAGCAATCACTCGCAATGACCGTTCTGCGATCACACAGTGTGAATATTGGCTCCAAAACAAGGTCCATTACACAGAACACAATCCGTCTGTGACGATTACATATAACGAGAATGAAGTCCTCGATATTATTCGCTGGATTTGGGCAAACCAGGACAAAATCGGCGGGATGGCGTTCTTACCAGCATTCGATGCTCAGTATGATCAAATGCCGTATATGGAAATTGATGCTGAAGAGTATGAGCGCAAAGCGGCTGAATTCCCTGAGATTGACTTCTCAAAGATTTATCGTTATGAAGAAGTAGACCTAACGACGGCCGCGCAAGAAGTGGCATGTTCGGCCGGTAATTGTGACGTGTAGGTCGTAAATCTCAGTGGTTAGAATTTTGTGATTATTAAAAGGTCGTCCTTGGGGCGGCCTTTTTTGTTGCCTTAGTCAATAATACCTGTGCTATCCGGTCTCCGTAGCCGTTCCATTGCCCAATCATTGTTGCCCAGCCGACTGACTACCAGCTAGAATCCTACTCACATGACAAATGATCAAGATAGCGAAGACCCGTCAGCCGCGTCTGAACCGGGTTCAGACAGTTTTGAGCCAACGCCATTAAGCCAAAATCGCAAACTATTAGGAGCTGTTTCAATGTTGGCGGTCGCCAATGTTATTCAACGCGTGCTTGGATTAGGACGAGAAGCGGTCAAGGTTGGTTTGTTCGGTGCAACCGGTACGCTCGATGCATTTGGCCTTGCTGCTTTAGTGCCACAGACCTTGTACCAGCTGATTGCTGGTGGTGAGATGGTGAGCTCTTCGCTCGTCCCGATTTTTAGTGAGTTTGCGGCTCAAAAACAGCGGGACCAACTTTGGTCTGCTGTGAGTATCTGTCTCAGCATCGTGACTGTGATCATGGTTGTTTTTGTCATTATCTTTGAGACATTTACACCATTGGTCGCGCGGGTTGTTGGGGCGGCTAACCTTGATGATCCGACTCTGCTACCGCTTGCTACCGAACTAATGCGGATTACTGCGCCAGCGATGCTTTTTTTAAGCGTGTCGAGCATTATTACAGCTGCTCTAAATTCGCTCGAGCGGTTTACACTGCCTGCATTTACGATTTCACTCTATAACGGCGCAATTATTCTGGCGGCCGTTTTATTTCCCAGCTCTGTAAAATCTTTAGCATGGGGAATATTGATCGGCTCATTTTTGATGATTGTGCTTCAATTGCCAGGTCTGCACGATGCAAAGCTGCGATTTCATTTAGAATGGAATCATCCGATCGTACGGCGTATTATGCGTTTGTACGCTCCGATTTTGCTTGGCCTGTTTGTTAATCAGTTTAGCCTCTTTTTCGGTATCAATTTAGCAACGCGTCTTGGTGATGGATCGGTTACATTGATGCAGACCTCAACGACTTTGTACCAGCTGCCAATCGGCTTGGTCGTTGTCGCCTTGTCTACAGCCATTTTGCCGACATTGTCTCAGCAGGCTAACCGGCCGCTGGCAGATTTTAAGCAGACCTTGTCAGGTGGACTGCGTTTAGTGATCGCTCTCGTCTTTCCAGCTGCCGCTGGGTTATTTGCCCTAGCTCCAGCCATCATCGCCCTCTTGTTTCAACGTGGTGAATTTACGGCCGACGCAACACTCTTGACCGCCCAAATTCTGCGTATTGACCTAATTGGATTGCCATTTGCAGCCATTGATCTAATGTTGATTTATGCTTCTTACGCCCGTAAAGACACCCTGCGTCCGGCCTTAGTTGGTGTAGCCAGTGTTATCTTCTATATGGTCGCCGCCTCGGTTTTAACCGGCCAATTTGGCTTACCAGGACTCATGGCTGCCAATGCTGGCAAGATTATTGTGCATACTGTTCTTATGCTGATTCTGCTCCAGCGAAATCTAGATGGATTGCGTGGATTTGGAGTAAGCGGTGTTTTTATGCGCGCGTTATTTGCAGCCGTAGTAATGGGGTTTATTTCGTGGCTTTTGTGGTTTTATCTCGATGGTTTGTTCGTGGGTGACAACTTTTTCGCCAAACTTGTTCCTGTTTTAATCCCTGGAGGGGTAGGATTGTTTAGCTATCTGTTGATGGCTAACCTTTTAGGCATAGAAGAAGCTCGGCACCTGACTGAGCTCCTACCTTTTAAACTGAGATCAAAGTAAAGCGTAAAGAAACAGGAAAATTATCATAAGTCAGGCGGTAAAAGGTACAAAAAGGTTTGAATCTCTCGAGGTTTTAGGTAAAAATCCTTAAAGATGGTTCAAACCTGCGAAATCGAGTAGATTGATTTATACTTTTACTTCTTTAAAAAAGGTAAAATAATGTGCTCCACGCGATTTTTCAAATCAATTACATCCTTTTACAGCGTGTATTGAATCGCTATTAAATAAATAAGACTCATAAGTTACAAAAATTTTTTATATTTTCAAAAATGCCGAGTAACTGTTTTCTCAATATCCAAGGAGTTTAGAACAGAATGCCTCAATATCAACTGGTTGTGCGCCGTGGCCCACGGGCTGGCGAAACCTTTGAACTCAAATCACAAACTGTCATTATCGGCCGCGATTCTACGGCTGATATCATCATTAACGATCCAGAGGTTTCACGAAACCATTGTCGGCTTATTTTAGATCGGTCTTACTATTTGCAAGATTTGGGCAGCACAAACGGCACCTTTATCGATGGCCAACGTTTAGGCGGTGAGCCTGTTCGTTTAGCAAATGGGCAGATTATTCAGCTGGGTAGCAATGTTACTTTGCTCCATCAAGAAATTGAAACGAGTGATGCCATTGTCTCTACTCGTGTTAAAGCCAATGATGAGGATGATGCCCTAAGCGTACCTGCTGTGCCGCGTGAAGTAGCGCCAGAAATTCCAGCCTCTCCGACTATTCCTGAACGTGATGATCAGTTGCCTACCTTTGATAATGTACCGCCTGTCTCAGCGCAGGCTGATGCTCCTCAAACGCCTCCAGCAATGGACCGGATGCCTGCCGACCCACCACCTGTTTATGTAACTCCACCTGATTATGCTCAACAACAGCAGGCTCAAGGTGGTTTCTTTAATGGTGGTAGTCCTGATGCAAGCAATGGAATGCCTTGGGCAAACTGGACACAGAAACAGTGGATGATAGCACTTGGTGTGTTGTTACTACTTTTGATGTGTGCTTGCTGCCTCTTTATGGCGACAGTTGTCTACCTGTTGCGTCCTGACCTTTTCGGAGCAGCTCCCGTGGCTGGTATGATGCTTCCCTTCTATTAAATAGCTTGTAGTTAATAGGAAAATGTTTAATTTTTGAGGATATCCACTTATGGGTATCCTCTTTTTTTTGCCTATGCCTTGGATTTTTTCATAACGTTATGGCAGCAGATAGTAGTAGTAAATATCAGCAGTAAAAGCATGATAAGGGCAAGCTGACTCTCACCTAATGAACCCATTCTGATGGCATAAGACGAACTGGCCTTGAATATTGACAAAGTAACGGCCGTAGGAACACGTACAATTTTTTGAGTGATTAATTTCCCAGGTTGATCAAGTTCGACAGTGACAAACGGCCGACCACTTTCCTGTCCCA
>JBGCDP010000066.1:0-95861 GCA_045105475.1 Anaerolineae bacterium
GGCCGCGCAGCTTAAGCAACTGAACGGGGGATATAATCTTTTTGTAATTCGTGGTGTGTACGAATCATTGTCTGTCGGCTCATTCTCTCCCAGTTCCCCAAGGCATCTCTTCCCCACTAAAACTCTGCGATTTGTATTCAACCTTCGGCGAAATCGTTATATGGCTGCGTTATGCATCAGGTAACCTACTCACATCAATACCCACAAGGATAAAAGCTATGACAAACTCAAAATGGGGCATTAACGACATCCCAGATCAAACAGAAAAAGTATTCATCGTCACCGGTGCAACGAGCGGTTTAGGCGAGGAAGCGACCAAAGTATTGGCCAAGAAAAACGCCACGGTTGTGATGGCGGTTAGAAATACGCAAAAGGCGGAAGGGGTCGCTCAAAAATTCCAAAGCGCCAAGATCGATATCAGGCATTTAGATCTTTCTAGTCTGGAGTCTGTTCAATCATTCGCAGAAGGTATTCTGGCTAACTATGATCGCTTAGATGGATTAATCAATAACGCGGGTGTGATGGCCTGCCCATTTTCAACTACCAAAGATGGGTTTGAAATTCAAATGGGGACCAATCATTTTGGCCATTTTGCGCTAACCGGCCGTTTGATGCCTTTGCTAAAAAGCACACAGGGTTCACACGTCGCTGTCACCTCAAGCGTGGCGCACCGGTCGGGCAATATCGACTTTTCCGATATCAATTGGGAAAAGCGAGATTACAGGACGACACAGGCATATGGGGACAGCAAGTTAGCCAATCTCCTATTTGTAAAGGAGTTGGCCCGGAAGCTTTCGGGGGATCATGATGCACCTTTGATCACCGCCTCACATCCCGGCTGGACACGAACTGAATTGCAAAGACATTCTTTGATGTTTCGAGTGCTCAATCCATTCTTTTCGCAAGGGGTTGAGGATGGGGTGTTGCCTACTTTGCGGTCTGCATTAGATCCGGCCGCAAACAGTGGCGATTATTATGGTCCGTCTCGAATGATGGAATTGTGGGGCCCTCCTGTCGTTGTTTCATCTAGTGAACGTTCTTTCGATGAAATAGCCGCTAAACGGCTTTGGGAAATGTCCGAAGAACTGACCAAAGTTCATTTCTAACAAAAGCCATTCAACGAAGCTAAACCAAAAAGGAAAGGAAAAATATGACTGAACAGAAGGTTACGTACTCGGACCCAGACGGGTTCCGTGATTATTCAGGTCGGGACGAATGGGAGATTCGCATGGAGAAGGAGGTCGCTGTAAGTGCTGAAGTTGCTTGGGAAACTTGGTTCACGTCGATCTGGGAAGGTCAAGATGGACCCACCATGCTGAACCTAGGGGAGGGGCGCGGCCGCCTAGGAAGTGCACGGACCTTTCGACTTGCAGGGTTAACAGAGCGAATCGTGAGCGTTGGGCTACCGTCTCCTTCAAGCCAGCCTGAAGCGGTTCCATCGATCAGCTATAGTCTGGAAAACTTCATGGCATCTTCCTATTTGGGCTATGTGCGGTTTTTTCCGGCCGAGCCTGATGCTAAAAGCACACGGATTGTCTGGTGCGCCAAGTGGACTCCCTCACTCGCCGGGCGGCTTTTCTTCGGTGGGCATTTGCTTGTTCGAATGCTGAGGTCGGCGATGGGCCAAGCGTTAGATAATCTGGGAAAAAAAGCGGCTGCTAAGCAACTTTAGACTTTATCTGAAAAACTAACAGGAGTTCGTTATTAAATGACTACTTTAAACACATCATCCCGAAAAATTGGGCAACGTATATTTTTAGCTTTCTTGGCATTTAATGGATTGGTTGCCTTCGGGCTGGGTGCAACTGCACTCATCAATTTCCCGCTCGCCCTAGAAACAGGGTTTGGGCTCCCCTACAGTAGCGACCTAGATGTCCTCGGCTTGATACTGGGATGCCAACTCATCTTTCTAGGGTCTCTGATTACTTTGGCCGCAACCTGGACAATTCGAGGTAAAATCGAAGGGTCGACCATTGGCATTGCCGTAGGAATATACCTCTTCATATTCGGGATATTGTCCTTTTTAAGACTCGCTGACATAACCGCTCTTTTATTTGATGGCTTGCGAGGTTTGTTAACGATTATGGCCGCTTATTTTGCGCGTCAAGAGCTTAAGCAAACAAGTTAATATGGCTGAATTTTTTCACATCAAAACTATTTCTGAAGTCCATCGGGTCTTTGGTTTAGAAAAACCGAAGCATCCGCTGATTTCTATCATACGAAAATGGCCCACAAGCGATTTTGATTTTGGCAACGTCAAAGTAATCAGCGATTTATACACGCTTTCGTTAAAGGGAAAAACGAAGGAGGATGCGCGTGGAAGTTTCAAATACGGCCGAAACTCGTATGATTTTGATGAAGGGACCCTTGTTTTCATGGCTCCGAATCAGGTCGTCACATTTGATGAGCATGTGGAATACGAGAGCCATGGATCGGGCTGGGATATTCTTTTCCATCCCGACCTAATTCGGAAATCCCCCCTAGGAAAAACGATAAAGGAATACTCGTTCTTCGACTATGATGCCAATGAAGCATTGCATGTTTCTGACAAAGAAAAGCAGATGTTAGCCGATTTGGTACAGCGGGTTGAAACAGAGCTTCAGCAAAATATAGACAAACATTCTCAAGAGTTGATCATTCTCAATTTAGAGTCGATCATGACCTACTGTCATCGCTATTACGATCGTCAATTCTATACGCGTACGAACCTGAACAGTGATTTTGTATCTAAGTTTGAGGCGTATCTAAAAGAGTATTTTTCTTCGGCCGATTTGCAAGATTTAGGGTTGCCAACAGTAACGCAGTGTGGCGACGCTTTGAACATGTCGGGCCCTTATTTGAGTGATTTACTTAAAGTTGAAACGGGTAAAAGTGCAAAAACGCATATTCATGCCCATATTATTGAAAAAGCCAAGACAATTTTGCTGAATACAAATAATCCGATTAACACAGTCGCTTATGATTTAGGGTTTGAATATCCGCAGCACTTTAGCAAGCTGTTCAAGTCGAAAACGGGAGTAAGTCCGTCAGTTTATCGAAATCTGAATTAGAGAAGCATCCATGGATTGTCAGGCCACAAATAAAGGGGTCCCACGCAGCGTTCTTGAGGGTAAACGAAGCATTGAAGAAGCGCTGCGAAAGTGCGTAGAGAACATATCAAAAGCGAGGAGGCCTTGCGGCGGCCGGCAGTTGATCGGACGACCACTTAATATAGTGGTAGTGATCCTAAGGCAGATCGAAAAAGGGCTTTGGCTTTCCCTTTAGCTCTCTTTGGCAGGACGTTTCATAAACAAAACAAGGATCGCCATAACCGCTGGGAGTAATGCAGAAACCCACAGAGTGGGCCAATAACTGCCCGAAAAATCTCGCCCCACCCCATAAATCAAGGGGCCAATACCGGAGGCGGCTGCGCCAAATGTCGTTGTTAATCCCGAAATAGCCCCTAAATTCTCTCGCCCAAAATAGTTGGCCCAAATGACATTGGCAACTGAGCGAGCAAATCCGTTGGTTAAGCCAAAAACAATCCCATACAAAACCCCTAGGGCTGGCGAGCCGATGCTGGCCGAAAACAAAATCGTCACCACTTGCAGCACCAAACCGATAGAGAGCATATATTTGGCTTCAATATGGTCAACGAGCCATCCCCCAGGAATACTAAATAAGGAGGTTGTGATTGACATCGGCAAAAAAACGGCCGCGGCTAAATCGGGTGACAAGCCGTTGTCGCCAAAGATGCTTACCATGTGGAAAATTAATCCGGTGCCAAGCATACTAAACGAACCGTTGGCCAATAGAATGAACCAAAATGCAGGTGTTTTTACCGCTTCGCGAGTGGTCCAATTAATTTCAAGCGGTTCATTCAGCTCTTCAATCTCGGCCGTCTGAGAGTCTCCAGAAACTGCCGGTGATGTCGCTTTTTTAGGTTTAAAATTTCCGTCCGGTTTAAGACCAAATAGCTCCGGCTTGTCTCGAAAAAAGATGTATCCAATAGGCACCATAATGCTAATGACGATGCCGCCCAAGATAGAGTAGGTAATGCGCCATCCAAACATCGGAATAAGCCAATTGATAAATCTTGGTAGCAAGCCTGTGCTAATTGAAGTGACGAGTGTACTAAGGCCTAATATGAAACCGCGCCGTCTGACCCACCATTGATTGATCACATTGCGGCTGACAATGACCATGCTGCTTTGTCCCAGCATCCGCATAGCAATGAATCCAACTAAGAGCATGGCGATGTTACGCACGGTGCTCATGTAGAGACAAGCAATACCAAACGTTAGCCCAATGACGACGGCCATTGTTCGGGAGCCTCGCTTGTCAATTTGACGGCCGATAAATGGCAGCGCCAAGCTTCCGCCTATGGTCCCGACCGTATACAAGGTGCTGACAAGCGTGCGGCTTATCCCTAGTTCGCGAATAAACTCCTCTATAAATATCGAAAAAGCGAAGGTTTGCCCTGGCCCTGATAATATGATTCCGATGGTGCCTGCGACAAGAATAATCCAGCCATAAAAGACAGGTGATTTTTCGATAACACGACTGGTTTGAAGCTCGGATTGGGGGGTGGTCATAGTTCACTTTTGACTGAGAGAATTGTTGTTTCTCAAGGGGAAAAGTGTACTCGTGATTTGTTGAAAAGGGTATGATGGTTAGGCTCAGCGTTATTCCTTTAATTTGGGAATGTCTCGCTATAGTTTTGGCATTCACCTGTAGGATAAAACCTAATAATCACAGGCTCCATTGATAGGTTAGCTCTTCTTTTCCTTTGCCCGTTGGGTCGCATCATCAACAACCGCTTCGCCGACGATGCCGATTAAACCGGCAATGATGCCGAGACCAACGAAGACATAAAAGGTGGTGAAAATGCGGGTTAAAGGGATGGTTGGTCCCATGTCACCATAACCGATTGTGGTCAGGGTGATGACGGTAAAATAGTAGGCGTCAACCCAAGTTGTGATGGTGGGTTCAAACTGGTGGTAGAACCAAGTGCCACAAAAAATGGTGATGAAAGTCACCCAGAGCAAGCCACGAAACGTCTCTTTGCGCCAAAGAACGCGGGAGAAGTGGCTGGCTGAACGAAAAATGGCGATTAGACCTAAAACGGGCATGGGGAACCTCCGGAAGCACTAAATGGGAGCTTGTGGTTGGCGCAACCAGCGCCAGCCGCTGCGCATCAAAAAATATTGAGCGAACCCAAACCACAAAAATATCAAGGTCACGATCAGTGACCCGAGGTTGATCCAGCGGGGGATTTTTAGCTTGATTTCAGCAACATCGTCGCTGGTCTGACTGATGGCGGTCTGGACTTCGGCCGAATTTTCCTCCAGCAGATCAAGCTGGTCATTTAGCTGATCGACCTTTTCAGTGCGGCCGTCACGGACATCCTGCGCGAGTGATTCGGCCGAATTGAGCGACTCGCTCACACCGTCCATCGTCGTCGCCAGTCGATTAGCGGCCGTTGAGGCAACATTGCTCCGCACGCCGGGCTGGACTGAGACAGCCATACCGCTGAGCGTTTCTTCGGCCGAAGTCGCCAACCCGCTCGCCACATTGACGTAAACCGTGACCTGTTCGATCTCATCCGCAAGCGCAGTGGCGACAGGCTTGGCGTCAGCACATAGATATTTCAATCCACTTAGGCTTGGTGCAAAGCATAAGTTACAGAAGAGTGTCAAGCAGATATTATGAATTTTGATAGATCAATAAGGCTTGAAGAAGAGGCTTTTACGACTGGCGGCGTGAGCGTGGGGGACATTGATGGTGATGGCCATCTCGATATTATCCTGGCTAAGGGGCGCCATTGGCCGTTGATCCAGCTCGTTCTGCTAAACGATGGTAAAGGAGGGTTCGAAAGACGCTTCGAATTGAGCCGCCATGCGGACAGAACATACACAGCCACTTTGGTGGATCTCAATCTAAATGGAAATCTCGACCTCGTCGTCGGCAACGATCGGCCGGATGAAAACTTGGTTTACTTCAACGACGGGTACGGCCGATTCACACGAGCAGGCACCTTCGGTGAACCAATGTGGCCGACTCGAAACGTGACTGTCATCGATCTCAACGGGAACGGATATCCAGATCTCGTCGTTGCCAATCGTGTAGGCTCAGGGGAGAGCACGAACTATATCTGCATGAATGACGGGAATGGCAATTTCCCCTCATATCGGCCGTTTTCACGGGAGTCGGCTACCACCATTGCCGCCGGTGACCTTGTCGGGAATGGTGTGCCAGATCTGATTGTGCCACACCGCGATGGCGGGCAAAGTTACCTATACATTAATGATGGGGCGGGTGGGTTCGCTAAACGACACCCGATAGGCCCAGCTCGCTCAGCAACACGAGCCGTGGGCCTCGGTGATCTTACAGGCAATGGTCATTTAGACATCGTATTAGGCGACGAACTACACGGCGGTGCCGTAATCTATCTCAACCTCGGCAATTTGCAATTTGAAGGACCTATTCCTATTGGTGGTAAAGAAACGGTATTCGCCATTGCTGTAGCTGACATTTCTGGCGATGGTAGTGCCGATATCGTACTCGGCTATAAAAATGCACCAAGCATTGTCCTTATCAACGACGGTTCGGGGCGCACATTCCACACACTCCACTTTGGCGACGGCAAGGGCAGCGTTTACGGGCTCGCGGTTGGAGACTTCGACGGCGATGGTCGACTCGATATCGTCGCCGCCCGCTCCGACGCACCAAGTATGTTGTACTTCAATCGCCCTGATGGGGACAATGTGCAACCGAGCAAGACATAATATCGGGGCCTTTTTTTCATTTGTTCTCAAGCATTAGTGATGCTAACAGGGCCAATGGGGAGGTCGGTTAAATTGATAGAGATTTAACCCTATCTTCGTCTGGTTCAAACCCTAAGCCAGGGGCGGCCGGCATAGCCAAAAACCCATCTTCAGGTTCGGGCAAGTTTTGGTAAATAACTTCACAACATTTGATGGCGGTGAAATGCTGCTCGACTAACCAGCCATTGGAGACACCAGCTTGCAGATGCATGTTGT
The DNA here is from genome assembly GCA_045105475.1 of Anaerolineae bacterium. Classification (GTDB taxonomy): domain Bacteria; phylum Chloroflexota; class Anaerolineae; order Promineifilales; family Promineifilaceae; genus WTJY01. The sequence continues at coordinate 7,023 of JBGCDP010000066.1, forward strand.
GAAAAGGCCACGCACCACCATTGCATATCGGCACATTGAAGGCGGCGGCCATACCGGCAATTTTGGCACACTGGGTGAATCCACCTGTGATAACGATGTTGGGTTGAATCACATCAACCGCCTGATTAACGAGCATATCGCGAAAGCGGAAAGCGAGCCCTTCGTTTTGCCCGGCCGCCAATTTTATTGAGGTTTGCTGGCGTAACTGCATCAGTTGGGGGATGTCGTTCTGGGTAACGGGTTCTTCAAAAAAAGCGATGTTGTATGGAGTAAGATGCTTGCATAACTCAGACGCATGGTAAAAATCTAGATTACAGTTCGCATCAATATACAACTCAACATCTGGTTCAATCGCCTCACGCACAGCCCGAACACGGGCAACATCTTCTTTAATGACATCCGCAATGGTTGTTGAATCCCGCTGGCGTAGCGCGCCATTGGCGACCTTCATTTTTAGCCGCTTGAATCCTTGGCTGACCCACAATTTAGCCGCCTCGGCTAACTGATCTCGATCAAAAATCTCGAGGCCAAATGTGGCATAGACGGGCACTTTGGCCCGTGCCCCACCAAGCAACTTCCAGATCGGTTGCCCTAAAATCTTACCTTTGATATCCCACAGAGCTACATCGATAGCGGCGATGGCATGGCTGGCGTAGCCGGTTTGACCACGCGGTGAAAGTGTCCAATAGAGCTTTTCCCAAATCGCCTCTGTGTCAAGCGGGTCGCAACCAAGCACGACATCCTTGGCGACATTATTGATGATACGTTCGATGACAGTTGCTTGTGTTATACCCGTCATACCCCACCCTGAGACACCGGCCGCCGTTTCAACCTTCACCAAACAGACAGAGGATGTGGATTGATAGCTGTTGCCCAGCAATTCAAACTCGACAGGCACTTTCAGTGCGAACGCTTCGATATTTTTGATGGTGTGATTTGGCATTTTGAACTCCTTTGTCCTTTAGTTTCCCCTAACTCATATTTAATATAGGGTAAAAAGCAGGTAAGTTGAAGGAAGATTAGCATTTGAAAACTTAATCTAAGTACTACGTCAAGGGTGGAATAATGAAAATCCTTGACGTAGCCTAGAGTGTTTTGTCCCGTTGGAATATCCATCAAATGACAGCTGACGAAACACTGGTCAACGACCTGCCAAACTGAATTATCAGGTTCAACAATCAACTGAGCAAATGGTTTCAACCTTAGCTGAAGGGACAGATTTAGCCATTTGTGATAGGTGCTTTGGCAAAATCTCTTGCTTTGTACCATTTGCCAATTTCACTTTCAGGAGCCGCACCCTAACGGTGCTTCCAACCAACGCTACGCTCGACTGAAGCAGGGGTTAAGCAGATTTAATTGACATTCACCACTTACCGGCCCAAAACTGTCCCACCGTCTATCGGGACAATCGCCCCATTCATGTAAGCACCTGCACGAGAGCCTAAAAACAGCGCCAAGCCCCCCATATCTTCTGGCGATCCAACCCGGCCGAGCGGGCAAGTCGATTCGAACTGCTTTAACCCATCAGGGTCATCAATCATAAACTGGGTCATTTTGCTAGGGAAAAAGCCAGGAGCAATCGCATTGACAGTGATGTTTTCTTTGCCCAATTCAGCCGCCAGCACACGAGTTAGCTGATGCACGGCCGCTTTACTCGCTGCATAAGGGAAGTTGTTAAAAATCGGCACATGAATCCCGTCGATGGAGCCGATATTAACAACCCGCGCAGGATCAGACTTTGTGCCAGAGGCTTTTAGCATCGGCATCAAATCGCGGGTCAATAAAAAGATCGCCTTCACGTTGATGTCCATCGTTTTGTCATAACCAACCTCTGGAAACTCTTCAAAGGGTGCTCCCCACGTTGCGCCAGCGTTATTAAACAAAATATCGAGCGATTCTTCTTTGGCTTTAAGCTCATCCACCAGAGCTTCGCGCCCAGCATTACTGGCTAAGTCGGCCGGTAATGCAATACATTGCCCGCCGTTTAAAGCACCCGCTGTGAGTTCGGCCGCAACCGCCTCACAAACATCCGCCTTGCGTGACGAGATATAAACTTTGGCGCCGTTCGCCACATAAGCTTGGGCGATCATCAGCCCGATCCCACGGGAGCCGCCTGTAACCAAAACCGTTTTGTCTTTAACCGAAAATAAGTTAGATAGTGTCAGTGTATTCATATATTAATTTTTCCTGTTTTCATTGCATACGCGTCAAGATTCTTTCATAATCGCCGCTTCTTGACCAGTTAATCAGTTGCCCAGCATACTTTGCGTTAAGGGCCGGTGTTGCTTCGATCAAACAAACACCGACGACCTCAATCCCGGTGAGAAGCACACCGAATACCGAAACTATGTCCATTTGGCGCCGGAATGAAGAATTAGAAGACACATCGGCCGATGTCGCTTACCGTGGCCGGCTTTTCTTCTTACAACTGATTATTCTCATCTCAATTAGCCTTTTACTATTTCGTGTGTTTTGGCTTCAACAAGTTCGTGGTGATGACCTAAACCTACAGTCGGCCGACAATCGGACCGCTCGCCTGCTCATCGACGCCCCACGAGGCGTTATTTTTGACCGGCATGGCAATCTATTGGCAACCAATGAGCCCAGCTTCAACGTCACCATTACACCCGCGTTTTTACCCACTGACGACGCTGAAAGGCTTGCTGTGTTCCAACGTCTTTCACTTTTAACCGGCGTCCCCGTCACCAATACAGTTGAGCAGCAGGCGCTCATTGACGCGGCCGACCCTGCAATTGTGCGTCAATACACTGAATTGGCCCGCCTGTACGGCGCACCTGTGGGCGATACCCTTGATGCATCCGGCATCATCCCGCAGCTGCCATCCAGTATTCAAGACGTTTATGACACATTTAGCTTTGCTCAATATCTGCCCGCTACGGTTCGAGCAGGTGTAACCATCACAGAAGCCTATCTCATCGAACAAGAAAGCCTCTACCTGCCGGGCGTCCGCATCATTCCCGAGCCGATTCGGCGTTACCCAACCGGTGAGCTAACCTCCCATCTTATCGGATTTATGGGGCCGCTCCCGAATGAACGCTGGCTTGACTTAGGCTATGAGCGTGATGATCGGGTGGGATTATCGGGGCTAGAAGTTTCGCTAGAGCCGCTGCTTGCTGGCCGCAAAGGGGAGCGTCAGATTATAACCGACTGGACCGGCCGTGAGGTCCAGCAGTTGGGCGTCACCGTTCCGCCTGTTCCTGGCTACAACGTCCATTTAACCTTAAACACGGAACTCCAAGCTGAAGCTGAGAGACTCTTGCTAAGCTATATGGAAGATCTGCGAAATTTCACTCAGCCAGACTTCTTTACCGGCCAGCCCGTCGGCCGTGAAGAGATTGAGCTGGGCGTTGTTGTCGCCGTTGACCCACGTGATGGTCAGGTGCTAGCGATGGTCAACATTCCAACCTGGGACAACAACCGTTTCTCTACAGAAATTCCGGTCGATTACTACCTGTCACTTTTCCGTAACGACTATGAGCCATTCTTAAACCATGCAATTGCTGGACAATATCCTCCCGGATCAACGTTTAAAGTCGTCACAGTAGCGGCGGCGCTCCAAGAAGGTGTTGTGTCACCTGAACGCCGTTTAGACACGCCCGGCGTCATCACTGTTGCGAATCAATTTGCGCCTAACGACCCCGGCCGTGCGCAGGATTTCGTTTGCTGGATTAGTTTGGCCCCGACATTTAGTGAACACGGTTCGATGGATGCGGTTTCTGGTTTAGCAGAATCCTGCGATATCTACATGTATAAAATTGCTGGTGGCTTTAGAGAAGACAACATTCGAGGGTTAGGGATCAATACACTTGCCGAATATTCTCGCCAGTTTGGCTTCGGCCGAGTGCAAGGGATCGAACTGCCGCTTGAAGCACCCGGAAATATTCCAACCACCCAATGGAAACAGGTAAATTTTGGCGAGCCATGGTCAACGGGTGACGACTATAACTCATCAATTGGTCAAGGGTTTATCACCGCAACCCCACTACAGGTTGCTCAAATGGCGGCCGTCATTGCAAATGGTGGCTTCCTCTATCGGCCGCGTTTGGTACATCACCTAACTGATGCAGAAGGCAATGTGTTTGTGCTGAATGAGGATCTAAACCCAGTCCCGGCCGCCGAAGCCAATGTACCTATCTCTGAAGATGGTGAAGTTGGTTTTGTTGGGCAAGTAATCGATGTCCTTGATGTTTCACCCGAATTCATAGATGTGGTGGCGGAAGGGATGCGGGTCACAAATACGCTTGATGGTACAGGAACAGCGTGGCTTTTTAATCGGGATGAAGATGGTGAACCTGTTTCGAATTGGCTGGATCGCTTTGGCATTGTTTCAGGTGGAAAGTCAGGTACGTCTGAATTTTGTGACAACTTATCACAACGCAAAGGGTGGTGTACGGAAGAAAAGATTCTGAACGCAGAAGTTTTGCCCACGCACTCTTGGTTTGTCGCTTATGCACCGTTTGATGAGCCTGAGATCGCAATCGCCGCCTTTGTCTACTATGGTGGTGAAGGCTCCCAATGGGCAGGCCCGATTATTCGAGATTTAATGGCTGCTTATTACGGTGTTGACCAATACGAAGGAAACGCGATATTAGAGGAAGAGCTTATTCCTGATTCAGTTAAAGCCCGCCGTGATCAACCCGTCGATCTTGGTCCATTTGATGAAGAGGGAGAGCCATTGCCAGACTCAGAACCGGCCGAAGGTGAGGAAAACGCCAATTAACTAAGTCTCGGCATACCAAAATCAAAGCATCTGTAACTTTTGCCTCTCGAATGGATATTATCTATAGAGGTGCAAATGATTACATTTCATGATTTATACCAACGCTACGCCTCAGACGTTTATCGATTCGCTTATTGGCTTTCTGGAAATCAAGCGGAAGCTGAAGATATCGCTTCAGAAACGTTTGTCCGTGCGTGGGTCGGCCGCCACAATATCCGCACCAGCACCGTCAAAGCCTATCTATTCACAATCGCCCGTAATCTATTCCTGCAAGGGCAACGCCAATCAAAGCGACACTTTGAGCTAGATTTCGAACAGGCGGACACCGCCCCGGGCCCACTAGAAACTGTCTCAGCCTTCAATGAACTCGAAACAATCCATGAGGCCCTGCAAAAGCTCCCTGAAGTTGACCGGGCCGCATTCCTCATGCGGGTTCTAGACGAAATACCTTATCAAGAAATCGCCAACGCCCTCTCTATTTCACTCTCGGCCGCCAAAGTGAAAGTACACCGTACTCGAATAAAATTAGCCTCTTTGAAGAAAGGAGATATAGATTAATGAATATCACACGTGACGTTATAACCGACTTGCTTCCCCTCTATTTAGCTGAAGAAGCCAGCGCAGATAGCACAATCCTTATTGAAAAGTTTCTGGAGCAAGATCCTGAATTTGCAAAGCTCATCACAGATGTTAATTCAGAATCCTTAATCCCAAAGAATGCCCCCCTAGAGTCTACCCCCGATCAAGAATTAACAGCCCTAACCAAAGCCAAACGTCTGATCAATTTGCGCAGCTGGCTAATGGGGTCTTCCTTATTTTTTACAGCCTCTCTTTTTGGTCTTCGAAACATTGGTAACGGCATCGAATGGATTTGGCACGGGTTTTTATTAGGCTTTGCAATCTGCCTCAGCCTCGCCGTCGGCAGTTGGATTGCATATTTCACAATTAGGCAGCGCTTAATCAAAATTGGTATCTAAGCGATAAAGATCTCGTGAACATCTTGCAAGGTTTTGCTTTATGCGAAAGATAATCAACCGGCAAATGGTCAATAAGACAACTACACTCTGTTTCGCTTATTATGGGCTTTTAGTCCATGATCTATACTGGGCTTCGCCATTAGCATTATCATAAAACCGATTATGAATACCTACCGAAAAATCTTAGCAGGCATGGTTCTGAGCAATACGCTGGGCACATTTATCCTATTCTTCTACTTCGCTTACATCGATATTGAAACCTTCGAAACAAACTTGGTTTTTTGGCGTGGTAGCAATGCAGATTGGATCACCTTTTCAGTCGTGATGGTATTACTCGCCATTATCAATGTATGTATCGCCAGCTATTTCGGCCGTCAATTGGAAGCTTGGGACACCAAGCTTATGGGTGGGTTATCGATTGAATCGGTCCCCGCGCACATCATTCGATGGGCGGCCGCCTATCCGATTATCATCGCGTCTATCAGCCTGATTGGCTGGTTTGTGGCCGGGCTGTTCTTTTCACAAGGGGGGTTAGACTTTGGCTCAACCAACGCAACGATTTTTGTGAGAACCTTTTTTGGCATCTCGGTCATCGGCGGTATCACTACCTCCGTTTTGATTTTCATGTTCAGCGATTTGCTATGGCGCGAACGATTCGCTCGCTTTTTTCCAGATGGCTCCTTCAGCAACACTCGTTTGATCCGTGTATCAGTTAGCCGTCGCCTGCTGGCCGTCTTTATGCTGACCGGCGTTGTCCCTTTGCTCATTTTAGGTTCAAGCGCTTGGAACGGTACACGTGCTTTAATCGGTGTTTCGGCCGACTCTGCACAAATGATTACGCAGCTTGAACAGATTATCATTTTTGTAGTCGTCGTCGGACTTGTTAGCAACCTACTGCTTAGCTACTTCTCTTCCCGCAGCATCGTCCAGCCTATGCTCAAACTATCGTCAGCAATGGGCAAAGTTTCGGCCGGGGATCTCTCATCCCGCGTGCCTGTGGTTGCCAATGACGAAATTGGTGAGTTAACGGCCCACTTTAACCTGATGCTTGAAAAACTAGAGCAAAGCCAGCTCATGCGTGACCTTTTCGGCCGCTATGTAAGCCAGGAGGTTGCAGACCAAGTCATCGAGCAAGGAGCCAGCTTAGGTGGGGAAAACGTTCAGGCAACCGCCCTATTTGCCGACATTCGCGACTTCACCGGCCTAACCGAACGCTTACCACCACAACAAGTCGTTGACATTCTAAACCGCTACTACACCCGCATGGTTGACGCCATCGTCGAGAACGGCGGCATCGTCAATAAGTTTGGCGGTGATTCTTTACTCGCCATTTTCGGGGTCCCAATCAAGCGAGACGATCATGCGCTCGATGCGATTCAAGCGGCCAAAGCGATGAATCAGGCTCTAATCGCGTTTAACATCGAACAAAAAGAATTAGGCTTACAGCCTTTGGAAATCGGTATCGGAATATCATCAGGCGAAATGGTAGCGGGCAATATCGGTGGCACGGCCAGGCTTGAATATACGGTCATCGGTGACCCGGTCAATCTAGCCGCCAGGCTACAATCGCTCACTAAAGATTGGGGCATGACCGTTTTGCTCAGCGAAGATACAGAACGGTCGCTAACAGACTGCTTGATTGATTGTGCCAAACTAATCGAACCGGTTGAGACAATTACCGTCAGAGGCAAAAAAGAGCCAAAGCTTGTCTATAAGCTGATTGAGCCGACTTCCATCAAATTAGCTGTGTAAACAACCTTGATGATGTGTTGTGAAAAGGGTGTTCGGCCGGTTGTCCTTCTTATTTGATCCAGCTACTATAAAGGTCAATTATAAAAAGCTGGGATTAATCGTTAATGGATTCACTTGAGAATGGAACAATTCTGCATGATCGCTACGAGGTTTTAGAGCAAATCGGCCGGGGCGGATTTGGTGCCGTCTACCGGGCAATGGACAAGTCTCTGAACCGTATTTGTGCCGTCAAAGAGAATCTAAACGACACCGATGAATCCAATCGACAATTTCATCGTGAAGCCTCGCTTTTAGCCGGGCTCAACCATCGCAGCCTGCCCAGAGTAACCGACCATTTTCGCATGGATGGGCAAGGGCAATACCTTGTCATGGACTTCATTGAGGGGAAGAGTCTACAAGAACTGCTGGCCGCCAAAAAAGGACCACTCAATGAAGATGACATTGCGCGCTGGATGATTCAAGTCACTCAAGCGCTCAATTATCTGCACAACCGTCAGCCCCCCATCATTCATCGAGACATCAAACCGGCGAATATCATCGTTAATCAAGACGGCCGGGCCGTTTTGGTTGACTTTGGCATTTCTAAAGTCGTAGAGGGAGGTGGGCAAACAACAATGGGAGCCCGAGCAATCACACCTGGCTTTAGCCCACCAGAACAATATGGTGTTAGTTCAACCGATAATCGATCAGATTTATACTCATTGGGCGCCACAATGTATGCCTGCATCACAGGTAAAAACCCACCAGAAAGCATTCAAATGATGATGGGGCAAGCCTCACTCTCAGAGCCAGAATCACTGAATAATGCTATTTCCCGGCCGTTAAGCGATGTGATTCGGCATTCGATGATTTTAGCCATGGGCAGCCGCTATCAAAGTGCGGTTGAAATGGAAGGGGCTTTAAAACAAGCGACGACAGAGCCTTTGCCAGAACAGCCAAAATCAGCCGATGAGTTTGCCCCAACAATAGATCCACCAGAACTGCCACAAGGCCCTCAGGTCGTTTTTGACCCAGACCCACCCTCAAATGCCATCCAGCAACCGGTTTCTGCACCTGCGGTCCCTGCCTCTAATCCGATTTCAGCCCCGCCATCAACCGGTTCAACCGGACGAGCGTCTAGGCCAACCCCATCGAAAAAGCTCAAAAAGAAAAATACGTTGCCGATTTGGGCCTGGATTATTATCGGCATCGGCTTATCGATCATCATGTGCATAGTCGGCATTGGCCTTTTGACCTACTTGATTCCAACACCTGAAACGCCAGCCGCAAACGATGGAAATACGGGGGAAATTCAACCGGTTATTAGTCAGCCAATTGAAGTCGATGGATTTGTGATTAATTGGCGGATGGGCGGAAATTTATTTACCCAATCAAACAATGAAGCAGGTGAGCAGGCAAGGGTTTCTCACTTTGCATTAGATCACAATACCGGCACAAGTTATGCCATTACGGTTGATCAAATAATTGTCATTGACAAATTTGGGAATCTAATTGACCAAGCTGTCTATTCGGCCGCATTTTCGGTACAAGACATGACCATCGGGCCAGATGGGAATCTATATGTCTTAGACCGAACCGCGGCCGAAAACTTTGTGCGCGTTTTTAACCCCGATCTCGAATTTCTCCGTGAAATTGGCTCACGTGATAATGGGGACAACACGATGAGCAGCTCCCCATCTAACTTAGTTTTTGGGCCAGATGGCTTACTCTGGATGTTAGATTATCGAGCAAGTGAGGATCTTGGCTATGACCAATTATTCAAACTAGATCCAGTAACGGGCGACGTGGTTGAATTGCTCCAGCTTGATAGCAATTATTCCATTTCAGATCAGCTCATTCAGGGCGCAAACACCAAGCTTTACCTACTGCTTGGTTCAGATTCAACCGCGATCGAAGTCGACGCTCAGTTCGGGTCTGTGCGCGAAATAACGGTGCCAGAATCTAATTTTGTTGATTCGTTAGGGGTTGGGGCCGATGGGACGTTTTATGCAGGGGTTGCCCAAGATCAGGTTTTTATCCACTTTGACCAAGATGGAAATCTTATTAAACAATTTGGGGATCGTTCATCAGAGTCTGATGTAGGCTACCCTCCTGGGATTTTTTACAACATCGAAAAGATCGAGCTCTTTGATAACAACCTATTCGTAATAGATGAATCAGTGACCTACAGCTACCTGGTCTCTATATTTCCTTAAGCTGAAAAGACGTTGAACACCGTTCTGTGCTAGCCACAGCGACTGCTCTAGCTGAAGGGCTTTTTGAGTCTGCTTTTTTCACTACACGTTCAAACGAGTGTTGATGCACAATCGTTTGCCCATTAAACAGATGTACAAAGGCATATCCCGGTGGGTCTGAAACAAAGGCAGGGTCTTTTGCACCCGGCCATGCTGCAAACTGGGCAAAGGTGCTGGGAGCGCATGAGTACATGATTCCATCTTTAATGTTTTGCATCGGTTGATGGATATGGCCGTGAAACACTCCGTGTAACCGGTCTTTAGCTGTTAAAAAGATGTCGTGAAGCTCAGCTTCATTGATGATCATCATGTGGGAATCAAACCACGGAGAGTTAATTGGCCAAAGCGGGTAATGCATAAAAACGGTTAGAGGGGGTCCCTCAGCCGTACATTCCTGGCGCAATACTTCTAGCTGACGATCTGAGATCATCCCATGTGGGTCAAGCTCATCGGCCGCCCGGCCGTCTACAACTAAAAATCGATTGCCATTCACATCAAAACGGTAAACCAGCTCGTCATCCATGAGGTCAACTTTAGGTCCTATCTTTAGAAATTTCCGGATGTCTGCAGCGGTGTCATGGTTGCCATTAGCAAAATAAATCGGCACATCTAAACGATCAAACAGCTCTGCCGCAAGCTTGTATGACGCATCTTCGGGGTTTGTGACTACATCCCCAGTGTGAATAACGAAATCCGGCCGATGTGGAAAGGAATTAATAATATCGACCACTTTCTCTGCACATGAATAGGACTCAAAACCATGGCGCTCATAGTCTTTTGTCGGCCCAATATGTGTATCTGAAATATGAATAAAATATGTTGATGGATTCATGATAATAACCTGAGTTAGCCCAGGTATAGGTTTTTATCCTTAAGCTACTGCTTTCTTAAGTTCAAAGCAAAACCAAAGTACTATTGTGAGTATTTTCACCGTAAGTTTACTGCAAGATAAAATCAGTCATTTCACCTAATTTAGAATCTTTTACAAACAAATCACCTTACTACCTTCTCCCAGGCCTTATCCCTAGAACTCAACTACAATATGAGTAAAAACAATAGAAATATGACCCATTCGTGGCACAGCTACGCTAGGAGAAATTTATGAAAATCGAAACTATCGCTATTCAAGCCGGCCGAGACGTTGATCCCAAAACAGGGGCGGTGATGCCACCCATCCATCTTTCGAGTACCTACATCCAAGGAAACGAGGGAGAATTCGTCTATTCGCGCATTGGCAGCCCCAATCGCAATTCTCTTGAAGAGTGTTTAACCCAACTTGAAGGTGGCGCAGGTGCAATCACGTTTGGCTCCGGCATGGCGGCCGTAGCTGGGGTATTTCAAGCGCTGTCACACGGTGACCATGTCATTTTGCCGGACGATACCTACTTTGGCGTGCGGGTTCTCGTCACCGAACTGCTGGCACGCTGGGGGCTTGAGCACACAATGGTTGACATGACCGATCTTGACGCGCTCAAGGCAGCCATCCGGCCGAACACAAAAATTGTGTGGGCCGAAACCCCATCTAACCCGATGCTAAAAATTACCGATATTCAAGCGATCGCTGACATTGCGCACGAATCAGGTGCGATCGTCGGCGTTGACGGCACATGGGCCACCCCAATGCTCCAGCCAGCGCTAGAATTTGGGGCCGATGTGGTTGTCCATTCAACTACGAAGTACTTAGGCGGCCACAGCGACCTGACTGGCGGTGTCATCGTTGCCAAAGAAGAAAACAGTTTCTTTGAACAGATGCGGCTCAATCAAGGGATTGGTGGCGGTGTACCGAGCGGATTCGACTGCTGGCTACTTTTGCGTGGAATCCGCACCCTGCCTTATCGGATGCGAGGACACTGTTCTAACGCTATGCGGCTGGCTCAATTTTTAGAAGACCATCCTCAAGTTCACACAGTGCATTATCCTGGTTTAGAAAGTCATCCTGGGCATGCGGTCGCCAAGAAACAGATGAAAGATTTTGGTGGAATGCTTTCGGTACAGGTGAAAGGTGGTGGGGAAAAGGCGGACAAAGTGGCGGGCGGAACCAATATCTTTGCACGTGCCACCAGTTTGGGCGGTGTTGAAAGCTTAATCGAACATCGTGCCCCGGTTGAAGGGGAAGGCACTCAAACGCCGATGGACCTGTTACGTGTTTCTGTCGGGCTTGAGCACATCGATGATTTGATCGAGGACTTTGCACAGGCGCTCAGTTAAAAAGAAGCAGGCGGCGCTTTTCGCTACACAATCCCAGCCAAATATTCGGCCGCATCTACTTTGATTGGCATGAAGTAGATGTGGTCATTCCGCTGTGACGCAAAGTCGAGCGCATGCCGAGCAAACTCACGATTCCAAGCCATCGAGCAATCAAAGTGGTTGGGGAAAATCGCTCGATTGCGGCTCACCCAGTATCGATGGGAGCGTTCGGTCAAAACGGGTGAAACACCCCAGAATACGGTTACATCTCCCAACAGCTCTCCATAAATCCCCATCAGGCGTAAGTCGAAGAAAGGTTGAGTAAAAAAACCGTCAGCCCCACAATCAATTTTTGTGCGTGCATAGGCGATCTCATCAATAAAGTTTTGTCGATAGGGGTCAAGGGCGCCATACACTTTCATATGGGGATATTCTTTTTTAATGCGGGTAATTAAAGGGAGGCTACTTTTATAAAAGCCTGCTGAGCCACTATTTTCAGTCGGGTCACCTGTCACCACTAAAATCTCACCAATACCATGTTCAATTAAATAGGGGAGCATGGGCAGCGGTTCATCAATACGAATATCGGCCGCACGAATGTGAGGAATCCGCAAATCAAACCAAGGTTTTGCGATACCACACCCTTCCCAGCTACGAATGTTGATTCGAGTCAAGTCTGGGATGTTGATAGCGTTAACACCTGGCAACTCTCTTTGGATCGATTGGAGTTGGCCAACCAAATATTCTTCGCTGCGTGGAACCAGTTCAATTGAAACATGCATAGTGAAATAAACCTCCTGAGGTTATTCATTAATTATTGAAATACAGTGGGGGGTTTTTCGTTAACTGCTGACTTTAACGTAGCTCAGTGGCAGCACGGGGGTCGATTTGACCTCTTCGAGCAAAACGCTTGTCGTAATCTGAGCGACGCCACGCAAAGGAACTAGGCTTGTACGAACAAAGTCTTGTAGATCTTGTCGATTACGCAGAGCGACTTTTAAAACATAGTCATACTGGCCGGTTAAATGGTGACACTCAAGCACTTGCTCTAGCGATAGCACATGGCGTTGAAACGACTCAAGCGAGTTTAATTCATGCACGTGCATTCGAATATGGATGAAACACAATAGATCAAATCCGAGCAAATCACGATCAAGAAGGGTCACATATTGCTTGATAACCCCAGCATCTTCGAGCTTACGCATGCGGGCATGGGTGGCGGGGGGGGAAAGATTTAAGCGGCGGGCGAGTTCAGCATTGCTTAAACGGCTATCTTGCTGAATCTCAGCCAATATTTTGAGATCAATTTCGTCATAATCCATATGCATATTTTGTCTTTTTTAGCCAAATGGTCAACTGGAATTCGGCCAATCACAGCAAACAGTGAAGATTCAAAAGTTTAAGCCCGCTATTTTTCATGATAATTCTGTCTGGTTTTTTGTTAAACCCTCAAATTCAGAATGATTATGAAATCAGAGTGGCTCGAACTGGCAGACCGTCCTTCGGCCGTAACGTCGCCCCTGGCTCAGGGATAATTGGATCAGTTGTCGCCAGCTCAAAGCTAAACTCAGACAAGATAGTTGCGAGGATAAGCTTCGCTTCCATTTCGGCAAACGCTTGACCAATACAGATTCTGGGGCCACCACCAAATGGATAGTAGGCGTAGCGGGGCAATGCCTGCTCCCAGCCAGGCTCAAATCGTTCTGGCAAAAACTCATCCGGCCGATCAAAAAAGCGGCCGTCCCGTTGGGACACATAGGGGCTGACATAAATCGTAGCCCCGGCCGGAACATGAAACCCACCCAATTCAACGTCCTGCAAAGGGGTTCGGTCATATACCCAAGCAGACGGGTATAGCCGGAGCGTTTCCTTCACAACTTGATCAAGGTAAGGCAATTGGGCTAAATCTTGTGGCCCAATTGGTTCTTGCCCCAGATTAGCTTTAATCTCAGCATGAACCCGCTCAGCTACGGCCGGATACTGAGTGAGCTGATAGACAATCCAGCTGATTAATTTGGCGACCGTTTCATGCCCTGCAAAATAGATCGAGACTAGTTCATCACGCAGCTGCTTATCGCTCATCCCTTGGCCAGTCTCTTCATCACGGGCCAAGAGCAACATCGACATTAAATCTCCATTATCAACCCCATCTTTCCGCCAGGCTGCCACCATCTGTTCAATCAGCGTGTTCATTTCAGCTACGGCCGCTTTTTGGCGCAAATGTCTGGGAATCGGCAGCCACTGTGGCAATGGTAAAGCCTTAAATTGGCCGCCTATCGCCTCTGCGAACAGCTCCATAATCCGGCCGATCTGAGTTGATTCTTCGCCAACATCTACCCCAAACAAGGTCTTGGCTACAATTTTCATCGTTAAGCGAATCATCGAGGCTTCAAAGTCAAAAGTTTCCGTTTTAATACCCTCTTTCGGCCGCCAAGTTGCCATCTCTTTTTGGGTGAGGTCAACCATCGCGTGTGCGTACGCATCGACCCGTTTTTTATGAAAGGCGGGTTGGGCCAGTTTGCGCTGCTGCCTATGCGACTTACCTTCATTGATGATGAGCCCTCGCCCTAAAAAGCGGCCGACCATCTTCTGAGTCATCGCTGATTTGTGATAATGGTTCGCCTTTGTGACCAAAATCTCACGGACCAAATCAGGGTGATTCACCAAGTAAAGATAGGTCCCTGGGCCAGGATTCAAACGAACTAAATCACCGTGTTCTCGGGCAGAATTTAGCAAGTAGGCAAGAAAGTCAGAACGTAAATCTTGAAGTTGACTGTAGAAGTTTCCGGCTGGGCCGGGAGGTATTTTAGGCATTTGCTTCAAATTCTAGAATTGAACTAGAAAAAATCAAAATCAAATCGCACTAAAATTAGAATACAAAATCGATAACAGCCATGCTAAACTCACAACAAGCCGTCTGCTTACTTTATTTACACTATTTAGTCTATTACATACTATGCTCAAAAAATCTTGGTTCTACCCCGTCATCGCTGGTATTTATGATGTTTACATTTTCGCCTTTTACTATGGTGCAATCCTTGCACTATATGCGTTATTGCAAAAACAAAATATTTCTGTGATCGCTGCGCTGACATTAGCCACACTCCCATTTATTGTTTCCGCTATCTATCACATATTTATCTCACGCCGCACCTTTTGGCGTTCTCCAGGCGAAATCATCGTTGGGAGGCAGATCAGAAACGAAGAAAAAATCTGGACAAATCCATATGGCTGGAATCGCTGGGCGTTGTTCTTGATGCTAATCTTTACAGTAGCATTTGCAGGGAATGCTTGGGACAAGTTCGGTTTAGATCTCGATATTCCCTATCTTTTACCTGAAATTTTCAGTAAGGTTTTAGCTTTGACTATCACTGCTTATAGTGTAATCCAAGTGGGTAAAGGGCGAATTTGGATCGGATTAATTTTAGTAATACAAAGCATTTTAGGGTCTATCTCTCAACGGAATGAATCAGTTCTTGGCATTCCCCCTGAAGTCATGGAAACAGTAGCGTTTTTTCTGTTAGGCATTGGCGCTTTTCAATTAATTATTGTGTTGATCTATGCTGCCCTAAAAAAGAGCAAGTCAACCCCAAAACCTATTAGCCCAAATCCAAATTAAGTTTCTATCAGAATCGATCAATATGACGCAGGCACAACTCATCCTATTTATCATTACATCACTAGCGATTATCGCCACACCGGGCCAAGACATGATTTTGGTCATGTCACGCGCCATCTCACAAGGCTCAAAAGCAGGCATCATCACCGCTTTAGGTGTCAGTGTCGGCTTAATAGGCCATACGGTGTTAACCGCTTTTGGTCTCGGCTCAATCCTGCAATCATCTGAAATTTTATTCACAGCCTTGAAACTCGTTGGTGCTGCATATCTTTTTTATCTAGGCATACGCCTGATTTTCAGCAAGTCCTCTGAACTTGACCTACAGGCAGAGGAAGCCCTTACGACAAAACCTAGCCAGCTTTTCTGGACCGGTGCCTTCTCAAATATTTCTAACCCGAAAATTACAATTTTTTACTTTGCCTATTTGCCCCAATTTCTTTCAAAAGATGCAGACTCGCCATGGGTGCTTTTATTCGCATTGGGCATCGGGTTTTCCTTATTAACTTTCCTTGTCAAAGGGCCTGTAGGCTATTTCGCTGGGGTGCTGTCAACATGGCTAAAACAAAGGCCTGCCGTTTTGCGCTGGATCGATCGTACCAGTGGCGCAGTTTTGATAGGGTTAGGGGTTAAGCTCGCTTTTGAAAAACGCTAAATTATTTTCCTGACCATATCCTGACAGCCTATCAGACAACTACACCCCAATGCCGCCTACACTCTTCTTGATACAGCAATCAGAAGTTGATTTTCTAATTATTTATCTTCCAGCTTCTGACCCTATCCAAGGAGATTTTGTACATGCCCTATAAAAAATCACTGATGACAACGAGCCTAGTTATGCTGACAATGATTACAGCGATTGGGATCGCTTATGCGGTCGGAAATCCCGGCTTTTTAGAGGAGAGCACGGCCGACATTCCCGGAGGCGACAATACCTACGAGGTTTGGTACACCACCGACTGTAACGGTGGGGCGGACTGTGAATGCGACTTAGACAACGATGTTGATTCTGACGAGGACTCTGTGCTCGATACCGATTCCCCCAACGACTGTATCGCCACAGTTGATAGCGACACGGACGGTATTTTTGACACCGGTCCTGATGCTGACACAGATGGCATTCTTGACGTGGTTGATTTAGATTGGGCCGGAGGTGGCGATGGTTCCGGTATTGTTGAAAGCGTTCCACGAAGTGTGCAACAAACAGTAGATCGGTATGTCGATGATTGGGGGTTAAAAAATCCTTTTTGGGGGACAGAAGACAATCGAGGCATTTTCATCTATGACATCGGCTACTATGGCTTGGCGGCCGGAGACGGCAGCGGTGAAGAGCTAGACACAGAATGGATGCTGACCCAAGCCCCAGAGCCACGCGGCACTGTCCTCCATGAACTTTGGCACAATACTCAGTTCGCATACGGCCTGGGTGGTGGCAGTTGGGTGATTGAAGGCCAGGCTCGCTTTTTGCAAGACAAAGTGTTTGATGACCTTGATAACAAGGTTGGCAGCCGCTATCACAATTCAGTGAATAGCTATTTGGGCAACACGACTTATGTCGTCAAAGAAGATCGTGACGATGATGGCACTGACGAGTTCAGCCAGGCAAAAGGTTTACTCGGAGCCAGCTATAACGCTTCGCTATGGTGGGCATATATTGCCGACCAAGCTGGCACTGATTTTGCAGGCACGGCCGGTGATGGAATGGACGCCATCTTTGAAGTGCTTAAACAGGCTGACGACGACGGCCGACAAGGAGTTCATGCAGTTGACCACGTATTGCAAGACACCATTGGTCAAGGGTTTGATGACACATTTTGGGATTTCAGCGTAGCCAATTATGCCAAAGAGTATGATTTAACAGAGCTTGATCATAGCTATTTGGGCAACCGTGATCCTGAAACAGTCTTTAAATATAGCGACGAAAAAAGAACCTCTCCCGATATGCTGATTTATGATCAGTCTGAAAAACAGGTGCTGACGATTGCTGAAGTTTATGCGGGCGCATCCGGCCGGGTAGATGGCTTTGACAGCGATGTAGATGATCCCGATGCGATGTCAGCCTATGGGTACAACACGATTGAATTCCCCATCGGCCCAGACTGCCAATTGGCCTACTGGCGCGTTATTGGCGACCCAGGATCAACCTTCATGCACAGTTTTATGCTGATCCAAAGTGACACCAATGGAGACAGCCAAGAAGAGGTCGTTTCACTTTGGCAGAGCGAAGGGCCAGAATTTGCACGGGCAGCATGGACGTTTGGCAAAACCGCAACCGGAGGTGGGCCAAGAATCACAAAAGTTGCCGCTATCGTTGCAACTGGTGGACAGCCCCATGGGTATGATTGGGAAGCAGGTTGCACCCAAGTTGGTCTTGATATCTCAGTTCCCACGACTGACAATCCGGCTTATGTGGGTGATCCGGCCGACCTCGGTCGTTTTCTTGTCTGGGCCCGAGTCACCGGTTCAGCAGGCACAAGCAGCTTTGTGGCTGGGCTAGATTGGGAAGACGATTTTGAAGTCACTGTAGGCGGCGAAGACGCCACTATTCTGAATGGCGGTTACGTCGGCAACCAATATTGGTTATCGGTTCAGGCCCCAACAATTGCTGGTGCCAGTATCGGTGACAAATTTGATCTTCAAGTCAGTGTAGGACCGGCCGATGTCGCTGGCGCATCTGATACTGAAACCGATGCGATTATTTATGACCTGCTCCAAACTGACAAAGTTTTGGTTATAGATCGCAGTGGCAGCATGGGTGACAACAACAAGCTAGAGTCTGCAAAAACGGCCGCACGCCTTTTTGCAGACACGACCCAAAAATTTGACACGCTGGGCGTTGTCAGTTTTAGCGATGACGCCACGCAAGAGTTCCCGCTTTCTTTGATTCCAGACCAGGATGATGCCGCCAACGTACGTGCCAATGCGCAAGACGCGATCGACGACATCACCGATGACGCGGCCACATCAATTGGTGACGGGCTAGCAATGGGGCAAGGTATGCTCAACACGGGTGGCGACCCCGATAATCAGTGGGTCATGGTTCTGCTCAGCGATGGGATCGAAAATAAAGATCTGTTTTGGAGCACGGTTAAACCGGCCATCGTCAACGAAAAGACCTTTGTCCATGCGATTGCCCTCGGGCATGATGCGGACGAAGCATTGATGAGCGAGATCGCCCAATCGACCTGCGGTGCTGTTTGGCAAGATCAGTGTTACCACTTTATCGATGAAAGTGGGGTCAATCGAGCCAATAGCAGTGTAAATGCGGCCGGTGGGTTGCCCAACGCCCTCGCCGACTTGTACCGTCGCATCCAAGAAAGTGTGGCCGGCCACCAGAGAATCTGGCAAGACCAAGGGACGCTATCAGGCAGTGAAACGATCTTGTTAGAGATCAAAGAAGACGGAATGCGTGATGCTTTATTGAGCGTTAACTGGGCAGAGAAAGGAAATCCAATCAATGCGACCCTAAGCGGCGGTGGCGTTACATTTACCAAGCTAGAAGACGAGCAGAACCACACCGTCTTTTATGCAGACAAGCTGCCTCCTGGCACATATGAGCTCCAGCTAACGGCGACCAATGGAGCCAGTGCTTGGATCGGGTCACTCTCCGGCCGCATGATCAAGGGAACCGAGATGCATGCGTTTATGGGCACCTCCCGCTTGCCGGGGCTTCCTGTGCAGTTGCAGATAAGCCTCACCGATGAGAAGGGGCCTGTTCGCGGCGCAGAGGTAACGGCTGAAGTTCGCCATCCCGATGGTGATGTCAAAACGATCGTTTTGGTAGACGACGGTGGCATTTACGATGACATCGCCAATGATGGGGTGTATGGCTACAGCTATGACCGCATTAACCGGCCGATTGCTGTCGATGAATTGCTGGGGCACTCTTGGACGTTTGACATTCAAGCGATAGGGGTGAACAACAGCGGCAACGCCTTTACTCGTCACAAAAGACTCAGCTACACCCCATTTGTACGCGAAAAAGAGGGGACGCTCGACAATGAGGGTGATGGGATGATTGACCGTTGGGAGAACCGTTTTGAGGGGACCCAAGCCGGTGTCGCTGACGGAGACAAAGATCCTGACGAAGATGGGTTGACCAACAAAGAAGAGTTTGAATTGGGAACCAATCCTGACATGCCAGACACTGATCATGGTGGTGAGCTAGATGGTAGCGAAGTAAAACAGGGCCGAGACCCACTCTATACGGCCGACGATAAAATGTCACCGCTCACCAATTTCTGGATCGAAGAGTTGCCAGAAAGCGTTATTTTGCACTTTGATTCCCGGCCGGAATACAAGTTTGTCCGTGTCTTCCGCCGCACAGGGTTAGCCGGTGCATTCGTCAATCTAGGTGATTTTGATCCAACAGGTGGAGCCGTTCTCATCAAAGGGCTCGTCAATGACGAAGATTACTTCTTCATGATCCAGCCGGTAGGTGAATCTGATGTGACCGGCCGTAAGACGGTCAAGCTGTACGGTGAACCGGCCAAAGATCCGTTTGAGCCAGAAGGCGTTGTGATGATCAACAATGAAGATAAGTATACGTCTCAGATCAATGTCAAGCTCCAGTTCCAAGGAGTTACAGCGGCCGATGGGTCACTCGATGTCAGCCATGTTCAAATCAGCAATTCGGCCGATCTCAACGGCCAGCCATGGCAACCATTTAGCAGAGAAATAAATTGGGCCATCGACCCTAACCCCCAGACAGATTTGGCGATGGTATACGTTCGCTTCCGCGACAAAGCCGGAAATGTCAGCGACACCATTTATGGCGATGGCATTTTGTACCAGCCGATGGTAGCGGTGCCGTGGCCGGGCAGCTTTGACTTTGGCTGGTTGGTCTCAGTTGTGAAGAGCAACTACTTTAAGCAGTTCAACGTTCTTTTCTCACCGCTGAATGGGGTAGATTTAAGTTTGCTCAACACGAGCTCCAGAGCGGCCCAAGCAGAGGAAGAGCCACCAGTGATTCTATTTGGCGGCCGAGCGTTCACGATCGAGGCCACTGAGCTTGAAGGCAAAGTTGAGGTGCCGGTCACTCAGTTTGAAGAAACTTATAGCTTCACGCTAAGCTACGAAGATTGGCAATGGCAAAGCGGTGGAATCGGTGATGAAGAGACGCTCAATGTGTACATCGACACCGGTAAGGGGTGGCAACCGCTGCTCCCATGTAACGGTTGTAGCCATGACACAAAGACAAATGAGTTTGTGATTGTGACTGACTTAACGGGTGACTTTTCCCTATTGGGCGAAGGTGCTAAAGAACCGGAAGTCATGCAGATTTATCTGCCGTTTATAGCAAGGTAGGCTTAACAAGCTGACAGACAAAAAGCCCTGTGGATTGTGTAAATCCACAGGGCTTTTATTTTTAATCTCAGAAACTGACTTTTGAATAAACAATAGGTTTTCACAAAACCCCTCGAATTTAGAATAATGATTCGTTGAAATTCGGCAGATTTATTGTCAATAAACCTCAATTGAAACTCAGGTTAAATGGTTTTAATTTTCAGGCAGTGCACACCGAAACCCGACCGTTGCCAACGGCACATTCGGATCAATTCGATCACGTGTTGTCGTTAACAGCTCATCAACCCCAGTGAACCATGACCCGCCCCGGACAACCTTCGCATCACCAGATGCGGGGCCACGTGGGTTTTGCGGTGGGGCCTGCTCGTAATAATCTCGTTCGTACCAGTCATCCACCCACTCTTTGACGTTACCCAACATATCGAACGTCCCAATCGGCGAAGCGCCTTCAGGGTAACTGCCAACTGGGGCTGTATCCCCATGTCCGTCGTTAAACTCAAAATCACGGTCAGCCCTCGGGCAATTGCTATCACAATAATTTAGACGTGTTCCATCAAACTCTTCACCCCATGGGTAGAGGGTTCTTTTTAAGTCGGTTGGATCGTATCCGGCCGCCCGTTCCCATTCAGCCTCTGTTGGCAAACGGGCACCTCGCCAATCACAAAAGTTATTGGCCATTTCCCACGTCACATAAATAGCTGGGTAGTCGTCCCATGCAGAAGAGCGCCAATCATAATCATCATGATAGGTCGCTCCGTTCCCCAGCGGTTGGCATCGATTGGCTTCGACACACTGCCGATATTGCTGATTGGTCACCTCAGTCTCATCGATGTAGTAGGAGTCTAGGTTAATCAAAATCGATGGACCTTCGTTCGGTTCACCATCGTTGTTGCCATAGCGAAAAACCCCACCTGGCATATAGATCATGCGCATACCGCTGCGGCTAATCAGTGGAGCCGGGGTCGCTGTCGGCCCTAAAGTTGGATTGGGGGTGTTGGTTACAGTTGGAGCCACGGCCGTCAATGCGGCGATCACTTGCGATTCAGTGGTGGCCGTTGCAGCCTCCACACTACCTCCGTCAAGCGTTTGCTGATTAAAGTAAGCAATCGCCAAAACAGAAGTTAAAAATATAAAAAAGACAGAGGCTAGACCCACAAAGACACGTTTTTGAATCTCACGCTTACGCCGAGTAGACTTAAGCTGAGGCATTTCGCGTGACCCACTCCTTGAGTCAGAAAAGGTTCCCATCCGATGGGATTTGGGCGGCGTATCGCGATCAAACGCAAGGGATGCATTTTCAAAACCACGACTTTCCGGCCGGTGTAGGCTGTCAACAAATGATTGAACTGATGCAAAGCGTATATCAGGGTCAATGCCCATCGCTCGGCTAGCAACAAGTGATAGATGGGGCAATGCATCAGGATTAATCTCACGGGCCAGCGGCATCGCGCGCATTTCAACTTCGCGCTGAATCGGGTCAGGTGGGCGGTCACCGGTCAGCAGGGTGAACAATGTTGCACCCATGCTGTAAATGTCCGCCTTAAAATCAACTTCATTGTGCTGTTGGCGTTCGGGGGCAGACAGACGCTTGTCGGACGGGGGCAAATCTAATCCCACAAAACCATAATCGACCAGATAAATAGCGCCATCAGGGGTCATGCGGATATTGGCAGGTTTGACATTGCCATGGATCAGCTTTTTTCCATGTAAGGCTTCGAGTGGCTCACCTATATCGTTCAATGCTTGAATAATTAGCTCAGATGGCAAGCGGTTGTATTGTCCAAGCAGGTCTTGCAGGCTAACCCCATCCACAAAGGTCGTGACCATATAGTGATTGATATCATCCAGCACAAATTGGTCACGAACGGCGGGGAGTTTCGGATGCTTGACGGCCGAAAATTTGCGCACCTCACCCCGGAATTTACGTGCCACAGCAGGATCGGTGAGCACCATTTCCTTGATAGCCACCTGATTTTTTTCACCAACATCCCACCCACGATAGACGGCCCCATATTTACTTGATGCGAGTTTTTCAACGATGCGGTAACGCTTGTGCAAAATGTCGCCCGGACTTAATACCATGCGGAAATTCTACCTGAATTTAGCATTTCAGCATTTCGGCTTAGCCAGTTATCAGGTTTTGGTTTACTAAGCGGGTTGATAGTCAGTGTCAATGACTAGTTTGCAAACAATTGCGAGTGCGGAGCAGGCCAAACGTCCAATCTTTAACCGTGGGTCACTGGGTCCTAGAATGTGATAACATTACCCGTATGGCAATCATTATCCTTCTGAGACATGGTGAAAATGAATGGGTGAAAGAGAACAAACTGGCTGGCTGGATTCCAGGCGTTCACCTAAACGAAAACGGCCGGAAACAAGCGCAAGATGCGGCCGAGCGCTTGGCCCATCTGCCCATTACAACCCTCTATTCAAGTCCTGTTGAACGCTGCGTAGAGACGGCCGGAATTTTGGCTGAAAAAATCGGATTAGAAATCATCGAGCTCCCAGAAGTGGGCGAAGTGCGCTATGGAGATTGGGAAGGGGAAAAGATTGCAGAGCTGGCCAAATTGCCCGAGTGGCACGTAGTGCAATATGCACCTAGCCGACATGCCTTTCCAGGTGGTGAGTCGATGCGGGCGGTCCAAAACCGCATGGTCGATGCGTTAGAATTACTAGCCCAAAAACATGGAGATGAGATGATTGTGGTTTGTGCACATGCAGACCTTATCAAAATGACTTTGGCTCATTATTTGGGCACACACATCGACCTTTTTCAGCGTATCGTCATTTCTCCATGCTCAGCAAGCGTCATCATGCTCGGAGAAAAAGGTCTTATCAGAGTAATGCGGGTCAATGACACTGGACTCATTCCAGCACCACCTAAAAAAAATAACAATGGGTAGATGTTTGATTATCGATGTTAGCAGGTCATGCACCTGTATCTAATATCCGACATCTATTATCTAATTTTAGAATATGGCAGAACAAATCGAACTTAATCCAGCAACACACATCACCATTGGAACAATTGGCGAACCGGGGAACCGCACATTTTACTTGCAAGGAAGCCAAGGGCAGCATGTTGTTTCGCTCATTATCGAAAAAACGCAGGCTGCGATGATCGCTGAAGCGATCGAAGGGCTCATGAAGGATGTTGCGGCCGATCATCCTGAACTCGCCACGGCCGAGACAGAGCTTCTAACCGTTGATACCCGACTTAGGGAGCCAGAAGTCGTTTTATTCCGGGCTGGAAATTTAGGGCTAGGGTTCAGTGAAGAATCAAAACGAATCATTATTGTCGCTTATGAGATTGTTGAAGAAGGAATTGAACCAGATATGGTGAGCTTTTGGGGCACGTTTGACCAAATGCACGCACTCATCAAGCAAGCCCGCGCCTTAGTAAAATCGGGCCGGCCGATTTGCGGAAACTGTGGCGACGCAATTGACCGGGAAGGTCACTTTTGCCCTCGACGCAATGGGCATAACCATTAATCGTCATTCATAAATCTCCATGCTTGAATCTGAGATTCTCCACCACCTAACTCACGGCACCATTGAAATGGATGGGTATGTGCCGTGGGGGTCAAATTATACGGTTGTGGTCACTTCAGTTTATGAGAAAAATGAGATGACGGCCGTTTATAAGCCACGCAAAGGGGAAAGGCCGCTGTGGGACTTTCCAACGGGGACATTGTGCAATCGGGAGAGAGCTGCGTTTTTAGTCAGTCAAGCGGCCGAATGGAACATTGTGCCACCTACAGTTTTGACAAAGGGGCCGCAGGGATTAGGCTCACTCCAGCTCTTTATCGAGCACGATCCTAACGTTCATTTCTTCAATTTTGAAAATAAAGAAAATCTGCACGACTCGCTAAAAAAAATCTGCCTATTTGATGTCATTATTAACAATGCAGATCGCAAAGGTGGCCATGTCATTCAAGAGGATGTGTCAACTACCGGCGACGAACTAGATGCAGGCGATGCGGACAGATTGTGGGCCATTGACCACGGTATCGCTTTTCATGACGAGCCGAAATTACGGTCTGTGATTTGGGATTATGCAGGTGAACCTATTTCAGAAGATTTATTAGACGCTTTAGCCAGATTAGAGTCTAGCTTAGCCAGTTCGGCCGAAGATAGTTTGGGTGTGCAATTACGCCAGCTTTTAAGCGAAAGAGAGATGCAGGCATTCGGCCGACGCATTCAGCGTATGCATCAAATCAGAGTTTTTCCAGAGCCCGGCCCCGGCCGACCGTACCCTTGGCCAATGGTCTGATTTAAAAAAAAGGCCATTCCGATGTGCGCTCGCAAACCAGAATAGCCTTTTATAGTCTATTTCGCTTTTGACTTTGATTTAGACTTCTTGCTACTACCATTCTTCCCATCGCTATTCGCAGCCGCTTTCTGCTGAGCCTTAATCGAAGCCTTCATTGAGACAGGGACAATTTCCTCGTGGTCACGCTCACGTTCTTGCTCCATCAAAACCGCTTGAGCGGCCGATAAACGAGCAATTGGGACCCGATAAGGAGAACAGCTCACATAATCAAGCTTCAAGCTATGGCAGAACGCAATACTCTTTGGTTCGCCACCATGCTCACCACAAATCCCGATCTTCAAATCGGGGCGAGTGGCGCGGCCACGTTCAACACCAATCTTAACTAACTCACCCACCCCTTCTTGATCTAATACTTGGAATGGATCATTTTCCATCACTTTGTTGGCGATATAGTGTGATAAGAATCGGCCGCTGTCGTCACGGCTTAACCCAAACGTTGTTTGCGTTAAGTCATTGGTGCCAAAGCTGAAAAAGTCAGCGTGTTTAGCGATACGGTCGGCTGTTAATGCCGCCCGCGGCAGCTCAATCATCGTGCCCACCATAAATTTAAACTTCAGGCCGTATGAACCACGGACTTGAATTGCAGTATCTTCAACCAATTTTCGCTGGCTTTCCAATTCCAAATCAAGACTAACCAATGGGATCATGATTTCAGGCTCTACCCAAATCCCTTCGATTACAGCTTCAGAAGCTGCCTCCATAATCGCCTTCGTCTGCATAATGGTTACTTCTGGGTAAACCATTCCCAAACGACAGCCACGGTGGCCCAACATCGGGTTAGACTCACGCAATTGCTCAATCCGATGCAAAAGCTCTTCCTTCTCGACGATTTCTTTGAGCAATGCATCGATTTTGGGGAAAGAATCAGCCTTTTGCAACGAGAGTTTTAATCCTGCTATTTCAGCCTGTAGCTCATCATAGTTTGGAAGAAACTCATGCAACGGGGGATCAAGCAAACGGATCGTCAGGGGTAGACCATCCATCGCTTTAAATATTTCGTAAAAGTCTTGTTTTTGGATCGGAAGCAGCTTATCGAGGGCGACCTGCCTTGAAGCCAGGCCGTTGGCCAAGATCATTTCACGCATGAGGGCCAAACGCTCCTCGCCAAAAAACATGTGCTCGGTCCGGCATAAACCGATCCCTTCAGCTCCAAATCCACGCGCGATCTCTGCATCATGGCCAGTATCTGCATTGGCTCGTACTTTTAGAACGCGAATTTCATCTACCCATTCCATGAGGGTGTCATAGTATTTACCCAATACCGGCTGAATCGTTTCGACTTGGCCGAACAAGACTCGGCCGGTTGAGCCGTCTATGGTCACCCAGTCTCCACGGCGAACTTCAAATTTGCCACTGCGGAAAAAGCCTTCGCGCAGGTCAATCGCAATTGTTCCTGCTCCAACCACACACGGGGTTCCCATGCCACGCGCAACCACGGCCGCATGCGAGGTCATTCCACCTCTTGCCGTCAAGATCGCTTCGGCCACTGCCATCCCATGGAAATCATCAGGGCTGGTTTCATGCCGTACCAAAATAACTGGATGGCCCGCTTCAGACATCTCTACCGCTTCATCTGGGTCAAGCGCCACATAACCGGCCGCCGCTCCGGGGCTGGCTGGCAAACCGGTCGTAATCACGTCTGCATCGGTGTTGGGATCAACCATCGGATGCAGAAGCTGGTCAAGCTGTTGCGCATTCACACGCTTTACCGCTTCCTCTTTGGCGATTAAGCCTGACTGCACCATCTCAACCGCAATACGTACAGCGGCCGCACCTGAGCGTTTACCCGTACGGGTTTGCAATAGCCATAGCTGATTTTCTTCAACCGTAAATTCGATATCTTGCATATCAAGATAGTGAGTTTCAAGTTTGCGAATAATATCGATGAGTTGAACATAGACTTCTGGCAATTCGTCAGCCAGCTGCCGGATCTGATTCGGGGTTCTGATTCCAGCAACCACATCTTCACCTTGGGCATTTAGGAGATACTCGCCAAATACGACTTTCTCCCCTGTTGAAGGGTTACGGGTAAATGCAACCCCCGTGCCACTGTCCCACCCGAGGTTCCCAAACACCATCGCCTGCACATTGACGGCGGTCCCTAAATCACTTGGGATATGATTAATTCTGCGATAATCAATCGCACGTCGGCCGTTCCATGAGTCAAACACGGCCGAAATCGCCATCCTCAACTGCTCATATGGATCTTGCGGAAACTCTTGGCCGTGTTGATCAGAGAAAATAATTCGTTTGTACGCTACGATAATTTTTTCGAGCAATTCTGGGGTCAGATCCGTATCGCCGCCGCCCTCAGTTTGTGATTTAAAGCGGTTAAAGACGCGATCAAACTTTTCAGTTTCAACCCCCATCACAATATGGCCAAACATCGAAATAAAACGACGATAAGCATCTAATGCAAAACGACGATCTTTCATCTTTTTGCCAAGCCCCTCTACCGTTTCGTCATTTAATCCAAGATTCAAAACGGTGTCCATCATACCTGGCATCGAAATGGAGGCGCCAGAGCGAACAGAAACAAGTAATGGGTTTTTAGGATCACCAAATTTCTTTTTGGTCTTCTTTTCTATATCAAGCAAAGACTCTTTTGACTGGCTCCACATCCCCTCAGGAAATTGTTGATCGTAGGCAAGATACGCGTTACATGCTTCTGTGGTAATCGTAAACCCAGGGGGGACAGGCAAACCGGCCGTTGTCATTTCAGAGACATTCGCACCTTTACCACCAAGCAATGCCTTCATGCTGGCATTCCCTTCTTGAAATAAGTAGACCCATTTATGATCGCGGTTTAAAAACATTTTGAATTACTCCTAAAATTTGCAGGCCGGAAAAATCTTGATATAGCTGTGATTGTGAAGTTGTTCACAAGTAGGAATCATTCTAATGATAGGCGAAACAAATAAGTTACAACACAACTGATCTTGTAGGTACAATTATGACAATTGGGCACTAATGAGTACATTAATAAGCCTCACGCACAAGATAGGCAGCCATTATTATGACTTCTCGAACAAAGCTTAATATCGCTCTAGCCGCCATGATAGGCACCATCATTTTACTGATTTTGGGTGTGGCTCAACGGCAGGCAAACCCAGGACAAGCTCAGGCAGATGCGATTGAAGCAACAGCTAGGCGCAAGCTCGTTTTTACTGTTGAAGATTTGTTGAGTTTTGCGGCCAAAACTCCCTCAGGCGCTTTTCCAGCAGGTCTTTTTCCGGCCGAGCTTGAAGCACGCTCGGGAGCCAGCGGGTATTTTGCAGAAGATATCGCCTGCTGGAACGCAATTCAGGCTGGAATCAAAAGTGGGCAACCAGAGCTGATCCCCTACAGAGAGCCAAACCAGCCGGAGCCATTACTCGTTTTTATTGATTTTGCTGAGGGAGAGCGGGTCACGCTCATATTTGTAGAAGACTCACTTGTAGGCTGCCAGCTGAATGCGCAAAGATAGTTATTTATAAAACACCCCATTCTTTCGAGCAGGCTTCATCGCCCCCTCTTCATTTCTCAACCACTGAAAGTCATCATCTGAATAAGTCACTGCGTCATTTTTATGGCGCGACCCCACAACAAGAAAAGTGGCTTGTTCCTGTGTCTTATTGATCAGATGATGACCATCTTCTTCACCCCCCTTGAACCCGACACACATCCCGGCCGTCAACAGCTGCTCACCTGCATTTGTCACCAACGTGAGTTCCCCATCTACAACAAACACAAATTCATCCGATTCACTGTGCCAATGGCGCAACGAAGATAAAGCGTTGGGCTGCAAAATCTCAAGATTGACACCGAAGTTTTCTAATCCGAAAAAGTCAGACAGGCCTCGCCACTCAGCATTACCCATTTTTGTTCTAAACGGTTCAGGATATGTATTCTCTGAGTCGGAGGGGACATTCAAAAAGTGAATCGCTGGCTTCATATTTTTATTCCTTAACTCACAGCACTTTCTAAAATTGAAAACGTCTGTTGATCACAATCGATTTCGGCCGTAACGCCGTAAGGCAACACCATCATCGGATCAGTGTGGCCAAAGTCCATTTGAGAGATGATGGGGAGTTCAGTCAACCCTTCTTCAATCGCGACCACTTGCAACAAAACCTCGTCGTATGCCCCAAATTGGTCAGGGGACATTTCGTGACCGCCCGGCCGAGCATACAAAATGCCGGACAGCTTTTGCAGAATCCCCAGCGCCGCATACGTTCGCAAGTAATACCAGACCAAATCAGGTGAAGGCATATCTTCCGATGCTTCTAAAAAGAGAATTGCTCCGTCCCAATGGTCGGCCGCGGGCCAATAATCAGTGCCTCGTAACCAATCAAGCACTTCGATACAGCCACCGATCAGTCGGCCGCGCCGCATCCCACTGCCTTGAAGCCAATTCCAACCGGTCGATGGGCTGACGTTTCGCCGCTGTTTCTGAAACTCTAGGTTAGCCCAATCTTTGTGCTCTACCGTCCATCCGGCCGTATTTGGCTTGATAAGGCCTGGCGGGTCAGCAGAAAACATCGTTTTACGGACAGACTCAACCATGTATGGAAACATCCCGCCACTTTCAGCAAATCCAGACAAAATTGAAGGGCCGTAAAAGCTAGTCAGCCCAGCTTTATGGCAAATCATATGGCTGACAGTGCTGTCTGAATAACCGACATAAACCTTTGGATTGGCTCGAATCACGTCTAAGTCAATGTAAGGCAGTAACCGAATCGAATCATCTCCACCGATGGTTGAAATAATTCCATTGATCGTCGGGTCAGCAAAAGCAGCCATGAGATCATCAGCCCGGGCTTTGGGATTGGCATACAGCCATTCGGCCGATTTCATCGTGTGAGCCATTTCAACCACCTGCACCCCAAACTCATCTTCAAGCTGTTTTTTACCGGCCGCATAGCGATTTGGCACCGTTGCAGGGCCACCCCAAGAGGATGTAATTGTAGCGACTCGATCTCCCGGTTTGAGCATTGCAGGTCGTATCATTTTTTATTTCCTAAAGTTATGACAGATTATGAATTTCGGCGGGACCAGAACATCCAAAGTAAACCGAGCCCTGTCAAAATCAGTCCATATCCCATCATATTAGCGGTTGAAAATGGGGCAGGTGGAGGCGAAGGTGGCGTGGGAATCGGTGTGTCGGTTGGGTCAAGCAGTGCCACTTCTTCTCCACTCGCTCCCGGCTCGCGAGATGGGAAAAGAAACTCAGTCGGCCGGGGTGTATTGGTTGGCACAGTTGTCGGCGTTGCTGTTGGCGTCAAGGTCGCTGTCGGCAACGGAGTATTTGTGGCAGTTGGCAATGGTGTCTCAGTTGCGGTTGGCTCAGGTGTGGGCGTTTCGGTTGCTGCCTGAGCCTCACCTTGAACAGATGGGGCAACTGTGTCAGTACCACCTGCACCTTGCACTAAATAATAAGTATGCCCACCAATCATGCAATGGGAGCCAGCGATTTGGCTACAGTTAGCAGCGGGCAGGTTCACGCTGAAAAAGCCATTTTCGGCCGCGATAATACGTTGCGCACCGTACATGTCGGCTAAAACAGCGGTATTGGCCGTTGCTTCGACCTGAACCAAGCGATCACCCTGAGTGCGGGTAAACATCACATGGGTCGTTTTATTTTCTTGAGTTAGCTTAACAACACCAACATCGTCCCACTGAACACGCTGAGCCTTCTGCACACCGCTCATATAGTTAACCGCAATTCGATAGGTGTTAAAAGCCGGACGGCGACTCCCATCGCGTCGAACTAATCCAAACGGTTCTGGGTTCGCTCCCACGTCAGAATCTTTGTCCTTGAGTTTATAGATGGCAATGCGCTGTGCTCCGGCCGCTAAGCCAAGAGCCATCACCTGCGGCATATAGCGGGCCTGTTCTTCAAGACTGACTTTAAACGTAAAGTTAGGCACTGGCCAAGCGGGGTCATCGTCTGGTGGAGCATTGGTTTCTACAATCCAAATCGGTTTAGATATCCCCCGACTGTTCATAATGCTATAAAAGCCACCGACAATGTCATAGACAACACCAGGTTGAAAGTAAAGATGGGCGGTTGCCACGTCAAAGTAGTAGTTGTTTTCGGCCGCGCCTGGTTCAGCGATAATCTTATCAAGCATACGACCCATGTATTGTGGCTTGCCGTAGTTAGCGTCCCAAAACCAAGTAAAGGCGCTTAAATGAACGGTTGAATTGGGGTTGGTTTCTTTGGCAACGAGATAGGCAACTTTTTGGAGCTGAACAAAGTCATCAACTGAGCCATTCCACGTATGCCCCGGTGCATTTTGGTCCCATACGTCCGGCTCGTTCCAAATAATCCAGTTGTTGATGGTGCCGTTGTAGCGGCTGACAGAGGTACGAACAAAGGTGGCCCATGTATTGCCTGGGTCTTCAGGTGGAAGATAAAGGCCACGTGGCAAACCATTTTCATTGGCCCAATCAGGGATACCGATCAGTAGGCCAACAACACGCCGGCCGGCTGCAGCTTCGTTGGCGATCTGAGCATCGCTGACAGTGGGGTGATTCCACGTCCCTTCACCGGCCGACTGCACTTCGGCCCATTGGAAACGCACTCGGGTCCAAGCCGCACCAGATGCACCAGCAGCGGCCGGATCTTCATACGTTTCAACAATACCAAATCGCCAATCAACGGGCGCTTGTGGCAGGCTTTGCTCATCATATGAATTTGCGTTATTGGTCAAGAATCCTAAAAGGATAACAACGAGCAATAGTGGGCCGACTTTACGCATACTCTTTTGAAACCTCGTGTCTTAAAAGTCTAGTTTTTCGCTCATTTTACGGTCAGCAAAAACGGCGTAAAGAATCATACCCCATCCTATCGTGCTGATAATCATCGTTACGAAACTACTAATTCCGATCACCGTTCCTAGTGTTTGCATTGAAAACGCTTGAGCAACCATAACAATATTCATGATTGAATTGATAATCAATGATACAAGAATAAAGGCTCCACCCACTATCACTAGAGTGGCTGGCCTACCCAGCGTAGGCTGCTTGCTAACCGCATAGCCAATCGCAATCATTACAACTATAAAAAGTGGTATCACAGGGATAATTGTCATCAAACTAGGCAGAAATAATTCACTATCCATTTTTCCTCTTTGTGTGTTTATCTATTAATTGATTATTGATGACCTATACGGCACTGACAACAGATTGATTCAGCCATTTTATGATCCCGAAGATCTACCAAAAGATCAGATTAATTTAGATTGACAGGCTCCGATCAGTGTGACATAATGCGCAAATCATTTACAGTTTATTCCTTTGCAATCTATAACCAAAGGAGGTGGTGCACAATGGACGATAGTAGTAATCCGGCCGTAGCACTGCCTCCCCAGATTGGGTAACAGTGCTACGGCCAAACAAAAAACCCCACCAACTGCGGTGGGGTTTTTATTTGCCTATTCTGCACTATAAAGTTGGATGCTTACATCATTTAGCCCCTCTTCCTTTTTTATTTTAATTAAACTGAAGAATTTACATTCACACTAATATTGTTTCCTATGCTCAACCTTAAGCTTGCCCATCTATAGCAGGCTGGTATGATCCCCACGCAATTTTTAATTTGGAGAATGAATGACCGCTAGCCAGCTATCATCCGCAAAATTAAAGCGGGTCTGTGACCCCAGCCAATTTTCCTTCGAAACTACAGCTGATTTAACGCACACGCCTACCGCCATCATCGGCCAACCTCGGGCGACGGAAGCGTTGCGCTTTGGTCTTGAAATTCCAAGCCGGGGCTACAACATCTATGTTTTAGGGCAAACATCGATGGGTCATCGGGAAACTGTTGAAAAGTATCTGCGTTGCCATGCGAAAAATCGGCCGGTGCCAAATGACTGGGTGTATGTCAACAACTTTGAAACAACGCATAAACCAAAGGTAGTCAGCTTTCCAGCCGGGGAAGGGATGGTTTTCTGCAAAGAAATTGAAGAGCTGTTAGCCATGCTCAAAAAAGAAGTCCCAGCAGCATTTGACACAGATAGCTATCGATCATCCTCTGACAAAATTCGCCAGCAGTTCCAAAACAGCCGCGATGACCTGATTGATGAATTGCGCAAACAGGTCAAAGCAGATGGATTAACGGCCGTCCGTACCAGCTCAGGGCTTACACTGGTCCCGCTGCTTGAAGGGCGGGCAATGACCGCAGATGAGCTTGATCAAATTCCAGTAGACGATCAAAGCGCATGGCAGAAAAAACGCCAAGCATGGGAAGATGAATTAGACGAAGTATTGCGCAAAATTCGTGATCTTGATACCAAAACGACAGATGAGATGAGTGAGCTAGAGCGCACTGTCGCCAGTGAAGCATTAAGTCAACGGTATGATGAGTTAAAAGAAAAATATCAAGCACAAACAAACGTTGTCGAATATTTGGATGAGTCTCTAAAAAATGTGCTCGATAATCTGACCGATTTTTTCCCGCCTGAAGCAGATGAAACGCCGGTTGATTTGCGCAATTATGAAGTCAACTTACTTGTTGACCACAGCGAGACTGTTGGAGCTCCCGTTATCACAGAGCTCAATCCGCGCTACCACAACTTGATGGGACGGATTGAGTATGAATCGCAGCATACAACCCACTTCAGCAACATTCGGCCGGGGGCATTGCACCAAGCAAATGGCGGCTATTTGGTCATCAATGTGAACCAACTGTTGGCTTCACGCAACGGTTGGGGTGCGTTAAGGCGAGCACTGACCACGGGTGAGGTTTTATTGCAGCCTAGTGACAGAGCCGAAGGGAATCAGGTATTAACCAAATCACTTGATCCTGCCCCGATTCCGCTGAACATCAAGGTGGTTTTAATTGGAGACTACAACACGTGGGTGCGTCTTTACCGACGAGAAGATAATTTTGATCAGCTGTTTAAGGTCAAAGCGGAATTTGCAAGCACGATGGCACGCACGCCTGAAAGCGAGCAAGCGTATGTTGATTTTGTTGCCAGTGTTTGCCGTGAAGAAAACAATCGGCCGTTTGACCCGACGGCCGTCGCTCGCGTAATCGACTATGGAGCATGGTGGGCCGATCATCAAGATAAGCTCTCAACGGATTTTGAAGCCCTGACCGATCTAATCAATGAATCCTGTTTCTGGGCCGGTTCAACCGGACGTGAAACGGTAACAGCGGCCGATGTACAGCTTGCTATCGATAAGAAAACAAGTCGTTCCAACTTGGTTGAAGAAGAAGAATTCACACGCATCAAAGATGGCATCATTTATGTAGACACCCACGGTGCTCAAGTTGGGCAAATCAATGCGCTAAGCGTCTATACCGCTGGTGACTACGCCTTTGGCATACCCGGCCGCTTAACCGCAAGAACATGGCAGGGTGAGCCAGGTATTGCACATATTGAACGTGAAACGGACATGGCAGGGCCAGTCCACAACAAAGGGGTTTTGACCCTAATCGGATTTATGGGTGGGCAATATGCTCAGGACCAACGCCTTAACTTTGCAGCCAGCCTCACCTTTGAACAGCAATACGGCGGGGTAGACGGGGATAGTGCGTCAGCGGCTGAATTGATCGTTTTGCTATCTAGTTTGGGGAATTTTCCAGTTAAACAAAATATCGCTATCACAGGCTCTATCAACCAAAAGGGAGCGATTCAGCCGATTGGTGGCGTAAACGAAAAAGTTCTTGGCTTTTATGATGTTTGCGTCAAAGGCGGGTTAACGGGGGATCAAGGGGTCATTATTCCGGCCGTTAATCAGCATGAACTCATGCTCGAACAGCGGGTGGTTGATGCGGTAGAAGCGGGCCAATTTTCAATTTGGACAGTCGAAACAGTTTTCGATGCTATCGAATTGTTGACTGATGCTAAAGTTCTCCCGGCCGATGACGAGGGAACATATCCCGAAGGATCGCTACATGCGCTAGTGTTTGAAGGGCTCGATCGCTTAAATAGCACCGATCACGATGGTGACGAAGACGATGAAGAGAGCGAAGAAACCGATCAAGACACCAACACTGAATCTGGCGAAAATGCAGGCGAATCAAAAACTAAACCTGCAGCATAACCCCGCTTTTTTCTAAGGCCTGCTCAACATCCCGCACAATATCATCTGCATGCTCTAGTCCTACTGAAATTCTAACCATCCCATTTGTAATGCCAACGGCTAAGCGCCCCTCTTCGCCTACAGAGGCGTGAGTCGTGCTGGCAGGATGGGTTGCTATCGTGCGAGTGTCGCCTAAATTGGCTGACAGTGACAACATTTCGAGTGAGTCGAGAAAAGCCCGACCTTGCTCTAAACCACCGGCTAATTCAAATGTCACCAGGCCACCCCCTCGCTTCATTTGTTTTTTGGCCAACTCATATTGTGGATGGCTTGGATGATGCGGGTATTTGATGAAATTGACGGCCGGGTGATCGGCCAGATATTGGGCCAAGCGTTCCGCATTGTCACAGTGGCGATCGAGCCGCACACACAATGTTTCGAGGCTTTTGCTAAACATCCACGCATTAAACGGTGACATAGAAGGGCCAGAGTGACGGGCAAAAAAACGAATGTCGTTAATATATTCTTGATCTCCTACCAAAATACCGCCTATACCGCGCCCTTGCCCATCGATAAATTTCGTCGTTGAATGCATCACGAGGTTGGCACCATATTCCAGCGGGTTCTGCAAAAGGGGTGTTGCGAAAACATTATCAACGAGCAAGATAATGCCCCGCTCTTGGCAGAAGTTGCCAAGCCATTCTAAATCGATCAAATCTAAGGCTGGGTTTGACGGGGTTTCAACCACGCACATTTTGGTGTTAGGCTGAACCAATGCGGCCCATTCTTCCGGCCGATGAATGTCCGCGTAACTGTGGCTAATGCCCCATTTGGGCAATATTTGGGTCAAAATCTGATGGGTAGAGCCAAAAACAGAGCGGCAGGCTAGCACATGGTCCCCATGCTCTAAAAGTCCAGCTAGAGCTGTAAACACGGCCGACATGCCAGATGCAACAGGGACCCCATCTTCCGCCCCTTCCAAATGACACATCTTTTGCACAAATTCATCAACACTTGGGTTGTCGTAGCGTGTATAGATAAAGCCTTCTTCCTCTTTCGCAAACATTGCTCGGGCTTGCTCAGCACTTTCAAAGCAAAAGCTTGAGGTCATATAGATTGAAGAGGCATGTTCACGATGTCCTGAACGTTCGGCTTGGGTACGTATAAGTTTCGTTTCAATTTGATGTGTCATAATATTTTCCAGCTATCTAATCGGTTGAAAATTTTGAACTTATAAGAGTTTAGCGACCCTAATCATGGAGATGCCAAACGATTGTTTTAAGTCAGTGCGCATTCACCTTTGATCGTTCACCGTTTGTCGCTTTCGGCCGAATGTTTTTCATAAAGCAAACTCAACCTTAAAGGACATTAAGATATCTTGAACCAATTTGGTATTACAATTGAATGCCTATGAATCTAAAAATATACGTCCCTGGTTGGCTCCAAGCTCTATTAATTTGGAGTGTAATTGCGTTTGTCATATCAATAATTATGTTCCCCACTCCCCCAGCCTATCCAGCGGGCACCTCTATTCATCACGATTCTGAAAAATTTAACTTTACTGTTCCCAATGGAATATCCAATACAAATATTTATGATCTAGGCAAATATAATCGTGATAAAAATATCATCGTTAGAATGTCTGGGCCGAAGGGTGGTGGAGATGGATTTAGCATAACGGTTAGAAAATTTGAAAAAGGTTCAAACCAAGATTTTTTTACTATTGTCAATAAACATCAAGGTGCTTATGAAACACCAAGGTGGATTTCACCGTACAATCTTGGAACTACATATAAAAAGCAACCTCTTGGAAATTCCAACGGTGAAACTTATGGATGGAGAATTGACACTTTCAGGAGGGTTCAAGGAACCGTAGTTTATGTAAATAGAGAGTCTGATGTTCTAATCATTTCGTATGCTGCTGCTGAACAATTCTACAAGCCTAACTTAAAGGGTTTTGAAGCATTTCTACTCTCAATTAATCTTGACTAAGCTTGAAAATGTCTACTTAGCTACAACCAAAAAGCATGGTTTTAGACAGAGATAGCCGATTCATGTAGAATCCCCGCTCGAATTTGACAGTTTAGACCCTACAAATCTGAAACAATTTCAAACAGCAAATCCGGCAGAAATTCTGCCTAAAAACTATGAGTGACGACAAAAAAGTAATTTATTCGATGTCGGGCGTCGGTAAGATATACCCGCCTAGCAAAACAGTTCTAAAAGATATTTATATTTCCTACTTTTACGGAGCCAAAATCGGCGTTCTAGGAAGTAACGGCAGCGGTAAAAGTACCCTGCTTAAAATCATGGCGGGGGTAGATCCCGATTACATCGGCGAAATCGCTATTTCTCCTGGCTACACCATCGGTTACTTACCACAGGAACCACTAATGGATGAAGATCGCACCGTCATGGATGTGGTCAAAGAAGGGGTTCAAGAAACGGTCGACCTACTCGCTGAGTTTGACGAAATCAATGCGAAATTTGCGGAGCCAATGGAAGACGATGAAATGATGGCCCTCATCGAACGCCAAGGCAAAGTTCAAGATGAACTGGATCGTGTTGATGCATGGGACCTTGATTCACGGCTTGAATTGGCGATGGATGCATTACGCACCCCACCGGGTGACACACCGGTCAGCGTCATTTCTGGTGGTGAGCGCCGACGGGTGGCTTTGGTCAGATTGCTACTCAAAAAACCAGACATTCTGCTACTTGACGAGCCGACCAATCATTTAGACGCTGAATCTGTCTCATGGTTGGAAAAACATCTCAAGGAATATCCTGGAACCGTTATTGCGATTACTCATGACCGCTACTTCTTAGACAATGTAGCCGGCTGGATTTTGGAGCTTGATCGGGGCAAGGGAATCCCATGGAAAGGGAACTACTCGTCTTGGTTAGAGCAAAAACAACAGCGTTTGGCCAAAGAAGAGAAGCAGGCATCGCTACGTCAAAAAACATTGCAGCAAGAGCTGGAGTGGATCCGGATGGCACCTAAAGCACGCCAATCTAAAAGCAAAGCTCGTGTTAATGCTTATAACAACCTGCTTAATGCTGACACACAAGACAATCTGAGTAAATTAGAAATCTTTATTCCACCTGGCCCCCGCTTGGGTGATGTTGTGGTCAAAGGTGAGCACATCAAAAAGAGCATGGGAGATAAGCTGCTGGTCAGCGACCTGAACTTTGAAGTGCAGCCGGGTATGATTTTGGGCATCGTCGGGCCGAATGGTGCGGGTAAAACAACGTTGTTCAGGCAAATCGTTGGCGAAGAAACACCAGATGAAGGGACGCTGGAAGTGGGTCAAACTGTTGTCGTCGGCTATGCAGATCAGGATCGTGGCATGGATAATCCTGAGAATACGGTTTATCAAGAAATTTCAGGCGGCCAAGATGATTTGATGATGGGCGGCCGGAAAGTGAACTCACGGGCGTATGTTTCTCGCTTTAACTTTGGTGGTGGCGATCAGCAAAAGCTGGTCAAAGAGCTCTCTGGTGGCGAGCGTAACCGGATGCATTTAGCGAAAATGCTCAAGAGTGGCGCCAATCTGATGCTGCTGGACGAACCGACAAATGACTTGGATGTGGCAACGTTGCGAGCACTGGAAGAAGGTATCGAAAACTTTGCCGGTGCTGCGATTATTATTTCCCATGATCGCTGGTTTTTAGATCGGGTATGTACGCATATCTTGGCGTTTGAAGGGGATAGCGAAACCTATTTCTTCCACGGCACATACAGCGAGTATGAAGAAGACAGACGTGAACGTTTAGGCGATGCAGCAGATCGGCCGAAACGAATTACTTATCGCAAACTAACCCGGTAATGGCTGTCGATAATTTTTAATACTGAATTGAATCGTCCGCTGTGCAAGAACGGAGAAAACAACTTCGTTTCTTGTTTGCATATCCGTTCTTAATCTCAAAGGGCTGTGATTGTGAAATTACAGCCCTTTTTTAATTTATGTCTGAAACCGCCGTTGTGGCCTTCACCACTTTTTTTGCCGTTATTGGCCCGATTGATGTAGCAGTCGTCTTTGCAGCCCTTACTACAAAAAACAGTAACAAAGAAAAACGCCGAATCGCTTTGCGTGGTGTCTTAATCGGGACCGTTGTTTTGCTGTTGTTCGCATTTGCAGGCAATCCTTTGCTGCAATACATGGGCATTTCGTTACCCGCATTGCGCACGGCCGGAGGCATTTTGCTTCTACTTGTCGCGATCGATATGGTTTTTGCTCGCTCATCAGGCAGTACGTCTACAACAGACGAAGAGGAGGCTGAAGCCAAGGAGAGCGATGATATTTCCGTTTTTCCACTGGCAACCCCGCTCATAGCTGGGCCAGGTGCGATTGGTGCCGTCATCTTGCTCATGTCAGACACGGCCGGAAAGCCGCTTGAAATTGGGATCACCATCGGTATGCTGCTAGTCTTAATGCTATTAACTTACCTGCTACTTCTAATCGCAACCCAAGTCGAGCGCATTTTAGGGTTAACGGGTCTGCAGGTCATTTCACGCGTGTTTGGCATTTTGCTGGCTGCCCTTTCTGTGCAATTTATATTTGATGGCATCCAAAATAGCGGATTGTTTTAGCTTGAGCTGCCCAAGCAAAACCACGCTTCGTAGCCATATTTCCCGATTACATTTGCATTAATCTTTTTTGCACCTGCCTCTAATCACCTGACAATCTGATTTATGCAAACAATCCCCTTTCATGATTTTGGCGGAACAGGTGAAACCATCCATTTCGCTCACCCTAATGGATTTCCGGCCGCCTGCTTTCACCGCTTTGCAGGCAAGTTGACCGATCAGTATCACGTGATTGGAATGAATGCCCGGCCGCTTTGGCCGGGCTCAACCCCATCTGAGCTGACCAATTGGGACGTTCTCGCTGATGATCTCATTCGATTTTTAGATGAAAAAGGATTAAGCGGGATTATCGGTGCAGGCATATCACTGGGAGCAATCACAACAATGTTTGCCGCTTTGAAACGGCCAGACTTATTTAGCAAGTTGGTTTTAATCGAGCCTGTATTTTTGCCAAGGCGAGTGATTTGGGGAAGCCGATTGGCACCTAAGTTCATTCTGGAAAAACGATCTCCAGCCGGTATTGCCCGCAAACGGCAGGATCAATTTGCATCACGCCAAGCGGTTTTTGATCGCTGGCGGCCGAAACGCGCCTTTAAACGCTATCCCGATGAAACATTATGGGACTATGTCAATCATGGGCTGGTTGACCAAGCAGATGGCTCAGTGAAGCTCGCTTTCCCAAAAGAGTGGGAGGCGGAGATTTTTAGCAGACCCCCGGCCGTGTGGCGCAAAATCGGTCAAATCACTCAACCTACCTTAGGCATATGGGGCACACGCTCAAATGTGATCAGCGAAGAAAAATGGCACCGCTGGCAGCAGCTTCAGCCAGAGGCAACGTTTATTAAAATGGACGGCATCGGACACATGGTTCCGCTTGAAGACTATGAAGGGCTTGCAGATCACGTTTTAGAGTGGCTAAGCTAGAGGATTAACGCAGCTGCTTCTCTGACCAACGATGATTGCACTGCCGACAGCGAAACCAGTTTGTTTCTGTACCCTCGTCCTGCTTATCAGGTTCGTTCAATGTAGAAGCGACAGGCTCCGCCATTTGCCACACGCTACATTTCTCACAACAAACCAGCATCTCACGTTTGTCAGCCCGCTGCTGGTCGAGCGGTGGCCCCTCAATGTGGGGCAAAAAGACGAAGTAGAGAATGGCCGCAGCGGTCAGTGCCGCCCCTGCAATAAAAATGCCTAGATTCACCACCTAGCTTCCTACCCCCAACAGTTTTTGCCGTAACTCGTCTGGAATCGAAACTGATTTTCGCTCGTGCTGATTGGCATATACCCAAATAATCTCGCCGAACGAACACGGTTCAGACTCTCCTTCACGAAAAATCGCCAGCTCCCAAGTCAGGCTACTCCGCCCGATCCGGCCGATTTTGACAGCGACATCGAGCAAATCATCGGCCCGAGCAGGCTGTTTTAGCTCAAGCACTGACTTCACGACATTAAAGTCGTTTTCGTCACGCTCTTCAACATCGGCCGCATACGTTATTCCGGCCGCTCGCATGTATTCAGTCAGCGCCACATCAAAGTAAGCGAGATAATGTGCATTAAACACAATGCCTTGATAATCGACTTCACCAAAACGGACACGAAGTTGATGGGTAAAAGAAAATTCTGATTTATTCATAAGTGCTGTTGAACGTGAGATCGATCAACCTATTAATTTTCATCCCGTAGTCTTGAAAGTGCAAAAACGTTGGCTTGTCGTCAATCTTCCGTTCATCAAACGTCGGCATCGTTCGATTATCCTAAAGCCAATCATAAAAGCAGGAACCATTACCCATATCAACCAGGGAATATTTCCTAAAAATCGCTGGATATTCTACAAACCAGCGGTTACTCTTCATTTAGTAGTTCCAGTAGGTAGTCAGTACCTCAATAACCTTGCCGCAGAAAAATAGATAATCATGCCCCAAATGTACGATCCCAACGAAGAAACCCAAGCGATCCCCCACGTTAGAGAACATCAAGATGCTTTTCCCAGATTGCCCGATTACAACCAGCTCGATGCTGATGTGACGCGCCGATCGCCTCAAGCCCCCCCGCCCGCTCGTCGCCAGCGCAGAGGGTGCTTCCGTAACTGCTTCGTGCTGTCACTAATGGGATTGGCTATCGCAATCTTTGCTGGGATCGTTTCAACGGGAACAGTGATTTACGTACGCTTCAGTAACGACCTTGAGGAAGGGATCGCCAAGCTCGACAACATCGATGAGCGGGAAACGTTTGAAACAACTCGAATCATGGATCGCAATGGGGAATTGCTTTGGGAAATTTTTGGAGATGGGAAACGCACTTACGTCACGTTAGACAAAATCCCATTGAATCTTCAGCAAGCGACGATTTCGGTAGAAGACGACACGTTTTATGAAAATGTCGGAGCGGACCTTCCCTCACTAATTGCGGCTCTAATCTATAACTTTAGAAATCCTAATGAACGGCCGATTGGGGCTTCAACCATTACACAACAGCTTGTGCGCCACATCGCGTTTGATTATGAAGAACGGACGGCCGTTTCTTACGACCGTAAAGCGCGTGAAATCATGCTGGCCTGGATCTTAAATCGTGACTACCCGAAAGAGCAGATCCTTGAAATGTATCTCAACGAGATTTACTATGGCAATTTAGCTTATGGGATCGAGGCAGCCGCACAGACCTACTTTAAAAAATCGGCCGCTGATCTGACCATTGCCGAATCAACGTTGCTGGCAGGGTTACCGCAAGCTCCAGCCGATCTTGACCCGATCAACAACTTTGAAGCGGCCAAACAGCGCCAATGGGTCGTCCTCAATCTGATGGTAAGCGAAGGGTACTTAGAAGCGGACGAGATCGCAGGCCACTATCAAGAGCCACTCGAGTTTGCAGAACAAACTGTCAGCCTCAAAGCCCCCCACTTTGCGACCTACGTACGGCGTCAACTTGAGCTTCAGTTTGGCTCTGAAGAGCTAGCCAACAGTGGTCTGCAAGTCACAACCAGCCTTGATATGGAATACCAAGAGCTGGCCCAAGCACTCACTAAACACAATGTGGACCTACTGAGAGACGAGCATAATTTAAACAATGCCGCACTCGTTGCGATGAAACCTGGCAGTGGTGAAGTCTTGGCCATGGTCGGCAGTGTAGAC
This sequence comes from Anaerolineae bacterium, assembly GCA_045105475.1. Lineage (GTDB taxonomy): Bacteria > Chloroflexota > Anaerolineae > Promineifilales > Promineifilaceae > WTJY01. The sequence continues at coordinate 49,906 of JBGCDP010000066.1, forward strand.
TATTACGACGATTCGATTGACGGCAAAGTCAATGTGACAACTTCACTTCAACAGCCTGGTAGCTCAATCAAGCCGATCACCTATGCGGCCGCCATGACCCCTGGCACCAACGGGTTACCAGCCTGGCAGCCGGGCGACATCGTGTGGGATGTGGAAACAAAATATCAGCAGACGAATGGGCAATCCTATAGTCCGGTTAACTACGACTCACGTTTTCACGGACCGGTACGCCTACGTGCAGCGTTGGCGAATAGCTACAACATTCCGGCCGTTTTGCTGCTGCAAGACATCGGCGTGCCGTGGTTTCTCGAATTTGCCAGCCGGATGGGAATTGGGAGCTTGGGCAATGATGCATCACGCTATGGGCTTTCACTTACGTTAGGAGCGGGAGAAGTCACCCCTCTTGAATTGACATCGGCCTATGCTGCATTCGCCAACGGTGGGCAAAAAGTAACGCCGGTTACCATCCTTGAAGTTAAATCGTCAGATGGCGAAGTGCTCTACACCTATACACCTCCGGCTCAACCAGAACAGGTGCTTGACCCACGTGTTGCGTTCTTAATCAACGACATTTTATCAGATGATGCGGCCCGCATCCCGGCGATGGGGCGTGACAATCCTCTTGATTTGCCATTCCCGGCCGCGGCGAAAACCGGAACAACCAATGATTTTCGTGACAACTGGACGATGGGGTATACGCCGGGTCTCGTAGTTGGGGTGTGGGCTGGCAACACAGACAATACACCGATGGTGAACGTCACTGGGTTAACTGGTGCGGCTCCGCTGTGGAATGACTTTATGACGGCCGTTTATGCCGATATCGAGCTACAGGCGGGGCTAGAAGTCAACTCCGTTTTGCCACCGTCAGCGTTTACAGTTCCGGCCGGAGTTGAGCAACGCAGTATCTGTACGCTAGCCTCGATTGTGCCAGGAGCCACAGAGTGCCAAGTAGGTGGATCAGAGTGGTACATCACCAATGAATCTGAAACGGTTAGCCAACCGATTTCACTTGAACTCGTCAACTGGACCGAAATCGAACCATCAGTCGTGCGGGTTCCAGCCGCAGCACTCCCTGAATTGTCGGCCGAAGTTATCGAAGCACAGGCAGCCGCCATCGCCACAGGTGCGGTAGAAGACGAAGATGCGCTGCCCCGCATGCAAATGTGCCATTTTGCAGAAGGGACTGTCATTCAGGAGCTACCACCAGGTACCACCGATCAAATATTTTTGATGCCACCACGTAATTTACAAAGCCTAAAGGCTGCCTACGAATGGGCTTTTGCTAACGGAGTTGCCATCTTGCCTACTGACTTCTGCACCGAAGAAATGATGGCTCTGGTTGACCCAAATGGTGCGATCCAGGTGATCACCAGCCCAAAACCAAATGAAGTAGTTAGTGGCATTTGGCCGATTATGGGAACGGCCGATTTCGATATGGCACGGGCGCAATTCTTCAAAATGGAGCTGGGTGTTCCGCAAGCTGACAGTTCGATTCAGTGGGTGACGCTGGGCGATACGCACAGCCAACCGGTGCGCAATGGGCAGCTTGAAGTGCTCTATTCAGAAGGCTTAACACCAGGGACTTACTACTTGCGCGTCATTGTCATTAACCGTGACGGAAACTATGCTGGTGAACCGACGGCCGTGCCATTTGTGATTGAAGGATAAAAAAGGGATAAAAATAGAAATAAACTGGGCGTTTGTAATGTCCAGTTTTTGCCCTCCCCCTAAAAATAAGACTTAAATAACCGGTCTTTTCTAAACACCTTCTCCATAAGCCTTCCACAATCTAGACAAAATATATAAATATCTTAGATGCTAGCCGTTTCCGAGCCAAAGTAATAGCGAATAGCGGCTAATATCTGGACAAATACTGTACAAATGTGGTATTCTTTGTGCAGTTGCAATCACGATGCAGCATGCACTAGCTGAATATCTGAGGTACAGAATGACTAATTTAAACAATGCGAATGAACCGATCATCGAAATGCGGAATATCGTCAAACGATTTCCAGTAGGAAATGATGAAGTCACGATTTTACATGGCGTGTCTTTTGACGTTTATCCAGGCGAGTTTGTTTCGATCGTAGGGCCATCAGGAAATGGTAAATCGACCTTGCTCAACATGGTTACCGGCATCGATCGGCCGTCAGACGGTGAAGTCATCGTTACTGGTAAACCGGTTCATTCGATGAGCGAAAATGAGTTGGCAAAATGGCGTGGCCAAAAAGTTGGCATTATCTTCCAATTTTTCCAAATGCTTCCATCGCTTAGCCTTCTCCAAAATGTCATGCTGCCAATGGAATTTGCATGGATGTATACACGCTCAGAACGACGTGAACGTGCTTTACATTTGTTAGACATCGTGGGGCTTGCAGATCAAGCGACAAAATTACCCGGTATGGTTTCGGGCGGTCAGCAGCAACGCGCAGCGATTGCACGCGCCTTGGCTACAGATGCTCCTCTATTAGTAGCTGACGAACCGACTGGAAACTTAGATGCGAAAACGGCAAATCAGGTATTTGACCTATTTATGCAATTGGTCGAAGAACAAGGCAAAACGATGCTCATGGTTACTCATGACACCGAACTAGCAGATCGCATCCCCCGTAAAATTGAAATTGTAAATGGCAACATCGCCTCAGATACCCGCAACAGTAGCCATAATCAAATTCTGACCCCTGAACCGCAAATTTTAACCAAAGCCAACGGCCACCCGATCGCTGTATAAATTTTTAGATTAAGCATCGAGCATTTGGCACCAGTGTCTGCTCCTTGCCCTCCACACAATGATTACTCTACTCGCAAAAGTTTGGTTTGACCTTTGGGGAAATAAATCCCGCACTACGCAAGTCGTCCTCGTTATCGCTCTAGGATCGATTGCAATTGGACTAGTTGTTGGCGGCCGTAACGTGATTCAGGCTGCCATTGACAAAGGGTACATCAACGCAGATCCAGCTCACATTCGTTTATCTGTTACCCCGTCGATCACCCAAGAGCAGCTTGACCGTGTCGGCCGAATAGATGGCGTGTGGCAGGTTGAAGGGCTTTTCAGCGGTGGAGTAGAGTGGCGGCTTTCAGATGCAGATGAATGGCAATCGGCACGGATTAAGGCACGCGAAGGGTATGCTGCAGAGCAAATGTTGATGGGACCAGATGGCTTACGTGATGGTGTACTTCCCGGCCGGAACAGCTTGGGCGTCGGCATGATTTCAGTCGGTGAAGCCCAGCTATTTGTGGGTGACACCGTTCAGATTCGTTTTGGAGATAAAGTAACGACATTTCCAATTGTGGCCCTCATGGACCCTGTCGGTCCAGAACCCAGCTTTGGCGAAACATTTTATGCTGACCAGAAAACCTATGCTCGCATCACCGGCCGTGAGGATTTCGCCATTGTTCAGCTACGGAGTGAAACTTGGGATCCAGCTCGTGCGGAAGTCATCGATCAAGAGGTTCAAGATTACTTTGAAAGCATCAATATCGACTCAGTCGGAACAGCTTTCCCTGGGCAAGAACGAATTATTCCTCCTGACGTGAATCCGGCAACTGGCATCTTAAACGCTTTGTTTCTGATTCTAGGGATCATCGGGGTTGTCGTCGTTGTGCTGGGTGTCTTCCTCGTCTACAACTCAGTCAGCGCAATTGTTTCACAACAAACAGGGCTGATCGGTGTCATGAAAGCGATCGGAGCTAGCCAATGGCAAGTGGCCTGGAGCTATTTCATCTTGGTGTTGAGCTACGGTCTTCTAGCTATGATCGTTTCTGTTCCATTAGGAATCTTGGCCGCGTATGGTCTCCAAACATTTTTCGCCAACTTTTTAAACCTTGAAACCAACGAAATCGCGATTGACTATTCGGCCGTGGTCATTCAGATTTTGATCTGTTTGATTGCACCACTTTTGGCCGCAGCCATTCCACTCCGAACCGGTATGATGATTAGTGTCCGGGAAGCGATTAGCACCTACGGTTTGGGTGGTGCGATGGGATTCATCAATCGCATGGTTGCCACGTTCAAAAACGTCTCTTATTCAATTGTTTTAACCATCGGTAACACCTTCCGCAACCAAAAACGGGTCATCATTATTCAGATAGCCTTGGTTGTAGCAGGCACTATTTTCATGATGGTTTTAGGCGTAGCCGATGCCAATCAATTTACGGCCGATGGTAAATTACGTGACGTCCATAGCTGGCACATCGCATTTTCAACCGATCAGCCTGAACGAATGGAATTGGTGGAACGTACCGCATTAAGTAATGACAACGTCGTTTCTACAGAGAGCTGGTATGGCACAGGCGGCTCAGCGCGGCCGATCAGCCAAACTGAAAAAGAAGTGACCGACGCCCGGGTACGGGTTGTTGGTCAACCGGCTAATACCTCCTTATATGCTACTGAAATTGTCGAAGGGCGCTGGCTTAACGAAACCGACAGATACAGCTTCGTAGCTGGCACGGTTGTTGTCGCTGAACAGGGCTGGGAACTTGGCGACCAAATCATTTTAACCAATGGCGCTGGTGATGAAATCGTAGCAACTCTCGTTGGGACTCATTTTGACCCGGCCGGAGGCTCAAACTCCCTGCACATGCCACTTAGCATCTTGCAAAGTGAATGGGGTGGTTTTGAGACAGCTAATTTGGTTGTCATGCAGCTAACGGAAGAAGCATCAGCTGATCAAGCAACGGCCGTTATTGAACTTGAAGAGACCTTTGCAAGCGCAGGCATCGGCGTTCGACCAGCCAGCACGTTTGGTGCAAATACAATCGATGAGATCTCTGAAAATCTGGCAGCAGGCCTTGCGATTATCATTCAGCTTTTGGCCGTTATGGCGGTTGTCATCGCTCTAGTTGGCGGCGTCGGGCTTAGCGGTGTCTTGTCTCTCAGCGTACTGGAACGTACCCGCGAAATCGGAGTGATGCGCGCAATCGGAGCTTCATCTGGCCAAGTGATTCGCTTGTTTATCGGTGAAGGGATTTTGCTAGGTTGGCTCAGTTGGCTCATCGCGATCCCGTTGAGCATTCCGGCCGCATGGTATTTGGCGACCAAAGGTCTTTCCTTTGTCCTCAACTCAACGCTGGCTTATCAATTCTCATTTAGAGGCCCTCTAATCTGGCTCGCCATCATTACGATCTTAGCGATCTTAGCAAGTATATTTCCAGCTCGTCGCGCTTCTAGAGTCAGTGTTCGAGAAAGTTTAAGCTATTCGTAATCTTCTTGGAGGGCATGTGCGCTTTGCACATGCTGTCCAAGCACTTAATTAGCATAGAGCCAAATCAATGTCTCGCCCAAGGTAGCCTGCCAAAATCCCCAACTGTGTCCTTGCGGCCGAATCTCATATACAAATTCATACTGTTTCGCTCGTAGCTGCGCTACAAATCTGTCATTACCTGCTAGCAAATTGCCTTGATTAGAATCTCCATTTAGCTCCGTTTCGTAGCTCCCAATCGTCAAATAAAAACGAATATCGGCTGATGCCATTAACTCTATTTGCCGGATCACCCCATCACTACCGTATGACATCGCACCAGATTGTGAGCCGACAAGCCCAAATGTATCTGGCCGGTTAAGCGCCGCATATGCTGATATCAAGCCACCCATCGAAGCACCTAATGTGCCGGTTTCGGCCGGGCTTTGGCTCGTATTGTATTTTCCCCGCACAAAGGGAACCGCCTCATCTGCCAAAAATTTAACGTAATCATCATTGCGCTCATATTCGGCAAATCGATCAATCGGTGGAATAAACACCGCCACCAATGGGGGGATACGGCCGTCAGCAATCAATCGATCTAAAATCGCAGTCGCATCGATCAAATTAAGGTAGTCGCTACCGTCGTGAATATAAACAGATGGATATTGGCCATTGTCACTTGTGGGTGGCTGAGCCGGCTTGTAGACAAATAGGGTTCGAATTTGGACCAATGCTTGGGAATCAATTGTCTCTGTGGTGAGTGTCCCAGCCGGGATATCGGCCGCTGTTGGCAAAAATTCGACCGGAACTGTGTAATTAGGCATTGAAAGAACCGAGCGACGGCCGAAGCCACTCTTGACCTGGATCGGATTAGAAGGGTCAAGCTCCTGTATCTCCCCATCAACTAAATACATGTAATCGAGGCGAGCGTCCGATTCAAACGGAGCGATGTGATACCACAAATCTGTATTAAATAGGCGGTTCAGCGGGATCGATTTTTCTGGATTCCAGAAAGTCATATCACCAAGTAGGGCAACATTGTCAGGTGTGCCTTGCCACAGGAAAATCGCATGATCTTGGGTTAGAACAGGAATTTGAGGAGCACTGACCACATATTTATTAACCAATCCTTGGCGCAGTGTACGGTCAGTTGCTTCAACTTCACTAATAAAATTTTGAAATCCTTCCACTGTGTATGTCTCCGGAATTGGGGTTGGGGTAATTGTTGGTAAAGGTGTTGCTGTTGGAGGCAGCGGCGTGTTGGTAGCGATAAGCGGCGGCAAGTCGGCCGGTTGTAGCAGTGAACAACCGGTCAGCACGATTAAAATATAAAGAAGGACGCTTACCTTTTTAAACCAATTCATAGGTGTTAATTGTCTGCATAGACTGCTTAAAATGTTTTTTCCTTTTGAGTGCGACTAGACATCGTACCCACAGAATTATCTTTTTTATAAGACCGTATGCCAATCGAACATTATCTTCTAATGAAAGCAAAAAAGGCTATGAAAGCTAATCTGCCAAACGCCATCACGCAAGCTCATTCGTAAGTTTGACTGAGATACAATCAACAACAGATAAGCATATTGGGGGAACTATCCCACACAAACAGCCAACAATTTATGAAAAATATCAATAAATCACTTTGGGTTTCCAGTATTATCAGCATCGGTTTTATTGGGTTGGTTTTTTCGGTCACCTATAGCCAAACTGAAAAGGAACTCGATTTCTTTGCGTATCTGCCCTTCATTCAGCGGGAAGCAAATACGCCTGAACCACCCGCAAATATAACTGTAACTGTGCCCTTGACGGTTACCAGTACGATTGCACCCTTAGAGACGGTAATATTTACACCGACTTCATCTATAGAGCCAACAGCTCCCTTAAGCCCAACAATAGTTACCGAAGAAACGCCAAAACCTTCTATTCCGCCCAGTTTGACACCACTCCCGATTTTCACCCCAGTACTGTCAACAACGCTTACGCCAATATACGCACCCACTGCTACTCAGACAGCTCACCCAACAGCAGTTTCAACAATGGCAACACCTTCAACTCCTATTCCCACAAACATGCCAGTCCAAACAAACACACCGAATTTAACCCCTGTAAACACTCCTATCCTGACAAGTACTCAAACATTAATCCCCACAGTAGTTCTGACAGTGGCACCGACTTCAACGCCGACTCTCACAAACACGCCTGCCCAAACAATCACACCGACGCTAGCCCCTGTAAACACACCTACCCTGACAGCGACTCACACATTAACCCCTACAGCAGTTCTGACAATGGCACCTGCCTCAACCTCAACTCCTACTCCCACAAACACACCAGCCCAAACAAGCACACCGACTTTAACCCCCGTACACACGCCTGTCCTAACAAATACTCAAACATTAACACCTACGGCAATTCCGACAATAGCACCGACGCCTAATGGTCCGCCTACCTTCCAATTAAAATCTATAAAGCAGATTTCTATCGGATTAAATGGAGAACCTATAAATTCAAGTGCATCTTATCCATTAATGTCTGCCAATGGAAAATACATTGCATTTCATTCAAATGCATCGAATCTCACTGCAAATGACACCAACAATAATTTTGATGTCTTTTTATATGATGTTGAAAACAGTCAGCTTAAGTTAATTTCAATCGCAAATGATGGAACTCAATCTAATGGCTATTCTGGATATTCGCAGATTTCGGCCGATGGAAAGTTCGTACTCTTCAACTCCCACGCTACAAACCTTGCTGCATCAGCAACCGCCGATGGGATTCAACATATCTATTTGTATGATGTTGCAGCAGATTCTATATCGCTAATTACTAAAAATTCGGCCGGGGACGATGCCAACGGCGATTCGTTCTATTCTGAACTTTCAGCCGACGGCCGATTTATCACGTTTACTTCAGAGGCGACGAATTTAACAGACGATAGCTATGCTAACGACACAGCCAGAGTATTTTTGTTGGATAGATTAACTAACGAGATAAAGCTCATCACAAAATCAGTTCAAGCCGAGCCGCTTACAAGGCCCTCTACCCATCCAGATATCTCGCGAGACGGCCGTTATATCGTTTATCGGTCTTTCTCAAACAAACTAACCGATGACGATTCAAATGGGGAGTACGATATATTTCTTTATGATCGGGAAACTGAGGTAACCCAGAAAATTTCAAAACACAATGATGGGACTCAGGGCAACAGCAATTCTGATTATCCCCGTTTCTCAGGTGATGATAAGTACATCTACTTCATGTCCCACGCATCTAATTTAGTAGATATGGATACAAACAACCAAGTAGACGTTTTCATCTTCGACATGGAAAACAGCCAACTGTCTCGCTTATTCATTGATACAGCCAATATTCAGCCCAACTTTTCATCCTCTTTTTATTCAAGCCCTATAAATAGCCAATTTGTCTTTTTTAGCTCACACGCGACCAATTTAGTCTCGGGAGATACAAACCAAGCTCCTGACATTTTTTTCCATGACTTAAACAGCGGAGATCTTCGCCGTTTGTCGCTAACGGGTTCTGGAGGTCAAAGTAACGGGCGTTCATACCAACCAACTATTTCAGATAATTATAAGTTCCTAGTCTTTCACTCCTCAGCTTCAAATCTTTTGGAAGATGCGGAGCCACATTTTACAGATAACATCTTCCTTTATGAGTATCACTAAAACTTCTAGCTACCGCTTTATGCATCAGGTTGCTCAGTGTGATGCACGGCTATCATGATAAAACAGTTGTTTATCAGGTGCTCTAATTGAATTCGTGGTCGTACATCGCTAAAATCAGTGCGAACCATGAAAGTATTCCTCAACAGCATAGGCTGCCGCCTCAATCACAGTGAAATAGAAACTTTAGCCCGCCAACTCATTGCCAACGGACATGAAATCGTCCCGAACGCGGCCGATGCTGATCAAGTTGTCATCAACACCTGCGCCGTTACAGCTCAAGCCTCAGCCGATGCACGGCGTATGACGCGCAAAATCCATCGCATCAATGAGTCGGCCGAAATCACCCTAACCGGCTGCTATGCCACCATTTCGCCTCAAGATTTATCAAGCATTGAGGGGGTCACAAACGTGGTTCATAATACGCAAAAAGCGAAATTGGCTCAGCTACTTGACCCGCAAGCTAAGCTGGATATCCCAGACTTTGACCGTGAGCCGATCATGCGTCAATTCCATGATGGGGTCGTCAGCCATACACGCGCCTTCATCAAAGTGCAAGATGGCTGTGACAATAAGTGCACCTTCTGTGTGACCACTGTGGCCCGTGGAGCCAGCACATCTCGCCATTTGGGCGACATCGTGTCAGAGATTCAAAATTTGCACACGGCCGGATATCAAGAAGCGGTGCTTACCGGCGTCCATTTAGGCAGCTACGGCTTTGAATTTGGCAATATGGCAGGTCTCAAAGAGCTTGTCACCGCCATTCTGGAACATACAGATATTCCACGCCTGCGCCTTTCATCGCTCGAACCATGGGATATTGCTCCCGGCTTTTTTGAGCTTTGGGATAACCCACGCCTGCTTCCCCATTTGCACATGCCGCTCCAGTCAGGGAGTGCCAAAATCTTAAAACGGATGGCACGCCGCACAAAAATCCCGCAATTTAGAGAGCTTGTCGCCGAAGCGCGCCAAAATATCCCTGATCTCAATTTAACCACCGACATTATTGTTGGCTTCCCTGGAGAATCGGCCGCCGATTTCCGTGAAAGCTATGACTTTGTTGAAGAGATCGGTTTCTCACGACTGCATGCTTTCCCTTATAGCGCACGCCCAGGCACGGCCGCGGCCGACATGCCCGACCACCTCACCAAAGATCAAAAGAAGGCCCGTATTCGGGAAATGCTTGATTTAGGGCGTCAGATGGGGAAAAACTATCACAACCGATTTATCGGCCGAAAGTTAGACGTATTATGGGAGCAAGTCCATGGAGCAGATGGCAAAGGTCTGCGCTGGTCAGGATACAGTGGCAACTACATTCGTGTGCAAGCCCAAGGTCCAGCCGATCTAATGAATACAGTCACTACGGTCGAGATCACAGCGGCCGAACATGACGGGATTTCTGGATTGATGGTCAGCTAAATCACCTATTATCCTACTAATTAGGTGGATAGATAATCTCAACCCCGTTGCTATCCGCTGTATCAATACCTAAATATGCCATCACATCAGCAATATCTTGATTCGACATACGACGACCAAAGTTATCCGGCATTCCGCTAGGTGGCCCTGTGCAAGGCCCCATTGGGCAATCGGGTGATATGTGTTTGCTAGGCAGCAAAATCGATTCGTACACATAGTCGGCCGCTGTGTACACCTCTAATCGATTTTCTCCAAGTGTGTGGAAAATACCGGTCCACGAGCCAACTGCATTTGAACCTTCTTGTTCTAAACTCCCATGACACGCAGAACATCCGTATGTGATGTGATACAGCTCTTCCCCATTTTGAGCATCGCCCTCGGGTAAATTTGAGACGATCAATGGATGAGAATCTGGAGTAGAGCCAATCTCCTTACATAATTCATCAGTCTCATACCCCATTACATAATCAGTCACCGCATCGATTTCAAGTGCATTTAAACCGACATTCCCATCTGAATATTCGTCACTGTAGGCAGGCATTCCATTCATCGTGCGGCCAGCCGCAATCGTTGACTCAATAAAACCGCGTTTGGAACCATACCAAACCATCACCTGCATTCGATCAGATTCATCCCCGCACAATAATGCAGGGTGATTCAACGGCCGACCACTGCAGGCAATTTGCTCAACAGTTTCCGGCATGTAGCAGACTTCAGATCTCCCATCTTCTCCATGGCAAGTGGCACATGAGCTTTTGTAAATCGCTTCCCCTATCTGTAGACGTTCAGCCGAATTAAGGGTTGGAACCGGTGTAGGTAGCTCCGGAGAGTGGTTCGGTATCAAGAAAATCATTGTTACAGCCGCTGGAAAACAGCACGCTGGTTAGCAAAATTCCGATTAAATATAGATGCTTAACTCTCATTTAAATGTTCTCATTAAATAAAAAAGCCTCGCCTTTTTTAAAAAGACGAGGCTTCGATTATTCTTTCAATACGTCGCAGGAATGAGTTACTTTAATGCAACATAACCCACATACTAGCAACTATATTATTCAGCTGGATAGATGACTTCAACACCGTTGCTATCTGCCGTACTAATATTTACATACGCCATGATGTCTGCCATATCTTGGAATGATAACCGTCGGCCGAAGTTGTCTGGCATACCGCTAGGTGGGCCAGCACAAGGACCGGTTGGGCATTCTGGAGAGATGTAATCGCTCGGCAACAAAACTGATTCATACATGTAATCGGCCGCTGAATAACCATCGATCCGAACGTTATCCAAGTTTTGGAAGTTGCCAACCCATGGTCCAACAGAATTTGACGTATCATCTTCAAGGTTTCCATGGCAGGCTGCACAACCGTACGTTAAGCTGTAAAGTTGCTCACCGGCGGCCGCATCACCTTCAGGCAATTCGGCTGCGGTATCAGGCCAATCGGGTGGCGGCTCTGGTTCGCCTTCACAAAGCTCACCCTTTTCCCAATTCATGACATATGCAGCCACATAACCAACTTCATAGGGTTCTAGTGGGCCACCGAAATCGCTGCCCCACGTCGGCATGCCGTTCCAGACTCGGCCAGTCGCAACCGTTCCTTCAATAAACGATTGCTTGGTACCAGCCCAACCTAGAATCTCCATCCGCTCTGATTTCTCACCACACAACAATGCACGGTTGTTTAAAGCCAAGCCAGCACATGCGATTTGGTCCCCTTCAGGGCCATAGCACAATTCAGCTTTACCTTCTTCACCATGACAGGTTGCACAGTTACCATGATAAATGGTTCCCCCGAACTCAATTCGGCGGGCTTCAAACGCATCCGTGAATGTTTCCATCCGGGCTGGCTCACGCAGAGCCGCGTACCCAAAGATGATCATCGTTAGCATAAATGCGATAGTTGTAATTACGAGTTTTACTTGCATTGATTAACCGTTCCTTTTTTAAAGAAGCTTGACGCTCAGTCGAGACTAATAAATCTCGTAGGCCGCTTCTGCATGACGGTAACGTGTATAGTAGAAGTCACGAGAATCTTGAGGATCATCGACCTTTATTTCAATGGTGATAGTCTTAACGTTAGCCTGATCTTGCTTAATAACGATAGCCGCATATGGATCAACAAGAACCTCGTCTTTAACCCCATTCGAGTACCGCTCACCCTGGTCAGTTTGGATCGGAATACAATCCGCATACCCTTCGTGACCCGTTTTGGTGCAACTCCAATCTTCCAAAGCCTCAACATAATGTTCTAAAGCTTCAGCGATATGTAAATGACCTTGGGACACCATGGTGCGTATTGTGGCTTCATCAGCAATATATGTCCCCTCTTGCCATTCCTCATAAGGAACTTCAAGGAGAATACTATGCCCTTCTTGTGGCATCAATCGCTGCGAAACTTCAAGTTCAGATGTAGCTTGAACCAAGAACTCTGGAGAGCCCATCCAGTTAGACATGAGCATAAATGTGATGAAGAACATCGCTACACTCAAACCAACTCGACGGTCTGCATAGCGGCGGCTTTTAGCAACTTCAACATATGGCATGATGAAGAAAGCAACAGCCAAAATCGGAATGATACCGAATGCCACAACAACTTTAGAGTCAAATTCTTCTGGTCCAAAGGCGAAGCTAAGTGGATTTGGGAAAATCCATTTCAACCAACCCTGAGACCAAGAGAGATACCAAGGTGCAACCACGTGAAGGGGTGTGACCAAAGAGTCTGCATGAGATTCAATAACCGCATGGTAGAAGAAGACAGCGCCACCAACCAAACCAAGGGTCGTTAGTGCGGTCCACATCACTTCGCTAGTCATAATGTCTGGTAAGAAGTAAACACGTTCGTCACGTGGGACACGTTTAGCTGTGTCTTCACCAATCGCTTCACGGCCGGGTGGTAGTGAGTGACCATGAATAACCACTTTATAGTAATGAACGAAGATAAAGATTCCGGTCAGAAGTGGCAGCATCAGTACATGCAACAGATAGAAACGTAACAAACCACCAGCGCCGATAACTGGAGCACCACGTAGTAACAAGTTAATGTTTTTACCTAAGAAAGCAGGGCCAGGTTGTGATTCAGCAGCTGATACAGCAACAGTCACAGCCCAATATGCCAACTGGTCCCATGGAAGCAGATATCCAGAGAAGCTAAGTACCAGTGTAAATACCAGAAGCAACATACCGGTTAACCATGTGAACTGGCGCGGTTTCCGATAACTACCGGTGATATACGTCCGCAGCATATGCAGCGCAACCGCCAATACCATCACCTCAGCACCCAAGCGGTGCATGTCACGCATCAACTGCCCAAGAGGGACGTTGCTCATGATTTCCCACATATTTTCATATGCGATGTCTGGTGAAGGTGTGTAGAAGAGCATCAAGAAGATACCGGTGATCGTCTCCCAGATAAACATGAAAGTCGACAGCCAACCCAACCGAAACGTTGGGTAGATATGTGTGACTTCTGCATGATAAAAGCTAGGGCGAATGTGGAACCAGAAGCCATCAGCATGCGGCCGCAAACGTGGATTCGGCCGACGAGGTTCATCGCCACGTAACATGCCACGAATATCATTAATATTCAGCCCTGCAGTTACGCGTTCTACGACATCGTCTGCCTTAGCAATTGCCGCTTGCTTAAAGCCCATTTCACGGACTTCTTCAAAAAATGTTGCCATAAGAGAACTCCTTTAAAGTTAGCGGCCGGTAATGCCAGCTTGGCTATCTAAAAGTTTCATTGTGTGAGTGACCTTTAAAACAAGGTCCGTTCTTCTCTAAGTTAAGTAGTTTGTTTTGTTATTGTGAAATGTGGTGATCACAATTAAGGCATTGCCAAATTAAACGGCAAGATCCTGTAGTAAAGTAAGTACAGACCCTTTCTTTTGCGAACCTGTATTGACACTAACCCCGACAACTTCTTTGCCATTGGTTGGAATCGGTAGGAATTGACCAGCCTCATCGGTATCTGATGAAGCGGTACTATCATCGGCAAATGTCAAAGTCATTTCAAAACGATCTAAACTACGTGGCGCCGGTGATTGAATACGTCGGCCGTCTAAACGATATTTTGAACCGTGACATGGACATTCGAAGCGGTTAGATGCGTCGTTCCACTTATAGATACAGCCAAGATGAGTACATACTTTATATATCGCGGCAACGCCCAAGATTGCGCTAGCTTCGTCTGTTGCCTGATACATCCGTTCCTGCCCTTCAGGGGCTGCCGTATCAAGGTTGACTAACCAAAAACGGCCAGCGGCGTTGTCTACTGGTGGCTCATTCACACCGGGCAAAAGTGTTGGGTCAACAGGGAAAATACCCCCAAACTCACCTTCGCGAATAATTGGAATCGCGAACCAAATCATTAGGCCGGCGAATTCTGCAAGGTAAAGCGCGATTGAAGCCGACCAGATGTAGTAAAGGAATTCTCTTCTTGAGATTCCGGGGACCTGTGTCTGTGCTGCAGCCATATCAACTATCACTCCTAAAATTGATGCATTTTCTATCTGTACCCGCTTTGCATTAAATTCACTTATTGTGATTACGGGACAGAAAATAGACCGCATTAAGTTTGCGGTCAGTTACTAATTAAATTATAGCTTTCGATGAGGGGTGGTACAAGACGACCAAGTTATTAAGAGAAGTTATGTAAGCAATCTAATATGGGCGCTGAGGGACTCGAACCCCCGACCCCTTCGGTGTAAACGAAGTGCTCTAACCAACTGAGCTAAGCGCCCGTTTAAGGGAAAAGAAATTATAGCTAACCAACTTTAAAAAGCCACAATTTGTAAGAAAAACAATTAGAAAATCTGTTTTACCATCGGTTCGGCCGTTTTTCGTAATTAGGCTCTTACACAGATTTACAGGATCTATACAGGAATAAGCCGATCAAGAGCCTGTAATAGGATTGTAAGAAGCGGCGTTAAACTCCTAATTTTCGGAGTTTAAAAAGATCAAAATCGGTTCAGGTACAATTCATTATGCTGCAAAAAGTTCTAAACGTCTTTAGAGATTCATTCCAAATTTGGGGGCAAGCGAAAGCGTCACTCATGTCGGCCGCTCTCACTTACTACACCATGATCTCCCTCTCTCCAATTTTAGTGTTAGCCGTTGCCATCGCCGGCCGCGTTTATGGCGAAACACTCGTTCAAAGCGAGCTCTTGGAGCAGATTACCCAATTCACCTCCCCTGAAGTTGCCAACACCGTATCAGAGCTTATAACCAACACCAGTGAGCCTCAAAGCGGTCTTGTTGCCGGGCTCCTAAGTTTTGCGGTGCTCTTTTATGGAGCATCAGGCGTCTTTACAATGCTTCACGACACCTTAAATATTATTTGGGGCGTTCCCTACGATCATCGCAGCGGTTACTGGTACACCATCAAACAGCGTTTAGTTGGGATTGGAATGGTTCTATCTGTAGGGCTTCTACTTCTAATATCAATTTTGCTAGGCACAATAATTGGAGCGATCAGCGATTGGATTTATACAGCCCTCCCTAACTTTTCAGGAAGTTTATATTTGGTTGAGCGAGGTGTAACTTTCCTCCTCACACCACTTCTTTTTATGGGGATTAATCGAGGTTTACCAGAGGCAAAAATGACTTGGTGGGATGTTTTTATCCCATCGTTTATTACCTCTATGTTGCTATTAGTCAGCCGTAATCTAATCAGTTTATACCTGCAATTTTCTAGCACAAGCGCAGTCTATGGGGCGGCCGGTTCCCTTGTTATTTTACTAATTTGGGTCTATATGATTGGAATGATTGTTTTCTATGGTGCAGCTTTATGTAGGGCTTTTGCAGAGCAGTTTGGCTCCCGTCAGGTTAGCGAACCAGCATCTTAGACAAGAAAACAACTTGGCTAAAATGCTGGCCCACTTCATTCTAACATTTACTCTTCTGAGATCGCTTCGAGGGCTGCAGCCGTGTGTGCGATGTTTAAATCGTCAAGCTGATGTTGTGCGACAATCGATGGAGCGTCTGCCATTAAATCTGTTGCGTTTTGATTTTTTGGGAACGCCATAACTTCACGAATATTTGGTTCGCCAGCCATTAAAGCCACAAGACGATCTAATCCTTGAGCGATGCCGCCATGTGGTGGAGCTCCATACTCAAATGCCTCAAGCATATGACCAAACTGATCTTGAGCTTCTTCAATTGAAAAGCCAATCAGCTCCATAATCTTCCGCTGCAACGGCCGCTCATGGATACGAATACTGCCACCAGAGACTTCAAACCCATTACAGACTAGGTCATATTGTTCACTCAAAACCGCATGTGGATCTGTGTCGAGCATTGGGATGTGTGCCCGCTGCGGTGCGGTAAACATGTGGTGGCTTGGCGCATAATGGTCACCTGACTTTTCCTCTTCAAATAGAGGAAAGTCAATCACCCAGCAAAAGTGCAATCCGGTATTTTCAGTTAAGCCTAAACGACGCCCCATCTCCATGCGTAGCTCGCCTAAGACATTGTATACAACCAATTTATCATCGCTTGAAAGCATGATTAAGTCGCCGACTTCAGCGCCCATGCGGGTCATAATGGCATCAAGTTGTTCGGTTGTGAAGAATTTAGCGATTGGTCCTTTTACCTGCTCAGTTTTTGGATCAATGGCCAGATAGGCTAGCCCTTTCGCCCCATGCTTTTTAGAATAGTCTTCAAGGTCAGCCATGTCTTTTCGGCTGTAATGGCCACATCCTTTGGCACAAATCGCTTTAACAGGCTTGCCATTTTTGACATTGCTGGCAAATACTTTAAACGCACTGTCAGCCATGATGTCCGACAAGTCGGTTAGCTCCATACCAAAGCGCATGTCCGGCCGATCACTGCCGAAACGGTCCATCGCATCGCGATAGCTAATGCGTTCAAACTCCTTCGTTGCCAATGGTATAACTGAAGTGTGCTCAACCATTCCGATGGTCATCTCTTCGATCATGTCGAGGATGTCATCCCGTTCAGCAAAGCTCATTTCTAAGTCCATCTGTGTAAACTCTGGCTGACGGTCTGCACGTTGGTCCTCATCGCGGAAGCAGCGGGCAATTTGGAAATATTTTTCATAGCCAGCCACCATCAAAAGTTGTTTTAGCTGCTGAGGGCTTTGTGGCAGCGCATAGAATTTTCCAGGATGCACACGGCTCGCAACTAAATAGTCACGCGCCCCTTCAGGTGTACTTTTAAACAAAATCGGTGTTTCAACTTCAATAAACTCACGCTGATCTAAAAAGTCACGAATATATTTAATGGCTGCATGGCGAATGCGTAAATTACGCTGCATTCTTTCACGACGTAGGTCGAGATAGCGATATTTTAAGCGAAGGCTTTCGTCTTCGTTCGCATCTTTGTCAACCTGGATTGGTACCGGTTTAGAGGGATTAAGCACATTGATTTCAGTTACCGTCAGCTCCACAGCTCCTGTCGGCAGATTGGGATTTTCCATCCCATCCATACGTGGATCGACTGTGCCTGTCACTTGCAGCACGTACTCGTTACGTACTTTTTCGGCCGTTGAGAAGTCGACGTCATTTTTACCGCTGTCGATCACAATCTGAGCAATTCCAGTTGAATCTCTCAGGTCAATAAAAATAACTCCGCCCATATCACGCCGCCGATTAACCCAACCGGCTAATGTGACTTTTTCCCCTACATGCTCTTTTCTTAATTTACCGCAGCCGTGTGTCTTTAACATCTCGCCTAAACCTATCCTGTCAAAAATTTAGTCGCTACCAAGTCAAACTTTTATGCGTAGACTGTGTCTACAAGAATGAAGGGTTTACTTAGCCCAAAGTAAAAATCGGCCAAACAAACCCTTTGTAAAAGTTTTGGTCAGGAAGAGACCATATAAAATTTAAATGTATTTCTCTCAATAATTTTAACATGGGGCATCAGCAGGGACAAAGAACAAGCGCAAAGAAACATATAAGTGAGGGGGAAGGTGAGAGTAACCCCACCCTATCGGTACCGGATGACATAGAGCGGATTGAAGTTAAAAACGTTTCGGACTATGCTTTTATTAGTTAGTTAAATACCTTAAAACTTCTGAGCAGGGAAGTTTGAATCGATGATTTGGGGCAGGTAATCGATTTGAACTCAGACACGTAATCTTCGTTTTTTCTAGAAGTTTCCAGATAAAACGCAGCAGGGAATGGGCTTATGCACTTGCGGCCGTCAGTGGCCAAAACCAACACCTCGGGATGTGTCTGTAAATGTTTCAGAGTTTATGCAAAGAAAAAGCCGTCCGGGGGGGCGGCTTTTTCGCTTTCTATTTAAAGTTTCTAAATTCTAGGTTCCTACTCGCTGTTTTTGTAAAAATAATCGGTGACGACTGGATGGGTATAGCCTGGTTGGAATAGCGCCTGCCACTCCCATGTACTGTCATGGCCACCACCCGATTTATTGGCAATTAGCCACCAGGTAATTGCAAAATAATAGGGATCAGACTCCCGAGCCTCTTTCATAAAGCCATATTGGTAATAAGCTAAATCGATCACTAGATCAGTGTTGTCACTATACGACCCGCCTTCTGTACCGATAATGGGCAACGACCGGCCGATCTCAGATCGAACAACACGGTTGTATTCGCGAAACATTAAAAATCCACCTAAATCATCTTTCGCTCGAACACCGTGATAATTATGCAGTGATATCCATGTGCGGTTCAATAAATCTTCATCCCCATTAAAGATGACGGCTCGCAACATCCGCTCGGTAAATTCAAGGTGGTTGTACTCGCCCCCAGGGCTTAACGCACCGATCCCAGGCAGTCCGCCATTGGCAATGACCTTTCTTGCTTCAAGTGCCCATTGTTCAGCATAGTGGTTCGGGTTTGCAAAACCCTGATTATTTTCAATATTAACATTTGGCTCGTTATACAGCTGGTAGTAGTAAACGCCCTTCGGCCGATAATGAGCGACCAAACGACCAACATCACCGTCATAAGGAAGCACACTATCTCGGTAAATACGCATAACCGGCATCATGTCTGCCGCGATTAGCTCCTGCACTAAATATTCATTACCGGTTAGATCACTACTTTCATTTAGAAACACGACCCACTTAATGTGCATCTGCTTCATTTCAAGCACAAATCGATCAACGGCCCAAGGGTCTTGGCTAACCGTTGGCATCCAATGCATCCCCCAGCCGTTATCATCTGGCGGCCGTGGATAGGCCAAGACAGGGATAGGTTCATCAAGGGGATAAGTAACCCACGGCCGAAGATTTTCCGTATCAAACTCCCAATCCCATTCAGACGTTTGGGTCGGTACAGGCGTTTCCGTTGGTGTTGGGGTTAAAGTGGGTGTTGCAGTATTTAAAGGGATTGGCAGCGCGGTCGGTTCAAGTGTGCCAGGAGTCGGCGTTGACCCCAAAACAAATTCTGTTTGCACCACGGTTGTGTCAGCCATCGGAGTCCAAGTTGGCAAAACAGGTGGCAATTCAGTAGGAACTTCAGCGACAGCAGCAATAGTGGGTGGCATCGCCAAAGTTGGAAGTGCAGGAGGTTCAACTGTAGGCTGGCATCCCATTAAAAAAACAACAAATCCAACCGCTTGTAGCTGAACAAATAAACGTGCGCCTTTAAATTTTTTCATTGGGGGAAGTTGTAACAAAGTCTATTTCCTGAAACAGTTAAGTAAACTGCAATCAAGGACTATAGTATGTATGTGTATAGAGTGGTTATTTCCAGCTTTTATTGATATGCAGGCGAGATTGTACTGAGAATAGAGGGCAACCTGAGGCAATTAGAACGACATTTTCACGTACAGCTCAGTTTAACTTATAAAAGAAAGATGGTTGATTATTGTGGTGTCTTAGCCAAAATATGCAGGGAGGACATCATTGTAGGAAATTGATCCCAGGACTGTGAAATTTCGGCCGGATCACCGTTTTCATCAGTGTACCAAGCACTTATCCAAATAACCGCAGTCGCTTTTTCTGCTTGCTCAAGGTCTGGGAGTTGATTCGGTAATCCCAATGCTTGGCTCAATTTCGCGTGTGATGTCCGCAGACCAACAATCATCTTACCAGCATCAAACTGTTCTTTAACTAGCTCTAGCTGAGCTTCATTTGCAAGAACCGCATCATCGATAAAAATAATTCTTATGCGTGGGTAGGTCCCTAAGACTGTAGCAAGCTCAACTTGGTTAGTCGCCTCTTGTAGGTTTCCTAGCTGTATTTGCTCAGAAATAAGGTTACTATTCCCCGAACTAACCAAATACGCGGCCGGGGGGAAACTGCCTGAATTTGACCCATTAACATCGCTTAAAAGCGAATCGCTAGAGTCAATTCCGGCCCTATCATCTTCTATACCAATCCCATAAAGAAAGAAATAGCCCACACACGCAACCAACAGATAGCCAACTAAAGCATAGGCGATCACCCGCATACGTGATGGTGCAGTATCTGGCGTTTCTAACCCTTTGTTTTGATCATGTGTATCATTTGACATAAATTCTTTCAACTCCGAACAAGTTAGACGCATTCTAGCTGGGGGTGGCTACAATCTGCTAATGTCTTACTGTAATTTTACTCTTGCCAGTTCACTTAGTGAACCGGTTTGCTTTCAAAGATTTTAAAAGAGTAAAAAGTACATGTTATCGGGCCAAATAACCCTCATTTCCGCTTGACACTACCGTTGGATAGCATACACTTTGAGTGGGTAAGAAACATTATCATTGCCCCATCTAGTAGATCAAAGCGCAAACAATGATCTGTAGAAAATCGACAACATTGTTTGCACCAAATAGTAAATGACAAAGGCTAACCCCTTTTTTGACAGGAGAAATTTTAATGTCACACCCAATTGAATTAACCGATAACTCATTCGAAAATGATGTACTAAACTCAGACAAGCCAGTTTTGGTGGATTTCTGGGCAGAATGGTGTGGACCATGCCGCATGGTAGCCCCAACTGTTACAGAGATCGCTGAAGAAAATGACGGCCTTGTTGTGGGGAAAATGGACATCGATTCAAATCCAACCGTCCCCGGCCGTTATGGCATCCGCAGCATCCCAACCTTGATGGTATTTAAAGGTGGCGAAGTTGTAGCTCGTATCGTCGGCGTTCGGCCGAAAGATCAGATCATGGCAGAGCTTTTGCCACACATGAACTAATCTTTTCCAAAAATTAGTCAAAAGGCCCGATCAGTTTTGATCGGGCCTTTTTGTTTTCTAAGAACAACCCGAAAAAGAAATCCAAAAGGAGCTAGAAATGATTAAAGCCGCTATCAACGGAGTTCGGCCGCATACATATCACCCTCGTTTGCCTTTTGATGCCGATACCGCAGCTAAGGAAAGCGCACGCTGTGTCGCGGCCGGGGCGGGTGCCATTCATGTACACGTATGGAACGCACAAAACCAAGAAAGCCTCGCGGCCGATGATGTCGCCAATTTTTTAAACGCAATTCGAGCGGCTTGTCCCGGCATTCCTGTCGGCATTAGCAGTGGTGAATGGATTGTGCCGGATCTGGCTGAACGACTTAAGCATATTCAAGCTTGGGACGTCGTGCCAGATTTTGTTTCGCTCAATACAGATGAAGCTGATTTTGAAAAAGTAGCCGGTGTGCTGCTGAGTAAAAACATCGGTATCGAAGCTGGAATTTTCAACAAAACCGCAGTCCAAGCATTCGCGGCATGGGGAAAAAGAGATCAATGCCTACGAATCTTAATCGAGCCGAATGAAACGACGGTAAAAGCTGCCATCAACAACGTGATACAGATCGAAACAATCCTGAAGGATACAGCGCCCCAATTGCCCCGGCTTTTACATGGGCTAGACGAAACAACATGGCCGATGGTTAAGCTGGCGGCCGAACGTGGCTATGACACCCGTATCGGCTTCGAAGATTCAGCCTATTTACCTGATGGCCAGATGGCAGAATTCAATGATGAACTTGTGAGAGCTGCCGCTAAAATCATGAGCAATTAAAGATTTTTTCATGATTTTAGCGATTCTAGGACTCCCAGAAATTGATCTAAATCAGCTTGATTGTTAAACAAGGCTGAGCCGATTCGAATTTGAGAGTCCGCTTCACGAAAGTTCACGTGCATGTTTGCAGCGGACAAGCGGTTCTTGATCAACTGCGCATCTAATCTGTGCTTGAAAGCCACAATGGCCGACTGATTTCCGGCCGGAGTTAAAATTTCAAATCCCAGTTGATCTAACCCATCTCGTAGATAATGTGCCAGTCCAATCACATGCTTTGAAATCGTGTTGATGCCTATTTTCGTTACATAGTCGATTCCGGCCGACAGCTGATAAACGGGGCCAAACGCAGGGGTCGCATACATAAACTTTCGGCCGTCTGCATAAATTTGATGTTCAAGCTCAGCCTTTTTCTGCTTGACATGAAAATATCCGTACCGATCCGGGATGAACATCTCTTGCAGCGACTCACGCACATAAAACATCGCCACACCAAAGCTCCCCAACATCCACTTGTAGCTCCCGGCCGCACAAAAATCGAGATCAGCCGCCTGTACATCTAGGGGCAACATCCCCACGCCCTGAATCACATCAGCATAAATATAGCTACCATGAGCATGAGCCAATTTCGATAACCCGGCTAAATCGTGTCGATAACCAGTTTGGTGTGATATCCACGCAACTGAAAGTAGACGTGTATTGCTATCCATCAAAGGTTCAAAGACAGAAACAGGTGCAGACCCATCTCCCAACTTCCGGCCGATGCGAATTTCGATCCCCCGCTTGGCAAGCTGTTCATACAACACATAGCTGGCACTGTAGTGCAGATCGTCGGTAACAATGTTGTCCCCAGGCTTAAGGTTCAATGCCTGTACGACTAAATTCTCTGCTTCGGATGTTGTATAAATCAACCCGATTTCAGGCGTTGATGCATTGATCAGGCGGCCGAATTGTCCGCGAAGTTCATCGACTTTCGAAAATAGATCATCCAGCTCATATGGCAAACCTCCCTTCGCCTGCACAAAATCGACTCCAACCTGCGTCACTGCGACTGGTGAGGGGCAAATCGAAGCTGAAGCTAAGTACGTGGCTTGATTGACTACGGGAAACTGATCACGGATACCAAGAGGATCATTTTCGTTCATTTTCATCTCCGAATAGTTTAATTTATTCTGACATTATCGCAGTTTGTGGACCGTTTGCGAAAAGCGTGAAAAATAGACTCTAAATAATTAATAGAGAGATTTGAACATGGCAAAACTACACATTGAAACCCCCTTTATTCAATCAAACATGATGGGCGAAAAGCTGGATGGAGACATTTGGCTCAAGCTCGATGCGGTTCAGCCGTGTGGCTCGTTTAAAGCACGAGGCATGGCGGCCGCCTGTCAGCAGTTCTTGGCCGATGGAGCCACATCATTTGTATCGTCATCCGGCGGCAATGCAGGTTTAGCCGTGGCTTGGGCCGGCCGCTTGCTGGGGGTTCCTGTAACAGTCGTTGTACCAGAATCAACAAAAGCCCGGCCGAAAGAACTGATTGCGCTAGAAGGGGCCAACGTCATCGTGCATGGGGAAAGCTGGGTCGAGGCGCACGCCTTGGCCACAGAAATGGCTCAAGATGGAGCCGCACTGCTCCATCCATTTGACAACCCAACCACTTGGGACGGCCATGCCACAATGATCGATGAGATCGTTGAAACAGGGGTAAAACCAGATGTGATCGTTCTGTCTGTCGGTGGTGGAGGCCTGCTCTGCGGTGTAGCAAAAGGATTGGACAATGCTGGCTGGGGTGATGTCAAAATTCTAGCAGTTGAAACACATGGGGCAGCTTCTTTACACGGCTCGCGAATCGCTGGGGAGCGCATTACGCTTGATAAAATCACAACACTCGCAACAACTTTGGGAGCGAAACAGGTAGCAGAGCAAGCTTGGGATTTGGTCAAATCCGGCCGGGTACAAACCCATCTTGTTAGCGACCGAGCTGCTGTAGACGCGTGTGGCCGTTTTCTTGACCAACACCGCATTTTGGTTGAACCAGCCTGTGGGGCAGCGTTAGCGGCCGTCTATGAAGGGTGTGACTTTCTGAAGAATAAACAAACAATCGGTGTAATCGTTTGTGGTGGCGCTGGTATTAGCCAAGCCCAATTACGCCTTTGGCAAGATGAATTTGATCTATAAAGGATAGAGCGTTCATGACAAGTAAAGGTGCCAACCAACATCAACAAATCTTTGATCAATTTGCGGCCAGGGTTCTGAGGCGGTTACAAATTCCGGCCGAAGAAATTGAGACACTCAAGCAATTTACGCGACTGAAAGAAGTTCCGCGTAAATCCCATGTGCTCAATCATGGTGACAAATGGGACAAGTTTTATTTCATCCATTCAGGCATCCTGCGAATGTTTTACATCGATTTAGAGGGTCGCGATTTTAACAAGGCTTTTTTTGGTGAGGGGCAGTGCATTTGGCCGGTAGCTCCCATGGATCGCAACAACGGTGTTTTATTCAATGTGGCGGTCATTCCAAAAACAATCTTGCTTGAATGTGAATTTACACCTCTACATGAGTTCCTAAAACAACGTGGGAAATGGGAGGAATTTGCTTTGCCGTTTGCAGAGAGGCTGGTCGAAACCAAGTTTCAGCGTGAGCATGATTTCCTACTGCTGCCGGCCGCAGAGCGTTACGAAAACCTGCTAAAAGCGTATCCTGCCTTTATCGACCGGATTCCAGACTACCATTTGGCTTCGTTTTTAGGAATTACCAACGTTTCTCTTTCGAGATTAAAAAAGAGCCAGAACTTTTAACATATGATAATGAACCCTCCGATTAACTGACCTACACTGAAATCAGTTAATCAAATATAGGGAATCAGTTCCCCAGAGGATCATCATGACTATCACATTATCAACAACCACATCAGAAGCGCAGACTGGGCAGAAAACTGTTGCACAAAGCACCATTCTAGAGAATTCAGCATTCGCATTGACGACGCTCGTATTTGGCATCATGGCCGGTTTTTTCTGGACCTACACGTTTAATGTAAATTTTGCGATGCTTGAAACCAATGCAGAAACCTATGCAACGGTTCAATCGCTTTTTAACCAAAATGTACGTCACGCCTATTTCTTTGCTTTCTTTTTTGGCGGAGGTGCATTTCCGTTAATCGCCCTAGCTATTAATTGGAAGCATTGGAAAAGCGTTTCATTCTGGCTCATTGCGGCCGCCGCTGTCGTCTATATTTTTGGCGTCATTGCCTACACGAGTAGCGTAAATTTGCCTCTCAACGCCATCACGGAAGCGTGGGACCCTCAAAATGTCCCGGCCGGATGGGAATTGATCCGTGAGCAATGGAACGCAGCCAATGCATTTCGCGTGTGGACATCTGGAGGTGCATTCACCCTAGGCTTAATGGCACTCGTGATTCGTGCATCTAAATAAATAAGAAACAGCCAAGGCCAGACCGGTTTTTAAAGCCAGTCTGGTCTAATACAAATTATGATTGTCATCATAAATGGATCAGTAGGAGTAGGAAAAAGTAGTACCTCTTGGCAGCTAGCTGCTCGCTTTGAAAAATCTTTCATGCTCGATGGAGATTTTATCGGTGCAGTACATCCCTTTGAAATTTATGATCAAGATCGAGTTGCTTACCTGTATAAAACGCTGGCTCACCTTATTGAATTCCATCAATCAAACGGCTATACCGATTTCGTCATTAACTACGTTTTCGAAGAGCCAAGTCAACTAACACGTTTAACCGACCGGCTTGGAGAGCTAGACAAAAATATTCATGCGTTTTGGCTCACCTGTGATGAAGCTATTCAAACACAGCGTGTCATTGAGCGTAAACCGGACCATGATTGGGATTTAAAACGATTTATTGAACTCAACAAGATTCAGAGAGCAAGCTCGTTAATCGGGTTTATCGGCCGGGAAGTCGACACCACCCATCTATCAATCGGTGAGGCAGCTGACAAAATCTGGACGATGATTTCAGTTTAACCTCAAACCTACTTTATCCTTTACGCTCACCCTCATCTCGAAAACGGACAACCTTATTCTGGCTAATTTCAAAGCGATCAAAGTCACGGGCCACATAGGTGTTTTTGAAGATTGAGCCAGCCTCTTTCCCGATTTGTCGGCCGGTATGCCGTCTAGAGATATGGGTCAGGATCAGCGTTTTAACCCCCACTTCTTTCGCAAAGCGTGCCCCTTGGGCGGCCGTCAAGTGACCATAGGATTTTGCCAAATCAGCCTCTTCATCGGTATAGGTCGCCTCAACCACCAATGCATCCGCATCAGCACAGATCTCTTCGAGCCCTTCAGTTTCAGCCAAGTCGCCAATATGAACGTATTTTGTCCCTTTGACGACATCACCTAGAACATCATCGGGGTGAACCAACCGGCCGTCAGCAAGCGTAATAGGCTCACCTTGGACCAATTTAGCCCGCTCTGGGCCAAATGGAACACCAAGTGCTTCCGCTTTTTTATCTAAGAACGGCCGCCGGCTTTTCTCTTCAAACGAAAATCCATAACAGCCAGGACCACGATGGACCACAGGAAAAGCGGTCAACTTAAACTTGCTATCTTCCAAAATGACCATGCCCGGCTTTAGATCATGTAATTTAACAGAGGCGGCTGCTTTGCTCCCACGTAATGCCACCCCAAAAATCAAATCACTGACACGCTTCAAAGTCGCTTTACTACCATAAATGTCAAAATCATCCATGATATCGGTGTCCCAACGAGTCAACGTCGAAACCAACCCACCTAGCCCCATAATGTGATCCAAGTGGCTGTGAGTAAGCAAAATGTTGTCGAGACGTCGAAAGCCTAAACCGGAGCGTAAAATCTGACGCTGGGTGCCTTCCCCACAGTCGAGTAAGAATCGATATTGACGATGGCTAATAATATGTGCCGAAAGACCGCGATAGGCAGAGGGTGCTGCGGCCGAAGTACCAAGAAAAACAAGATCAAACATGGATTGATTTACGATTTCTGATTTTGGATTTACGATTTTTAAAACATACGACTATCGTAAATCTTAAATCCCCAATCCAGAATCAAAATTATTTTCTTTTGATCCGTTTTTTGAATTTTTTCGCCATCTGCTTGCCAGCTCTTTTGACAGCCTTATCCATACGAGTAGGGTCTAAGCGACTAACAGCAAAGCGCCCTTCATCAACAGATTTTTCCATCGCATGGTGAACAATCAAATGGCTATTACGCCGCATGAATGCATTATGATCTCCATCGGAGTCAGCCTCACGAGCAGCCTCAATTTTTTCTTTTAGCCCGTCAATTTCATCTGAAGGGACAAATGCTCCCACAGTGCTGAAAAGGCCTTCAGTGCCAACAGGCAATATGCGCACCAAGATTAAGTCACCTTTTTTAGAGTTCCCAAATCCGGCCGGAGATTTTGCGATAAGCTCTTCACCAGTGAAAAATTCAGTCAGCTTGAAATAAGCATTGATCGCATCATAATCGTCAAATATGTAAGCGGATGGAGCCGCCATTTCCTTCCAACCGTCAACGACTTCCTGTTCACGCTCGCTTAGGTTTTCACGATTCTCAGTCACCCAAGTTTCGAATAAAGTTGGTGTATCCGCGTCAGCCTTATAGTCATAGAAGAACCAGTCGAAGAAACGCAGTGACTCAGTCATGTCCATTTCATCGGCCGTTTCCATGTCGTAATAACTATCCCAATAGATGGGAAGAGCATTGGCTAAGCTTTGAGCAAAACGCTCATCCTGGCTAAAACGAATCATCCGTTTATTCAGGCCGCGAGCTGCATTTTCTAATTGTTTCTGTGCTTTACGAGCGGCTCTTGCCGCTTTGCGATCAACTATTTCAGTCATATTAATTAGTTTGTCAGTGGGTTAGTGTGCGAATTAACCGATGAGTGTTTGATCACCGATTAACTGAATACTGACCAACCGAATATTTTTAGTTTAGTTCTTTTAAAATTGGTAAAAGCTCTGATAACGAGTTTATCACGTAATCGGGTTGAGTTCCTTCAAAACCACGGTCCAAATGGGGTGGATCGATCATAATCCCGATCATACCGGTGTTATGTGCACCTTGGACATCATGGGCCGGCCGATCTCCCACAAAAACGCAATCTTCCGGCATCAGGTCGAGTAAGCCCAGCATCCGCCAGTAAATTGCCGGATGGGGTTTCATGAAACGTGTATCGCCTGAAGTAATCCGTGCATCTAAATATTTAAGCAAGTCATACGTTTCAAGTTCTGGATCACGCATCCACATCGCTTGAAAGGCGTTGGTAATTAAACCTATTTTATACCCTTCCGACTTTAAATGGGTTAGTACGTTGTGGGTATCAGGATACGGCTCGACGCCGGGGACCGCTTGCCAATCATAAACTTCCATGAGCTTGACCAAATCAACTTGATCGAGTGAAACACCACATTTTTTTAGAGCGGCCGCTAGAGCATCACCAAAGTTGGCCCCAGCAAAGGTTTTTTTCTTCTCGTTCCACTCTTCAACCACACAGTCCATTGCTATTTCTGCGAACTGCTCTTTTTCTGGTAGCTTAAACCCTTTTCCTGTCAGGTATTCGTGTACGTTCCCATACTTAGGCGTCACCACTTCACGGAAACTAAGTTTAGAACCAGACCAATCGATGAGCGTATCGTCTAAATCAAAAATGACCGCTTTAATTTTTGCGTCTCTCATATTTATTCCCCTGCAAACCTTTCAAGTAAAAGCACAACCCCAAACCCAACCGCCGCAAGAACGACTGCGATCATGATTTCGTTCGCCCCATTTTCAGCAAAGTTAGGCAAGAAGTTCCTCTGCTCAATAACCCGACGATGGCCTTCACTGTCTAAAACAAACTGTCCGGCCGCATCTTGCAACCAAGCGATGTCAACCTTCCATGGCCAAATTTTGCGCAAGCTGCCGATCATAAGGCCAATTAAGGTCGCCACAGTCACATCATGATAGTTCTTAAAGAAGTAGCCTAAAATTTGAGCAAACGTGACCAATCCAATCACAGCTCCAATTGCAACGAAGACCAACGTTAAAATATCACGATCATTGACTGCACCCAAAATCGTTTGATATTTACCCATTAGCACCAAAATAAAGGATCCTGAAATACCTGGTAAAATCATCGCGCAGATCGCGATCATGCCAGATAACATTAAGAACCACCACGTATCTGGCGTTTCAGTCGGCACACTCCCCACTAAAATAAAGGCGCCAATTGTGCCTAATACGAGGGCAATGACCGGACCAGCACCCCAACTATTAATCCGCTTTTGTACTGAAATAATAGAGGCAAGCACCAGTCCAAAAAAGAAGCTCCACAGGAACACTGGTTGACTCTCTAAAAGGTATTCAAGAATCCCAGCCAAGCTCAAAATAGCGATGATGATACCGGTTCCGACGGCCAGCAAGAATTTCCAATTTATAATTGTAAATATTTGCGCAAAATCAAATTTCAAAATCGCTTGAATTAAATCTTTGCTACCCACGGCACGAATCGAATCAATCAATTCTTCGTAGATGCCCATGATAAAGGCCATCGTGCCACCGGAAACGCCGGGAACGACATCAGAGGCTCCCATTGCCATCCCTTTAAATATGAGCCCTGCATACTCTTTTAACGTTCTTTCTTTTCTATTGTTGTTATCAATATTCTCTGACATATTTTTATCCATTTGAGCAATCGAAAAGATCGCCTGACATGAAAAAAGAGGTTTTACGGCCGCTAAATATAATCTAGCCGTAAAACCCCTTCCTCTGTTTTAAATCATCTTAATAGTACGAATTTATGTGTCGAAAATACCCGATTACTCGACGTAGGTCAACTTCGACAAGGTGAATATTTAGAGTTTGTTATTTAGGCCAAACTGCTAAAATCAAGCAAATATCATTCTGCAGCAGCAAAATTACAGATCAGATTTCAACTTAGCTTTTCATAAAAATGGATAGAACTTTTCTCATCACCACATCAATCTCAATTTTATTGGCCCTACTTGGGTATCTGTTTACATGGTTTAGTAGCCGTAGAAGCAGTCAACAAAAAGCCCAGTTAGAGCGAGTGAATCAACAGCTTTCAAACCTGTATGGGCCACTTTTCGCCTTAGTCGAGTCGTCTGACATTTCCTGGCGAGCGTTTCGTTCAAAGCATCAGCCCAACTCTCGCTATTTCTCTAAGGTCAAACCGCCTACAGACGAAGATGTTAAAGCGTGGCGTTTATGGATGAAAACGGTTTTCATGCCGATTAACATCCAGATGTATGACATTATCCAAGACAATGCAGAGCTATTAATTGAATCTGAAATGCCGAAATGCCTGCTGCTGCTTTTGGCCCATGTTGCTTCATTCAAAGCGGTTATCGAAAAGTGGGAGCAGAATGACTTCGCTGAGCATGAATCGCTGGTTGTCTACCCATCACAAGAACTGATTGAGTATGTGACAGTTTCATATCAAAAGCTAAAAACAGAGCAAGCTAAGCTAATCGGACTACTAAAGTCAGCTTGATATAACTTCAAAGTTCAGATTTTCATCTAAGCTTGGTGGTTGAAAAATATGGCTAAAACGATCAAGTTCTTCCAATGAGATGAAATGAACAATGGCGTTTGTATCGGCGTTCCGCACAGTTGCTCGCTGTTTTAGCCGGTCAAGTGGGACATCAAGATAGAAAAGCTTGTACCCATACCCGGCCGCCAATACCCTTTGAGTCCACTCCGCGCGAGCCGCTCGGCTCCATAAGCTCCAATCTAAAACAACATTACGGCTGTCAGTGAGAAAAAGTTGAGCCTCTTCCCACATAAGCATTTTTTCCTGTGCGGCCAAAGGGCCATACTCCTCATCGTCTATCGAATAATCATGTTTTGAGATCATGCGCTCATCTAAAGTGAACCGCTGAGCATCTTGCTCGGCTGCAAGCTTCTTTGCCAGCGTTGTTTTCCCCGATGTTGGCATACCACATAAAAAATAGACAGTGGGCATAAAAAGGTTCCTTTAATTTAGAAAAATGGATCAAAACGTTTGTTACTTTAGATTGAAGCCACCGTCAAAGCTAAGGGGGCAAGGACCCTAGCTGTTATGAATATTCTGCATCTCGATACGTGACCCATCAGCAATCTTAGAATCGGTAATGATAGCGTTTGGCCCGATAACACAATCTTCACCAATTGTAGTGTTGCCACGTAAATAGGTATTCGGCCAGATGATCGTATCTTTGCCGATGGTCACTTCTGGATCGATATAAGTGGTATTGGGATCAATAATTGTGACTCCCGCAGCCAGCCATTTATTGATTTCTCTACGCCGGAATGCCCGATCTACCGAAATCAATTCAGCTCGAGTTCCAGCCCCCAAACATTCTTCAACATCTTCGATTTTAACCGATTCAACTAGTTTGCCTTGCTCAACGGCCAAACCGATCATATCAGTTAAATAATACTCAACTCCATTACGCGCCTGACGCAAAGGCAAATCAGACAGGTTAGACCATAAAAAATCTGCATCAAAGCAGTAGACACCGACATTTAATTCTCGAATATCCAGCAGCTCTGCGCTGTTCGGCCGCTGTTTGGCTTCAGCCACTTCAACAATTTCAATCAAATTCCCGTTGGTGTCACGTGCAATCCGGCCGTAGGATGAGGTCGCTTCTCCCATAACGGTTGTTATTACGACCGCCGCTCCGCTTTCAGCCTGCATAGTTGCCAGCTTTTGAAGCGTTTCTGGGCGTAAAAGCGGCATATCACCATAAGTAACCGCAACTTGGCGAGATATTCCACGCATCACATCGGCCGCCACCAACGCAGCATGCCCTGTCCCTAGCTGCTCAGCTTGCACAACATAATTTGCATTGGCTCCCACAAGCCTCTCAACGTTGTGGCCACCCATTTCACCAACAACCAACGTTACGGGGTGATTTGCCACCTTTCTCGATGCTTCAACCACATGCATCACCATCGGCCGGCCGCCGACTTCGTGCAATATTTTTTGTACTTTGGAGTTCATGCGTGTCCCCATGCCGGCCGCAAGGATAACTACTGCAAGATCTGTTTGAGTCATACTGAATTTTTTGGGATGGATGGCTTATTAATCGGCATATTGGTTTTCAATTCATTCACCAACATATTGACGAGCCAACCAGCAAACTATAGGTAAATAAAAAAAGGACCGGCATGAGTTTATCTCAAATACCGATCCTTCTTCAACGACTGCGGTGGCAGGATTCGAACCTACGAATGGCGGATTCAAAGTCCGCTGCCTTACCACTTGGCGACACCGCAAGAGGGAGAAAATATTAGCACGTTCAATTTTGAGAAACAAGGGAGATTAGGAACACATTTACAAAGACTTACCTGATTACGCTAATACGGCCAGAAATACCCTCAGAATGCAAACATCTTTTTATCCAATTTGTAAGTGTCCGGTCACTTTTTTGTAATTTGTTTCTTTTATCCTGCTTTTATCTCATGGCAAAGTGCCATTCTATTTTAGATCGAATTGTCTTACCGAATTGACCATACTGGCTCACCCCAAGCATGAGAAAAGGATAAACAAAATAA
Source organism: Anaerolineae bacterium (assembly GCA_045105475.1). Taxonomy (GTDB): domain Bacteria; phylum Chloroflexota; class Anaerolineae; order Promineifilales; family Promineifilaceae; genus WTJY01. Next base: position 82,661 of record JBGCDP010000066.1, read on the forward strand.
AAAATACGTATAACCTTAGCCCATAAGGCCCTCTTTACACAAAGCGATATTGCCTTTAATCTCAATAAAAAAGTACGGCAAACTGGCAAAACCGATTTTGGCACACGATTCTTTACCATGTTTTCATTTTACCTCCCCATAAAAAGACACAATGTATCTTAAACTAGGGTACACAAAGCTTGAAAACTGATTTAGAACACGGGCCTACCCCCAAAAACACAAACTCAGCAATCATGTAAGCTCAGTCTGAAAACGACTCAGAAGCATTGCAAGGCAAAACGACTAAACGAAGATTGAACGATTTTTGAGTACATAAATATTAATAGTGCTTTACAAACTATTGGCACACAGGCACAAAAGAAAATGGATTTAGCAACTAACTCTCTACGTAACTTAAATCAATCAATTGCCCCCACATCTGGCGGCCTCGCACCGGATTTTTCACTCCTTTCAATTCAAGGAGACATGATCCAGCTAAAAAAATATAGAAATGATAAAAATATAATTCTATGGTTTTCCAGAGGCTTCACCTGCCCTTACTGCCGTGGTTTTATGGATGAAGTTATTACCGGCTATAACAAGCTTGTTGAAAATAATATTGAAATTATTCAAGTTTCGCCCAATCTTCATCAAAGTGCAGTTAACTTTTTTGGGAAGAACCCACCTCCATTCCCAATGATTTGTGACCCAGACAAAAGGCTGTTTCGCACATATGGAATCGGTGACAAAGGTGCTTTAGTTGCATCGCAAAGCATGGTGAAAGCCTTTACAACGGCCGCAAAACGCGGTGAGTTTATCAAAACAGCTCGTGCAGGCGCGGCAGATGTATTTGATAAACGCTTTCTACAACGGCTGCACCATCATGCTTTAACCGCCTTAAACCAAGCCGTCATTGCTATTGATCTAAATGGGATGATCCGCCATCGGGTAGATGTAGGGACATTGGAAGACATTCCGTCAACACCTAAAATGATCCAATTCTTAAAACCGGTCAACACAAATTAATTTACGCATAAACTAAACCTACAAAATCTAATATATGCTCACTCATACGAAACTGCCTCTCGATCAAAGGCTTGCAAATGTGACAGAAATTTTAATTTCGTTTGCGGCTTCGCCTATCCCAAGCCTATTTTTCCAAACGCTAGCGGATTACACTCGTTTTGCAATCCACTATGATTTCTTAGCAATTGCCCTCGTTAATCCAAACGAAACCGCCTACATCATTCATCATCTAGACTCAAAAACCGATAATGTACCTGGAGACTTTGTCTTTGAACCGATTGAAACAGGGCTCATTGGCACAGTTATAGCTGATGGGCACCCCCACAGAGCGAATGGTCAAGAATCTGATTCAGCAGCTACCCAATTCGAGCAAGTTTGTGCCATTTATCAACTGCCAAACCAAATGGTAATCCCTCTAAAGCAAGGCGATCAAAAAATCGGCGCATTGGTTTTTGCTGCTAAAGAAATTGCTCCCTACGATGAACAAGATGAACAGATCGGGATTCTGATTAGCTCGGGACTCTCTGCTAATTTCGAGATGGCACGCTTGTACCAAACCCTTTCAGATGAACGTAGTACCCTTTCTGCCTTACTTGAAAGTACCCAAGATGGTTTTTTTGTGGTTAACCCTGAAGGCATCATCCTTATTGCAAACGGGGCGTTTCTAGAGATGTTCGGCTTTGACAAAGGCTTATCTGGGGAAATATTGGATGAGGTTTTTCCTTCTGGTGATTTTAGGGAATTGTTTAATGACCAAGAAAACTCATTGCATGAATTAGCATTAGACGACGGCCGGGTTTTGCAGGCGAATCGCCATCCGGTAATGTCTGGATTTGGTGAGCTATTGGGATGGGCCGTTGTGCTAAACGACATCACTTTGTTAAAAGAACTGGTTCAAATGAAAACTGATTTTGTGAACACCGTTGCACATGATCTCAAAAACCCACTTGCTTCAATCCGAATGGCGGCCGATCTTATCCCTGTTTTGGGAGAAACCAACGATTCGCAAAAAGATATGCACGGACGGATTGTTCGGACCACATCCTATATGAAAGAACTTGTAACAGAGCTTCTTGATATCGGTCAACTTGAGTCAGATTTGGGGCTAAATATTTCAACATTTGACTTAGCAAAGGATTTGGGTGATGCCGTTTTCGCTTTACAAACTGATGCTGAAGTCAACAAAATAAGCGTTGAAACGACAATACCCAACAACATGGAAATTGAGGGGGATGCCGGCCGATTGCGGCAACTATTTCTCAATCTAGTTGGGAATGCGATTAAATATACGCCAGAAAATGGTACCGTTTGGCTTACTGTTTCAGAGTTGGCAGAAGATAAAGTAGAAGTGATCGTTAAAGACAATGGATTAGGCATTCCCGAAAATGATGTTCCCCGTATTTTTGATAAATTTTATCGGGTGGCAACAGAAAATCGAGCCAATATCAAAGGGACTGGCTTAGGGCTTGCGATTACTAAAAGCATCGCTGACGCCCATGGTGGAAACATTACGGTTGAAAGCGAAGAGTTAAAAGGGACAACTTTCACAGTGACACTCCCGAAATTCCAGCCTAAATCAAAAGAACAAACAGGTTAGGTTGCCACGAACAGGCAAAATAGCCTGCATTCAGACTCTAGATTCATCTTCTCCGATTACCCGGCTTGCTACATGTGTTGAAAGTACAATAGAGGTCTGGGTAGGCCCAAAATGAGACAGCCGCTTAATAAAATCCTCTAGCCCTGAAATAGCAGTTAAAGATATTTTTAAAATAAACGAAGCTTGCCCAGTGATATAGTGAGCCTCTAACACCTCCGGCGTTTTTTTTACAAACTCCTGCAAGGGGCCGTTCCGTTCCGGCCGCGTATTGACACTCACAAACGCCGTAATTCCCCGATCAAGTTTCGCTAAATCGAGCTTAGCCCCGTACCCAATTATGACTCCCCCGTCTTCAAGCTTACGCACACGCTCACTCACTGCCGGGGTCGACAAACCGATCTGTTGGCCCAATTCACGATAAGAAATGCGGCCGTCATTTTGTAAAGCCACAAGGATTTTCCAATCAGTTGAGTCTATTTTTCTCTCTTGTAAAGCCATAGCTAGAATTCTCCTAAAATATTAAGGCAAACAGTTCTATTAGCTTACGATCAGGGTGTGAATTGTCAAATCGATAGCCTATATTAATGCTCGCTTATGCAATATTGATGCAGGCTTGGTCTGTTTATCAAAATAAAGTTTTAACCCTCACTACAAAATCTTAAACAGTTAAAGGAAACACCCATGATTATCGGTATCCCCACAGAAATTAAAGCGCTCGAAAATCGAGTAGGTTGCACGCCGGCCGGAGTAGCTGAACTTGTCCGTCACGGTCACACCGTTTTAGTTGAGAATGGCGCTGGAAATGGTAGCGGTTTTAGCGATGCTGAATATGCAGCTGCAGGCGCAACGTTAACCGCAACTGCGGCCGACGTTTGGGCGGCTGAAATGGTCTGCAAAGTCAAAGAGCCCCTTGCTGAAGAATATGGCTTTTTCCGCGATGATCTTTTGCTATTTACCTATTTGCATTTAGCTGCTGAAGGAGCACTCACAAAGGCCTTAATCGATGCAGGCACCACCGGTATCGCTTACGAAACTGTTCAGGTCGGCCGTTCATTGCCACTGCTAACACCAATGAGTGAGGTTGCTGGACGCATGTCGGTTGAGTTGGGTGCGCATTACCTCAAAAAAGCATATGGAGGCAAAGGGATTTTGCTCGGTGGCGTACCAGGGGTACGGCCGGGAACAGTGACCATCATTGGTGGTGGTGTATCCGGCATCAATGCCGCAAAAATGGCGATTGGTCTGGGTGCTCGTGTTCTCATGCTCGACATTAGCGCAGATCGCCTCAAATATTTAAATGATATCTTTGGTGCCCGTGTCGAAACGATCATGTCAAACAGCGGCAATATCGCTGAGGCAGTGGCTGAAGCTGATCTACTCGTAGGTGCTGTGCTTATTCCAGGAGCCGCGGCTCCAAAGTTGGTAACGGAAGAGATGGTTAAAACAATGTCGGCCGGATCTGTCATCGTCGACATCGCAATCGATCAAGGTGGTTGTATCGAAACCGTTGACCGAGTCACATATCATGATGACCCCATTTATACCAAACATGGTGTCGTGCATTACTCAGTGGGCAACATGCCAGGGGCAGTCCCACGCACCTCGACTTTGGCTTTAACCAATGTCACCCTCCCATATGCGGTAAAACTGGCCAACATGGGTGCCAAAGCCGCAATGGCGGCCGATGATTCGCTCCGAATCGGGTTAAACACAATGGGCGGCCATGTCACACATGAAGGGGTAGCGTCTTCATTGGGATATGACTTTGTCTCACCAGAAACGCTAATCTAAGCCCGGTAAAAAAAGTAATGTCCAGCAGCTTACTGCTGGGTAAATTTTCAAACGGGATCAACTTATAAAAGTTGGTCCCGTTTTTTTGTTCTACCTTTGCACATTGCAGATTTTATCGTCACAATAAGTTCAATCTTTGATGAACAAAAGGAACTAGATATGCGCTATCGCTTTTATACCTGTGACGTTTTTACAACCACCCGTTTTGGCGGCAATCCGCTGGCGGTTTTTCCAGATGCCCGTGGCCTCTCAACCGAGCAAATGCAGCAAATTGCCCGCGAGTTCAACTACTCTGAAAGTACGTTCGTGTTTCCGGCCGAAAACGGCCACACGCGCAAAGTTCGCATCTTCACCCCCACAATCGAAGTGCCATTTGCTGGGCATCCGAATGTTGGTACAGCTTTCGTATTGGCCAGCATTGGAGAACTGGGTGAGTTTAAAGAATCAGTTGAGATCACATTTGAGGAAGAAGCGGGGCTTGTGCCGATCACGATTCGCCGTTCGGCAAACAAGCCGATTTGGTGTGAGCTAAAAGCGCCAGAACAGGTTTCAATCGGCCGCCAAATATCGGCTGATAAAGCCGCAGCCGCCCTATCGCTTACGGCCGAAGAGATTGTTACAACCAACCATCGGCCGCAAGTCGCCTCTGTAGGGTTGCCGTTTTTAATCGTTGAGCTGCGGGACATCGCTGCTTTAGAAAGAGCGCGAGCCAATGTCGCCAAGTTACGTGAGCTAAAAGGGGTTGGGATTACGCCAGACATACACGTCTATATCAAAAGCAATGATGAGTTTGATTTACGCACCCGCATGTTTGCTCCGCTTGATAACGTACCAGAAGACCCAGCCACAGGGAGTGCCAATTGTGCCTTAGTCGGCATGCTGACTAAGCTCAACCCGGCCGCAGATGGGACATTCGAATGGCACATCGCACAGGGTTTTGAGATGGGTCGGCCGAGTATTCTAGATGCTCGCACAGAGAAAAAGGATGGGACTGTAAACGGAGTTTGGATCGCTGGCAGTTCAGTGATGGTAACCGATGGGCATCTTGAAATCGGTTAAGCCCCCCATATTCGAGGCATCCACAGACTCTCTTTCCCCATTTCCGCGTGCAAAAGCTTCAAGATTAGATCAGATTTCAAGCTGCTAAATTCCGGTTGATCCCACAAATTATTAATTTCGTTCGGGTCAGCTTCCAAATCAAACAGCTCCCCTTCATCCCGCTTAAAGTAAACGCTGATTTTATACCGCTCGTCGATATAGGTTTTGATATGAATGGTGGTGGGCTGATGGCGATTTTCGACGATGACATGCTCGCGCAAAGTTTCTTGTTCACCCCGCCACACGGCCGTTTGATCTTCGCCACTCATCGCGCGGGGGATATCTAGTCCAGCAAAATGCAAAAAGGTGGGGGCGAAATCGACGAGCGATTGCAGGCTATTGCTCGTTTTCCCGGCCGGAACCTCACCCGGCTTACTCACGATCAGCGGCACCCGCACCATATCCTCATAGTGAAACGGCCCTTTAGCAATGAGGCCGTGATGGCCGTAAAAATGACCATGATCCGAAGCGAAAACGATCAACGTGCTCTCAGTTAACCCCAACTCATCAAGCTTGTCTAAAATTTGCCCAATCTGTTTGTCCATTAGGCTAATCATCCCGTAGTAAATGGCGATATCTTTCCCCAATTCAGCTTGATCATGTAGGTGAGAATGGAAGCCGTGCATCCCTTGCCCCTCTGATTCTTCCCAAGCTGAATAATCAGGGTTCGCCTGCTGCGTCAGCTTGAAATGGGTTGGGTTTGCCTCATGCTCGCCAGGAACAAGCTGGGGAACAGTTACTGAGCTAGGGTCATACATGGTGTCCCACGGCCGGGGTACGAGATAGTCGGGATGCGGATCGAAAAAACTGCTCCACAAGAAAAAAGGCTCATCGTTTTGCTGGTACTGCTCAAGCAGTGCGTTGCTCCGTTCAGCGATCCAACTGCCATAGTGAAACGCTTCAGGAATCTCCCAAGTGCGAACTTGGTCATCATTATTGCCAGTTGGGGAACGAAAATAATCCCGCCAGTTTTCGCACCCTTTTTCTTCTAACCACAAAGCATAATGCTGGCCAACATGCGCTTCATCTGTGTGATTTCGAGCCAATTCAACATGATCAAAGCCGTAAAATGGTTCGTCGAACGTCCGCCAAAAATCGAGATCTTGCAAAATCGGATACGATTCCAACGATGGGTACTGATCGGTCCCTCTAAGCGGCTGAAAATGAGCTTTGCCCACAAGGGCAGTCCGATACCCGGCCGCCATAAAATCTCCTCCAACAGTGTGTTCCTCTTCTGATAATTTTGTGCCCAAAGACCAGCAGCCATGCTGGCTCGGGTACTTGCCGGTTATGATCGACGCCCTTGTGGGTGAGCAGGTAGGGTTTGGGCAATAGGCTCGAGTAAAAGTCATTCCGCTCTTGGCCAAACGATCAAGATTAGGGGTTTTTACCTCTGGGTTAAGCTGCCCTAACGTATTCCAATGCTGCTGATCGCTCGTGATCAATAAAATATTTGTTCTACGATTTTGACTGTCGGGCATCCTGTCTCCTTGCTTTGAGCCAATAGGCCGGCCGATTTATTTTAGTTTTAGGCTGTGAACGGCTTCCTAAAGAGATAAATGGCCCACCCCATCGAATCTCTCCCCCATTTTAAATAGATTTCTTTTTCAACAGCGACCTTATCTAGAATTTCAGGTAAATCAGGGTCATCAGGATGGGTACGTGCATATTCATCTGTCGCGAGCCACTTTAACCCTTCATACATGTCCCATTCGTCGAGCGTGCTCATAAATGTGTGTACAAGATTCAGCCCTTTTTCTTCTGCCACTTTGACATTCTGATAGTGGGTGCCAAACTCATTACGAGATATTTCAGATGCCTCTAAATAATCATCGGCCGGCGTTTGCAACCAAAACGGTTCACCCACAATCACCCAGCCTCCAGGCTCAACCAACTCAATCAACGCGTCAAGCGTGCCCGCATGGCCACCAAATATCCAGCTGGCACCGATACACGCTGCAAGGTGAAAACTATGAGGTTTCTCAGGTTTAAACTCAGCTCCGTCAAGCTCTATAAATTTTAGATCAGCCTCAGGGAGCCGATCTAGCTTACTCGCCTGCGCCTTAGCGATAAAATAAGGCGACAGATCAATGCCGGTACCTGATATTTGATAGGCTTTAGCCAAGCTCAGTAAAAACTCACCGTTGCCACAGGCGATATCGAGGACACTTTTGCCTGACTCAAGCTGAAGAAGCTGAATAAACCGGTCGAATTTCTCTGGCAGCATCGGATTAAGACAAACGTGATGCTGGTGGGTAATGTCAAAGTATTTCCATTTATCCATAAATTTTGGTCCAGCCGAAAACATGAAGCCTATTCAGCATCTGATATGACTCGTTGTTTTCGCTAGGCGGCACCAGCCGCCTGCATTTCGAAGATGAATTGTGCCCAGCCACCAAAAATCAGCAGGTTAAGCTCGGCCGGATGTGGCTTGTCAGACTCGATCGTAATTGTCCGGCTGGTTCCAAGCGCATTTGAGCGGAGTTCTGCAATCATCAAACCATCGGCCGACTTCAAGTGCCACTTCCCGTTCCACATGTTTGTTCGCTGCCAACTGTAACTGTTACCGTTCAGAAAATCGATGTCTATGCCACCTCCCCATTTGCGCGGCTTAATTTTAGCGGCTTGAAAATCAATGTCGTTGCTTTCAACTTCTACTCGTGTGCTAAAAACCCCTTTCGGCCGGAAAATAAATAATGGTTCTTTCGCCTCGTGAAGATAGATCGACCCATCCATTTTAAACATCCCACTTTCTTGCCGAAATTGAGCAAGCGGCTCTTCGTCATGAAACAAACTGTAAGATCGCTTAAACATCCCATCCATTTTCCAGATAAGCGGCTCGTGAAGTAACTTATTGAATTTTTGTAACATCAAAACCTCCAGTCAAGTAAAAAGTTTAGCTGCTATTCAATACGCTGGCAGGCTCCGGGTGTTGCGACTACAGCCCAACACCACCTAACAAGCGGGACACCGCCAAAGCTGAATCAATCGCCCCTTCGTGCAGCCCATTACCCAGCCACGCCCCGGCATGGTAAGTGTGATTCTCGCCGTTGGTGGCACGCACTGCTTCTCGATGGGACAAAGCTTCGGCCGTATACAGCGGCGTCTGATGATGCTGGGTATGAACGATTTTAGCCGGATCAAGCCACTCTTCTAGGTTATAGGCCAAACTATAGTGTGGGGCCACTTCAGGTAAACCACACAACCGATTTAGGTAAGCGTTATAGCCTGCGTCTCCATTTCTTTCTTTCTGGAACACATCAAACTCACTATGCGCAGTCACACTGTAGCGCTGATACATCGACAAGTCGGTATGGATGTGGGTAATTGCCTCATTTGAACGCCAAGCGGAAAAGCGATTCCGCTCCTGCTCGTTAGGATCAGCCAACATCTTTAAAACTTGATCAGGCGGGGTCGCAAAGATCAGTTTATCAAAGCGAGCCTGCTCCCCTGTCGCAAGCGTTAGTTCAACCCCGGCCGCATCCCGCCGGACCGCTTTGATCGTCGTGCTGACTCGTATTTCGCTTTCCAGCGTCGCCATGATCGCTTCCATGTAGCTATAAACACCGCCAATGATACGGGTCCAGCGGGTTCCTCTCCCAGATTGATGCAAGACGGGCATAGCGATTTCGGCCGGGAAATCACCGATTTTCGAGTATGGAATTGAGTAACCGTACATCAGCAGCATTTTTTGCCAAATGTGCCAGTGATTGTCATCACGCCGGAAGTCGGACAGCGGCCGATTGCGCAATTCGGCCGGATCAGTTGGATATGATTCCCAGTAGTAAGGGAGCAACCGCATGAGTTTGAGACTGCCCAACATACGATCAAAAAACGATTGGGACCGATGCTTAAGCATGCCAGGCCCCAAAATATATCGGCCATTGGCTAAAAATAAGCTGCTTGACCCACCCTCAATCTTTTTGTATTCAACCCCTAATCGATCGAGCAGTTTGTGAAAATTAACAAAGTGATCGAGTTGAAATTCAATAACCCCATTATCAATAATAGTTCCGTCGGGCACACGGTCGCTGCTCACATTTTTGCCAATCGTCCGAACATTGCCACCTAATATCGGCTGTTTTTCAAACAAGGTGATGTCGTGGGTTTTATCGAGGAGATAAGCGGTGGTCAACCCGGCCGCACCGCCACCAACAATTGCGATCTTCATGAGGTTGTAAAATCCAAATTCACCACAGATATAAACATCTGGGCTAACTAAAACAAGCTACCGTCTAAAGTACCGAATCGCCGCTAAGCTTTTCGTACAAACGACAGCCGGTCCAGATAGTGCCAGCAAATCCAGCAAATCCAGACGAAGCGTTGCAGAAGTAAAAATTTTCGAGCGACGTGTGCGATGTCAAACGATTCAAGCCCATATTTTGTGGTGTCATGTTTGAGCCGTATGAATTTCCGGCCGGGCTCCAGCAGTAACGTTCATTCGTCGTCGGGCTGCCGGTCACTTTAAAGACCAGATGCTTGCGTAGATCAGGCACATACTGCTCTTCCATAATGTCAAGAATCGAATCGAGGATTTCCTGCTTTTTCTCACGGTACCGGCGCGGGCTGCTGAGTTTAAGATCTAAAAAGCGATCATAGTTCGCAACCGTCAGGAACTCGATGATCTGATGGTCAGGCGGGCAGTCGCTGCGATCCTCAGTGAGCAAGCTGGGAACGGTCACAGCAAAACTCGGCTTTGAGTAATCACCACGCACATACATATCATTAAACGCCTTGTTGAGATCGGGCTGTGCTGTGTGAAAAAGGTTCGATTTTCCAAAACCATAATCGCGTAAATCAATTCCTTTAACGACACAGTAGGCCATAAAATTCGAGTACGAGTAGTCGTAATTTAGCTGCCCGCGCACTTTGCGCGAAAATTTGTCAAAGCCGATCATTTCGGCCGACTGGCGCGGGTCCATGTTCGAGACGACCGTATCAGCGTAATGCTCAGTCTGCCCCAACGCCTCATTTTTACCAATCCCTTCAGTACGTACACCGACCATCTTTTTGTCGTTGCTGTCATCAAACAGGAACTCAACGACCTTTTGCTCATAAAGCACTTCGCCGCCGTTGTCGGTGATGACCTTCACGAGCGAGTCAATGACCGACTCAAAATGGTGGCCCGGATAATAAGCACCGCGACAGTAGCCGCTAAAGAGCATGAGCCAAGCAAAAAACGAAAGCTGATCGGGTGGCAGCAAGAAGTCGGGCCATTGGAGACCAATTAGCGTTTGGGCCGCCTGTGGCAGCTTAAAATGATCAAACACATCTTGCAGGGTTGCGCTGTAAAAGCGGATCATGCTGGGGATTTTGGGAATAAGGCTCAGGTCAGGCAGATTGTCTATCGCGGCCGATAGCGTTTGCACTTCACGCACAAAATTAGCGCAATTGTCGGCCGCATCTGGGAAAAGCTTGCTCAGCCGGGCGATCAGCTCATCATAATCGTACGGGATATCAAGCGCGTAGCCATCCATTCGCATACGATCAAAGCCGTTGGGATCATACTCGGCAAAGGGGAGATCAGGCTGTAAGCCCAGCTTGTCGAGCATTTCGTAGACGGTTCGCCCTTCACCACAGTTCCAAACATAATGCAGTTGGGCATTAAATTTATAGCCGTCTAACTCAAACGTGTGGCCGTATCCGCCTGGCAGATAGTGTGCTTCGACCATCTTGACTCGTTTACCAGACTTTGCCATCAGTGAGCCAAACGACAATGCGGCCAGTCCGCTGCCAACAATGATGTAATCTGTTTTCAACTTTTCTCTACCCCTTATTGATCGCTTAGTTAGCTAATTTTTGAAAGTATATGCGTTTCGGGCTCTGAATGCATATTTTTCAGCTATTTCAACCTCTATTCTTTAAAGTAAACAATCTGGTTAGATGTGGCAAGTAGGTCACCAGACGGAGTCCAAATTTCGGCCGACTGGTCAAAAAAGCGATTGTAAAATCGATTGGCACGGGCACGACCAACCATGCCAGCATCACCATGCTCAGCAAGGGCGGCCGAATCTGTGTGAAAGTAGACGGTAAATGCAACGGTTCCGGCCGGTACAAACCCACCCCGCCGCACAAAAATACGTGGAATAAACACGTCGCTCATGGCGGTGAGTGAGAGGAAGTCTAACGGGCGTGGGGGATTGTCCTGGATCGACTGAACGGTTTCAGAGGTGGGTGAGTCGTCCGACATGATATCTGCCATATCATGTGCCATATGAAACCGATATTGTTCAGTCCAAGGGGGCATAACGCCGGTTGAAAATCGCTTTGTCAGATCAGACATTGCTGGAGGATGTAGATCAGTGGCTCCCCAAGTTTCGCGGCGAATAGCAAATACGGCCGTGGCCGTCGTCACAATCTCGTCTCCCTGTCGCATCGTGCCGAACCAATGCTGTGTCGAGCGGCCGGTGCGCGTCGCCTGGGCTTCAATCTCGTAATCGCCATCTTTAATCGGGGCTGCAAAGTTAACGGTTAAAGTAATCGGGTCACCCTGCCGATCAGGATGATCTAACATCGATTTGAGCATTGCTGCAGCGGTGATACCTCCAAACGGACCGACCATATTGGCATAGTCCGGCGAGGTTTTCCCCTGATACCGATTGTTAGAATATTGAAATTGTAGGGCCGCATCAAACGGATGGTTTTGCGTAGAAGTCATAGATCAGTTAAACCTTAATTTGTTTTAGCTAGGTTTGTATTTTTTCACATGCAGGTTCGTTTGTACAATCCGAGTGAGGCTTTGCTTATTTAAGCTGAGTTATGAGCAGCAACCAGAACATTTAAAGAGGAAAAAATGGCAAAAGTATATTATGTTGGAGATTGGGCCGTACAGCTTGGCCCCGTCTATGCGGAAACATCGTTCAATCATGCCCCAAAAGGGCTTGATGTAATCAACTATGGCAAGTGGCTTGTCTCGGCCGTGGAGTCGAGCGGCCGGCACGAAATTAAAAGCGTGCCTACGTGGGATTTTTATAATATGGCACCAGGAGAATATGAAAAGGTCCTTGATGAATATGACATTATTGTTTTTTCAGATGTCGAAGCGAAGAATTTTCAACTCCACCCGCAATTTTTTAACCGGCATCTATTTGGCACAAAGGTGCTGACTTTTCCTGACCGCGTTCGGCTGACGGTCGACGCGGTTAACGCCGGAACGAACATGATGTTTTTGGGAGGATGGTTAAGCTTTAATGGGGAGATAGGCAAAGGGGGTTGGGGACGCACCAAGTTAAGTTCGATTTTGCCTTGCGAATGCTTAGAGATTGAAGATCTGGTTGAAAACACAGAAGGGTTCATGGCAGAAGCAACTTTACCAACTCACCCCATCTTAAAAGACATTGACTTAGCGTCGATGCCACCGATCTTAGGGTTTAACAAAGTTCGGCCGCGAGAAGGGTGTGAGGTCGTTGCAAGTTGGAAGGGTGAAGATAGCCCTGCAATCACAGTGGGGCAATTCGGCAAGGGGCGGGTCTTGGCATACACCTCTGATCCTGCCCCGCATTGGGGATGTAATTTTGTGTTCTGGGAGCAGTACGCTCAGCTGTGGACAAACGCCTGCGACTGGCTTGTTAGCTAAGTTTGCCTTTTCAACCACCCAGAGGAAATAAATGACCAGTTATATTGATCCAATAGATAAGTCTACCTACCCATTACTAGAAAAAATTTGGCGTGCTCCTTCCGGCCGGCCGTTAATGATCACCCCACTAGAAG
>JBGCDP010000067.1:0-11939 GCA_045105475.1 Anaerolineae bacterium
GGGGTACACCTGGTTTCCATCCCGAACCCAGTAGTTAAGTCCGCTAGCGCCGATGGTACTTGGTGGGCAACTGCCCGGGAGAGTAGGTCATCGCCAATTCCTTGCTTCTCTTTTTTTTTCGCCTACTACCCTTTCTTGAAAAAGAGCAGAAAAGAATCTGCTCTTTTTGCGTTCCTGAGGTTGATTTTGTTCTCCAGATATTCTGACTTATTGAAAAATAATGCTGACTACCGATATCTCTGGATTGGGTATTTAGTAAGCCAGATTGGGGATTGGTTCAACCTGATTGCTTCTGCATCACTTGTAGCACAACTAACGGAATCAGGAACACAGTTAAGCCTACTGTTTTTAGCACGATTTCTCCCCCTCTTCGTGATGAGTCCATTTGCTGGAATCTTATCTGATCGATACGACCGTCGATATGTCATGATCATATCTGACGTATTAAGAGCGTTGACGGTCGTGGGGTTGTTATTCGTCAGGGATGCGTCACACATTTGGTTCTTTTATGTGATGATTGCTCTACAGTTTTCACTTACAGCACTTTTCCTCCCAGCTCGTGCGGCCGCCATGTCGAATATTGTCAAAAAAGAAGAGCTTGTTACTGCAAATGCATTGGATAGCGTGACGTGGAGTTCCACATTGGCATTTGGAACCTTATTAGGAGGGCTCGCGACCGCATTCTTTGGTATTACAACGGCGTTTGTTCTAGACATCTTGACATTTCTAATTTCAGCCTGGGTAATTAGCAGGATTTCAATCAAAGCTGTCGCCCCAATTTCTTCAGATAGCAGCCAAGGCGGGTTTAGGGAGATTTCGGCCGGCTTTGTGTTTTTATGGGGTGCAAAGCTTCTACTGGCTATTGCACTCGTTAAAGCGACTGGGGCTTTAATTTATGGAGCCATTAATGTTTTAGAAATTACGGTTGCCGAAGACATTTACCCACTTATTTTCAACTATTCATTTAGGGGATTGGAGCGCACTGTAGGGGATGGTGGTACGCTGACATTAACCCTATTCTATTTAGTCCAAGGCATTGGCACTGGGATCGGGCCCATTTTGCTTCAAAATTGGTTAGGTGAAACTGAAAAAGCGTTACGCTGGGGTATCTTACTTTCTTTTATATTGATGAGTTTTGGGCTATTAGGCATGTCGTTTGAATTAGGCCTAGCCTCGTTTGTGTTTTTCGGGCTATTTAGAACTCTAGGCAGCGGTACACTATGGGTGTTCTCCGCCGCCCTACTCCAAATCCTTGTACCAGATGAAGTGCGAGGGAGAGTCTTTGCATTTGAGTTTGCAATTTTGACGCTATTCCAGTCAATTTCAATTGGAGCTGCCGGCTGGTTTCAAGATAATTTAGGCTTATCGATATTCGACATTATCTTTATTTCATCCATTTTAAGTGTTGCTATCACCGCTTATTGGGGATGGTTCTATTACAAATATAAAGATAGACGATTGGTTCAAACTGTCTAATAATCAATTTTTTCTGATTGAGGTATCATCTTGCATATGGTTGTAGAAAAGCTCACATTCGGCCGCGAAGTAAACCCTGAATCTGTTGGATTAAATCAAAAGAAAGTTCGTCAAATTGGGGAGATGTTCGATCAGCAATATGCAAGCGGATTACATTCAGGTGGACAACTCGTCTTACTCAGAAAGGGACAAGTTGTTTTAGACCGAACAAATGGACTTACTAGATTAGGCACCCGTAGATCGATTCGCCCAGAGACCCCTTTCTTAACATTTTCATGCACCAAGCCGCTCACAGCAGTTTGCATACACCAGCTTGTAGAAATGAAGCTCGTTAAGCTAGAGGATCCTATAGCAACTTACTGGCCTGAATTTGGACAAAAAGGAAAAGAAACGGCAACAGTTAGACATGCCCTAACACATCAAGCAGGAATTCCAACGCGGGGGCTGTATCCTCAGATTCCACGCTGGTGGCGCTGGGATATGGCCGCTAAAGCGGTTGCAGAGTTAGAAGCAGAGTATGAGCCCGGTAGTAAAACAGCTTATCATGCTCTGAATTACGGTTTTATTTTAGGGGAAATTATACGTCGAGTAACAGGCAAACCAGTGGAGCAATACATGGAAGATTATATTTTTCACCCGCTACGGATGAAAAACTCATGGCTAGGGTTACCTCGATCAGAAAACAAACGGGCCGCAGAGCTATATTCGATTTCCAAGGATCAAAATAGCACGGCCATTTTATTTCGGTCTGCTCGGCATACGGTCCTACCAGCCGCTACATTAAATAGCACAGCCCAAGATCTTGCTGTCTTTTATCAGATGCTGATAAATGGAGGCACAATGCTTGGAAAAAGAATTCTAGAGGAAAAAACGATCAATGATGCAATTGCTCTTCAGTCGGCCGGGCACGATCATACATTCGATCATTTTGTACGCTGGGGCAGTGGGTTTTTGTTAGGTGGCGAAAAGCCAGCTGAATATGCAGAGAGAGCCCCCTCTTACGGCCGAAAATCAAGTGTTACTACCTTTGGGCATCCTGGCCAGCGCAGCTCAATTGCTTGGGCAGACAGAGAAAAAGATGTGGCATTTGTTTTACTTGTTAACACACTAACAAGTGATGCAGATAATGCCAAGCGGTGGGCCGGTATGTCTGATGCCGTTTGGGATGCAATCGAGGCATAAGTAACTGTCTGATTAGCCTGCTGGGACTATAGGGTTGATCCCTTTATAATTCAGAAACATTAATCCACATATGAGTCTTTACCACACCAAATAAATGGACTTTTTTCGCAAACTCCCCCGACGTTATCTTGTTTTCATCTATCCCCTCATCGCAATCTATTTAATCTTTTTCAGCTGGTTACTCATCCGGCCGGAATCCTCTGGCATCCAAGCGGCATCTAAATCGATTCGCTTAGATGTAGAGCTTTTTCAAGCACCTCATTCTGAGAGCCAAGCGGTTGATTTATTTCAAAATGATCCAAAAGTAGCCGAAATATTGACTGAAGTTGAACATGACTTTATTCAAGCGGTGCCACTGGCACATGGTGAGGCGACCCAATGGGCAAACTGGGGCTGTTGGGAAGAAATATGTGCTCATATGCTTTACTATAATTTTAGTGAGGGTGGCACAATTGAGGGGGTTGTTAACCTTGAGCGAAACGAGGTGCTAGATGTGTGGAAAAATGAAGAGACGCGCCCCTTAGCCAGTACAAGAACCTTAGAGCAAGCGGTAGAAATCGCATCTCAAGACAAAGAAGTACGCAGTTTACTAGGTAATATCACCAGCGAAGATTTGATGATGGTGCCGATGAATATCTGGTTATTAGATGATAACTGTTTAGATGATTGGTGCGTTGATCTCACATTTGAAGATCCGGCCGAAAGCGGCAAAATCCTTCATGTTTCTATCAATATGGAAAAGGAGCAAGTTGCACGGACCTTTTATACACGCGGCCGTGAACCCATCCCCTATCGGGACCTGACGCCACAGCGAGATGCTTGGACCAACGGCTGCCATGAAGACGGTGGCTGGGAAGTTTGTTGGGAAATGACGGCCCACGACGGGATTGAATTCTTCGATGCAAAATTTAAAGGACAACCTGTTTTTAGCAGCATTAAAGTTGCCCAAGTTGAAGTTTGGTATCCTTCTTGGCCGGGTGGTTATCGAGATGAAATCGGGTCGGCCGCATCTGTCCCCCCCTACTTCGATACCAATATTGATACGGTAGAGGGTGGTTTTAGAATCAGTCAGTTGTTTACTGAGTTTACTCGCTGGCCCAACTGCATCTGCTGCTATCGATACGAAGAGGCTTTGGCATTTTTTGAAGATGGCAGCTTTGAGACTCAGTTTGTTTCTCATGGGCCCGGATGTGACGATCTCTCGATCTATCAACCACTGTGGCGCATCGACCTTGACTTAAAAGATGAAGAGGGCGATGAAGTCTATGCATTTGAATCGGGACAATGGAATGAAGTTACAGAAGAAGTCGAACTCGATATTGTGCCCGGCAAAGAATGGTCGCCTGAAGGGGAAAAGCTGGCAACGTTTGATGGTGATCTACACTATCGCTGGTCATACATTTCTGAAGACCCGCTCGGGCTTGACTCAGCTAAATTATTTTTGGTGAAATGGAATGAAGACGAGGGGGAAATCCCAGTTTTAACCGGAGCTGCAAATACGTTTGCTCCACCTCGCAACTTTATCGATGGAGATGCCTATTCAGGCGAAAATGTTACGCTGTGGTATGTTCCATTTCTCCAGACAAAGAAAGGTGGCCCGTGGTATTGTATGCCAGAGCCTGGACCAGAAATGACTCCGTGCACGGCCGTATTACGTGCAGCCCCGGCTGGGGAGTTGCCTACGGCCGAAGAACTGGCGGAATTAAAGGCGGCCGACGAAGCACAGATCACAATTAACCCGATCCAAAACGAAGACGGAACACTGCAATCGACAGTCGTGCCTGCACAAACCTCAATCCCATTACCAACCTCAACACCTGCCCCACTCGATGGTGTGGAAGCTGAAGCGATCCTACTCAATTCAGGCTGCTTGGCTTGCCACGTTGTAGGCGAATTAGGGGATCATGGAAAAGTTGGTCCCGATCTAACTAATATAGGCGCAGAAGCGGCCGCTCTTGGTGCGCCACTTGGTTTAAGCGGAAGCGAATATGTTCGGCGCTCTATCATCTTCCCAGAAGAGTATATTCAGCCAGATTGCCCAAATGGCCCATGCTTGAGCGGTATCATGCCTGATTTCTATGGTGAACGACTCAGCGCGAAACAGCTTGAGACTATGGTTGCGTGGCTCATGGTGCAGGGTGGTGATGAAAGCAACTATGCAGCCGCTCAGCCTGTACCCATTGGTGAGAATACTGACCAGCAGAGTTCTCCATACCAACCAGGGTCTGAAGATGCGAATCTATTGACGATGATTGCGAACTTAGGAATTGTAGTCATTGCAGGCTTCGCTATTCTACTGTTTTTAGCGATTATTTTTGTCCCCCGCTTTTTACGCAATAGAAAATAGCGCTAAACACCACCCGCACCGCGCTTTTCAGATTCGGCCGTTGATTCAACCAACAGATCTTTGCCGATTAAGGTAAGGCGCTCCCAAAGTTTCTTATCAATATCGATGCCGTTTTCGATTCGATATTGATAATTGTTTCGCAACCCCTCCTTTGTGCCTATGCGAATAATCTTGGGATTTTGAGTGCCTTCGAATGATAGTGAACTCCGAGAAACTGCTAACTCAATATTCCCAACTGCCATTGAAGATTGGGATTCTTGCACATAGCGTTCTGGCTCAGCCCACTTTGAGTCAAAAGAAATAAGCCTTTCTTGTTGATTAGAATCTTCCCACCGAATAAGTGCATCATAGCCACGCCTTTGAATGTTGGCTAGATATGGCCAGATCAAATCGACGTCTGCCATATTCTGAATCGTTAATTGATGAACCCCACGACTACGAGCCTTTACAAAAGCGTAATCGGCCAAATTAGGAAAGCACGACAAGCCGGTAGCCCCTTGTACATCCCAAGTTGAATAAGCATCTGATTCAGAATCAAGTCGTAATAGACTTGATTCTGCGGGTTGAAGATAATCAAGCCGATTGAGCAAATCATCTGGCAAAGACAGCCCATGCACAGCCAACCAACCGATCGCATCCGCACCATCTTCAGCCTCTCCATAAGAAAAGCCCAACGCTTCTAGAGCTTTTAGACATGCAACCACAATCTCATTATGTGAAATCGTTATCATGCTGCATCCTCTGGTAATTTAGGTGCCACGGGCCAAAACCAATCATCAGCAAACGGTTTCCCGATATCTTGTACCAAAGGTGCCCCTTGAAACAGGGTGATTCGAACCCATAGGTTTGAGCGGGGATCAAACTTGCTCGCGCCAAAAAACGAAAGTTTGCAACGGAGCATGTCGATTGGTAGACAATTCTCCCCAATTAAATTTTCTTGGATTTCGCCATATGGCAAGTCTGCCAACGATTGAATACGGCGGATTAGCCCTCTTTCGCTTGGCTGAGCCATCAAAAAATCGATGACAGCCGCGGCCGGGCTATGGTCCAAGAAGTTGTTGATGCCAGCATATAAGCAAGTGATGTCGCGTCCAATCGTTAACGGCCGTTCCTTTTCTTGCCCCGGTTCTTCAAACCGATTGCCCAAACGAGGTTCTTCTTTGTCGGCCGAGCTATACCAAAACCACTGAGCATTTGGCTTTTGAGTAAAATCTATACTCAACGCCCAACTGTAATTTTTTGTAATAATGGTTTTCAGCTCACTCAACAACATTTCCGGCCGTAGATCAAACAACTCTTCGACATTAAGCTCTTCAGCCAAAGGATTAATTAATTCAGGATAAAGCTCTAGCATCACAGAATGAATCACTTCCTGCGTTTCCTCTGAATAATCCTTAACCCATCCCAAAACATCATGCCAAGTTTGGCCAGAAAAATCTGGCAAGGTGGCAAGCTTGCTGTTGATTAGCGCTTCTAGCTCCTGAAGCATCGTTTCATTGCGGCTTTTTTGTAACTCATGAATCGTTTCAATCTCAGCTACATGCTGATGGGCTTGGGCGACCAGTTGCTTAAAACGATCAGAAATAGCTAGCGTCATCTCTCCATCAGATAAAACAAGGGCGATGGCACGCTCACGTGTACTCACCCATTGGTGCAATATAGCAGGATGCGAAACGATGAAGGGGGCCATTCCTAGCCCTGTTGCATTACCCACCCCGAGATAACGAGCGATGCGTTCATCAAGGTCAACAGCCCCGGCCGGATTACGCACCTTCGCCAAATAATTTGCCTGCTCGATACTGAATTGCCGGACCATAAAAACAGCAAACATCTGGGCCCGAAATGTCACATCAAATGATTTTGAGCGCTGAAGCTTAGCAAAATCAGCCACACCAAATTTCCCGTTTCCGTAAACGGCTGTGGTGCGATACAAATAGCCAACTTTAGCTAACTTAGCCGGATCTGGCTGTATGCCTTGAGAAAGACTGTCTAATACTGTGGCAAAGTTGCGGGTACTTTTATTCGCTCGTGACAGAACCAAAACATATGGAAGATACCGGCCGACCTCTTGCTTAGGCACGTTGGCTCGCAATTCTTCAACCTGCAGACTCGTCACAACCCCCTCACACAAAACAAAGGCAACATCCCATTCTTCAGCAATAACTCGGTCTGTTCGCTTTTCATCTGGAATATAATTGCTAAAAAACACGACACTATAAATTTCAGGTTCTGGAGCGATCGGCACTGTAACCGTGTAAATCGCTGTTCCAAAGCCGTCAGAATTTAAATCCCAAACCGTGCGTTCAATTTGCCATTTTTCAGACATCACTTTGCGTAAAAGTGACCGCACAAAACTTAAGCGCGTTTGATGAAATGCTCCTAACCGTGGGAGCTTCATTACTTGAGAAGGAGGGCGGTAGGTAGTTGTCATGCTTTTTTACGAACGAATTTCTAATTAAAACAAAAATAGGACAGATTTTAGTTTAGCAAAATCTGTCCCATTGACATTGTTTAGATTGTACCGACATTAGCGGTTGAATTTAGACGGTTAGTCGCTTTTAGCTGCCTTAGCTGTTGATTTGGCCTCTGACTTAGCAGGTTTGGACGACTCGGTGCTTTTGCTTTCCGAGCCTGACCCACCACTGTCACTGGATGAAGAGGCTGAAGCTTCCTTACTGTCGCTCCCACCATTGTCAGATTTTGACGTTCCACCCGGAGCGGCCGAATTGTTGCTCTTGCTATCGTTTACATAAAAGCCAGACCCACGAAAAACAACACCAACTTGGTTGATGACTTTGCGTAGAGCCGCTTTTTCACAATTAGGGCAATCGGTTAATGAATCTTCACTAAATGACTGCCGAATATCAAATTCATGTTCGCATTCTTTGCAACGGTATGTGTACAAAGGCATATCTATCTCTATCCTGTCTATATTCGCTTTCTATCTTTACTTAAGTGAGCAAAGATTAGTCGGCCAATTATTTTAATATTCCAATTGCTGAATTACAACAGTTGCTTACATTAGTTGAACGCAGCTCTAGCGGTTCAGTTGCATAACGACTAATTTGCTTATGCGTTACTGACGCCTACTACCCCTTCAGCGGCTAAGCAATGGGGCCAAGGGTCGTTGCCCTCCTGTAAAGCTTTAAGAGCCTGACTATCTGCATAAATGCCCCAATAATATTCTGGTAATTGATGTGCGATATGCACCATCACATAATGAGTATAGGCTGGTAAGTCTCGACTGCGGATCGTACGGCCTAAATCAGGCATAGTTAGTGGCTTGCCGATATGAGCTTCAAGCTGCGTCCAACGCAGCCGATGAACGTTATCCCGCCAGCGATTCGCCCCGGTGATGCCCACTGGAATGACCGGCACACCTGATTTAGTGGCGAGATAAACGGCTCCATCACGCCCTTTGGCCAACCGGCCGTCAGAGCTACGGGTCCCTTCAGGAGCCATCCCAAAAATCTTACCTGTTTTTATTGACACCAACGCCTCTTTCATCGCTTGGCGATCAACCTGACCGCGATGGATATAAACTGCTCCACCTTTTTTCATACCCCAGCCAAGGAAAAAGACACGTTCCCAAGTTTTTGCAGCAAAGAATATACGTTGAAACCATGGGGCAACAAAAAATGTTAGAGCGGTGTCCATGATGCTACTGTGGTTAACGACCACAATAAAGGGTCCTTCGGCCGGAACATTCTCTTTTCCAAAGATGTTATAGCTAACCATGAGGGGAAAGCGGGCGATTGTCATACCGATATAGAGGATGATGTTCCAAAACATTGGGGCAATTATATGACGCATGGAGTGGGTAGCAAGGGGCAAAAACGGCCGAACATGATGGAGTGCCCCATTTAGCTTGCCTTTGCTTACCACTAAAAGCGGGCTACCCCGTACCCCCCCTTTTGCATCTTTCACTTTACCAATATTGGTGGTTATGATAACTTTATGTCCATGGGCATACCGGAAAGCAAGCTAGAACAAATCCAAAATCTCATTAATGCCAAATACAATCAGGATGCAGCCCTACTTTTGCGCCAGATATTGCAAAAAGAACCTGAAAACTACATGGCATGGCTTTTACTTTCCCAAGTGACGACGGGCAATGCACAAGAGCTGTGTTTGGCAAAAGCGGCCGCCTTTCGAAAAACGCCGGACCTAGGCTCGACGCAAAACGTGACGGTTCCCTATGTACCAGGTTTGCATGCAGCTTTGCTTTCACCGGCTCCGCTCCGACAACCAAACCCAAACAGCGCATCAAAAGCAACGGCATCGCAAAAAACGAAACAAACGACAACAAGTCAGATTTCATTCAGCCGTTGGGTCACAATCGGTTTTTCAGGCCTTCTACTAGGGTGTATAGGAATATTTTTACTTACCCGCTTTTCTCCCAACATAGCAGGGACCAACCCAGCCAGTGCTCAGAGTCAGACATCAGCGCAAATGGCAACCGCCATTGTTGAGACAGCGGTGCCTATCGCCGCCTTAGAAGAAAGTGATGACAACACCAGCCAAGGGATTACAGTTGTTACGCTCACACCAACGGCCGAGCCAGAAATAGTAGCCACCGCAACACCCGCTCCAACTGAGCAACAGCTTGCGGCTAAACCGATTAACGAGAATGGTGAAATGCGCGAAGCATGGACACCAACCCCCACCCCAACCCCGACTACAACACCAACTCCTACGATTGAACCCACTCGATTAAGTGATCTCACTAGTTTTGTCTTGCCTAACGTGGGAGATGAAGAACGCTGGGTCGATGTCAATTTAACTCTCCAGACGCTCACAGCATATGAGGGGCAATCCCCTGTCATGCAAACGCTTATCTCATCTGGCCGGCCACCATACTACACGGTAACGGGTCAATTCCGTGTTTACTATCGTTTAGAAGAGCAAACGATGGACGGCCGTCGCTTAGGTTTTGACTATGTCACGCCTGGCGTTCCCTTTGTACAGTATTTTTATGGAGACTTCGCCATTCATGGTGCCACTTGGCACAACGATTTTGGGACCCCGGTAAGCCACGGATGTGTAAACGTGACTCCCACAGATGCAGAATGGTTGTATAATTGGATGTCCTACGGGACCTTGGTCAGTGTACATTACTAACAGACACTGTTTCGGGACTGGGATTTAAACCCGAATTCAAATCCAACTAACCCTACATACACTTAAAGTAACCCCAAACCCAAAGTAAACTTATTAGAAACAGGAAAGCCCAACGCAATGGCGATGTTCATCGGCCAATATGTTGGGCCTGAGAAACATTCCAGGAGAAAAGAATATGCCTTTAGACATCGTTTTAGGTGCGCAATGGGGTGATGAAGGAAAAGGCTCCATCACCGACTTGCTGGCTGAAAATGCAGATATGGTTGTGCGCTTCAGCGGCGGCGACAATGCAGGTCACACGATTAGAGTGGGTGATGAAACATTTAAACTTCATCTCATCCCTTCAGGGATTATTCATGACGGGACGATGTGCCTGATTGGCAACGGCGTTGTGCTTAATCCGGCCGTATTTTTGCGCGAGCTAAAAGGGCTTGAAGAACGAGGGATCAATATTAGCCCTGATCGACTTAAAATCAGTCGAAATACCCATCTAATTACCCCAGCTCATATCGCCCTAGACACTGCGAAAGAAGCGGCTCGAGGCGATGGAAAGATCGGTACAACCTTGCGTGGAATCGGTCCAGCCTACCTCGACAAAATCGGCCGGGCAGGAATTCGAGCCAATTTGCTTGAAGATCCAGAAACCTTGTCAGATGCTATTCAGGCACATGTGGCAGGACACAATGAAACGCTAACTAAAATCTACGGAGCTGAAGCGCTTGACGCAACAGCAATCGCGGCTGAATTTCATGAACATGCCCGCCAAATCGCCCCATATTTGGCCGATGGCTCTGTCATGGTCGATGCCGCACTCAAAGAAGGCAAAACAGTCCTAGCTGAGGGTGCACAAGGGACGATGCTTGACGTAGATCACGGAACATATCCATTTGTGACCAGTTCATCACCTACAACAGGTGGTGTTATCACCGGCTTGGGCGTTGGCCCTGGCCATATTGGAAAAATCTTGGGTGTGGCTAAAGCATTTAGCAGCCGAGTCGGTAGCGGCCCATTTGCGGCCGAGCTTTTCGGTGATGAAGCCCTTCGCTTACGTGGCACAGGTGCCAATCCGTGGGATGAGTACGGCACCACAACCGGCCGGCCGCGACGTGTGGGCTGGCTTGATCTTGTCGTGCTCGAGCACGCGGTTCGCATTAACGGCCTCACAGAAATTACATTGACTAAGCTTGATATTTTGAGCGGTCTTAAAGAGGTCCCCGTATGCGTTGCTTATGAAATGGATGGCAAGCGGGTTCAACATTTGCCTCTGGATCTCCCATCTCTTGAAAAATGCACCCCTATTTATGAAACATTGCCTGGTTGGAGTGAAGACATCATGCAGGTCACAAAACCGGCTGATTTGCCAGCCAATGCAATAGCGTATGTCAAATATGTAGAGAACTATTTAGGTGTCAGAATCAATCGAGCGTCAGTTGGGCCAGAAAGAGATCAAAACGTTGACTTCTAAACGTTAATCATAATCCTGATATTAATTTAAAGAGCTTGGCGAATTCGCCAAGCTCTTTTTGTTTTGACTTTTAGTTCTTTCTTTGAAATCAATACACTGAACTTAAAAATCATCAGTTTAAGGAGAATAACGGGCGAACGTAGCGCATTTTTATATCTTACGGAACATCTTAAGTCGTTTTGTCGTTGACTCATTTACGATATATTCATGTCGCTTACCAATTTTTCTACTAAAAAACATTTAAAGAGGAAATCCATGTTGCCTAAAACTTTCGCTCGAAGAAAACAGATTGTTTTTTGTTCATTTAGCCTATTTAGCCTGCTATTCATTACACTCTCATTCTCATCT
>JBGCDP010000068.1:0-13645 GCA_045105475.1 Anaerolineae bacterium
CGGGAACTATGACCCGCCACCGGCCGATGCCACAGACACAGACGTGTTACGCCAGTATCTGTGTATTCACTTTCCCCACAAGATGTCGGCCGTCATGGAAAAGTATCTAGCTCATCAAACGATTGTCGATGTGGCGACTCAAGTCATCGGCCCAGATGTCAAAGCGATGCAGTCGATGTTGTTTATCAAGGCGGCTGGGAAGCCGGGACAAGCATGGCATCAAGACGAAGAATTTATCCCAACACGGGACCGATCATTGATGGGGGGCTGGATCGCTTTAGACGATGCGAACACAGAAAACGGCGGGTTGTGGGTAATCCCTGGCTCCCACAAGCATGGGGTGATTTGGCCCCACCATGTGCAGAACGACCCTCGTTTTGATTGCACCATTGAGACGTGGGGCTTTCCGTACAAAGATGAAGATGCGGTTCCGGTTGAAGTGAAAGCAGGCGCGATTGTCTTTTTCAACGGTTATCTATTGCATCGGTCACTGCCTAATTTTGCAACAAGTGGCTATCGACGCGTACTCGTCAACCACTATATGAGTGCTCAATCGCTTTTACCGTGGCATGCACCCAAAGATGGTGAATGGACGGCTATTTCAGATTACCGTGATATCGTGATGATTGCAGGGGATGATCCGTATGGCTGGAAGGGGACTGAGAACATTGCAGAACCATATTTACGGCCGGATGGTGAAGGGGGGTGTGATAACGGCGCCCGGCCGAAAGACTCTGAGCCACGTTCTGAGGTTGTAGGTGGGATTCATTAAAAGCTTGGCACGCTAAATAGTCTAGCTTTCTGCTTTTCTCCGGCCGATTCTGGGGTTAATTTCATCAGGCTGTTGCGTAACTTGCAGATGAGTTGATTTTGAACGTTCGTCAGTTGCCCAATCCGCCAAGACAGCGTGCTGACAGACACAACTTTCTCTTTCCGCACATTTTCAAACTCAGCAAATGCAACTTGGTGATTAGAATGCTGTTGCAACAAATTGACGATAGACCATGCATCCTCAATGCTTTGTGCGGCACCTTGTCCTAAATTGGGCGTCATCGCATGGGCGGCGTCTCCGACCAGCACAGCATTGCCCATCGACCAGTTTTGCAACGGCTTGAAATCGAATAGGTCGTGGCGCATGATTTGTGGGGTTGCTTGGATTAGGTCGCTCACACCGGGCAGAAAAGAGCGGAATTGGGCGAGTAACTTTTCTTGTGTTTTTGAAACTGACCGGTCTTTTTGCCCTGCTGGTTCAACCGCCGTTGCGTACCAATGGACTTTGTTAGGGCCGATTGGGACAAAGCCAAATCGAATCCCGCTTCCCCACATTTCGGCCGGATTCCTCATTTCTATTTGTGCTAAGCCGATTTCTGCAATTCCTCGCCAACAGGTTTGCCCGGAGTAGCGTAATTCAGTTTGGGGCCACAGGGCTTTCCGAACGGCCGAGTGGATCCCATCACATCCCATCACTAGGTCTGTTTCATCCGTTTTTCCATTTTTAAAAATCAGTTGGCTAGATTGTTTGTCTATTGCTGAAAGTGAATGCGCTAAATGCACCTTGCGGCTATCAATGTGCGACAACAGAGTTTCATGAAGCTTGGCTCTATGGATACCGATCGCTTCGTATCTTTTCCCATGGAGCATAAAATCGGTTCGGTCCTTCTGTAACAATCGGCCGGTTGCGTCTGTAATATCAAAGCGTGGAAGCGGGTGTCCCAACGCTTGAAGTTGGTCTAGCAAACCTAATCGATCAAATATATAAAGTGCATTTGGAGACAAGATAATTCCAGCCCCGACCGGCTTAAACACATCGGCCGACTCATAAAGCGCATAATCGAGCTGAGCTTTTTCTAAGCCGACGGCCGTTGTCAAACCTGCAATTCCCCCGCCGATGATTGTTGCTTTCATTTGCTATTTCTCCAGACTCCGAAGCGTTTAAGCTGATAAATGAACGTGCTCACTGAACATGTTCTGGAAATTATCAATATTTACGCTTTGGTTGTCAAGGGCTATACTCAGCTCCGATATTCAACCCTCCAATTTCTAATGAAAAGACAAGAACAAAAACGACAAACTCATCAAAAGATTAGGGAAACGGCCAAGGCTCTTTTTAGCTCACAAGGATTTGAGGCAACGACTAGTCGACAAATTGCGAAAGAGGCAGGGGTAGCAACGGGAACGCTATTCGTTCATTTCGAAAGTAAAAATGCAATTTTGGCCGACATTCTCTTCGAAGATATTGAGGCAACGGTTCAGCAGGCTTTTCTCGATTTACCAGCAGAACGATCGACGGCCGACAAGCTGATCCATTTGGCGAATCGGCTTTACGCTTACTACATCAAGCAACGAGGATTAAGCCGGACATTGCTCCAGTACAGTGTCTTTGAGCAAAACAGCCAAGGAGATTTTTCAAACCAGATTCAGGCGTTTATCGAAGCGATTACTGGGTTGATTGAGCAGGGGCAAGCGAATGGAGATGTGGTGACTGGTAAAGAGGCAGAAAGCATGGCAACGGCATTTATGGCCGCCTATTTCTTTGTTTTGATGAATCTACTGCGGGATGAAAATTTCACGCTTGAGTCCGCTATTGGACAACTCGAGAAACTTGCACAAACCATTCTCAAGTAATTGGGAACAGTTTGATATGGACTGATCCCTTATAGACACGAGGATCGGTTTTCAAGTATAAAAGTGGGAGCAAAATGAAAACTAAACTGATCTTTTTACTACTACTGCTTACTGGGCTGTTTTCGTGCCAGCCAAATGCTGATTTAGAAATTCTATTGCAGGATGATAATTCGTTTTATTTAAATCCGGCTTGGCAAATAGCCACAATTGATTATGAGTTCCAAGATCGGCTATATCGTAGATCGCAAACTGAACGGAAATTTTTGAACTATGCAAATTTTAAATATTCGCTAGATGATCAAAATATTGATTCTGCGTTAGTAGCTGAACTACAGTCTAGCATTAAAGAGTTGTATCAAACGCAAACAATTCTGGCGTCATACTACTTGCCTCACGCAATACCTGCATGGGAACTTGTTATTACTGGAGTGGATGGGCAAACGATCCAGCTTATTACAAAAAATATGCAACAAGGGCCATGGAATTTTGTGATAGACGGCCAACTCTATGCTCAATTTAATGGTGAGCTCGGCCAAAAAATCTGGGCGTTATTTGGTGAAGAACCCCCAATCTATTCACCAGTAACAGAAGCAAACAAACTTTTTTTTTCGACATATCCAAGGCCCGAAGAGATTGGCGAATTGTTCTTTGATGGGTTAGAACCGATGGCTGAACGATTTAGCTATCAGTTAGATCGTAGTCAAAAGAAGTTTGTAGGCATGCTGGAAAGTGAATCACAATCAGAAAGTAGAATTCTTGATTTGCTGGAGGTGTCTTACTTGAATTATGATGGGAATGAAATAAATTGTGAGATTGTAGAAAAATCTAATTTGTTTAGAAGAGAGCTGTTGTGGGAGTTTGATTGCCCCGCAACGGGATTACGAGTGAATGATCGTTACCGTTTTCCATTGACGATTGTTTATCAAACGGCCGAACACGAATCCGTTCAAGCATCAGGCCTTCTATGGGGCGAATGGTCAATGCAACAATTTAAAAAGCTTCCTGTTCCTGAATTTTTGCGTTTGCCGATTAATGATCATCAAGAAGCGAGAAGATTGATCAGCGATCAGACACTTTACTCCGTATGGTTCAAGGCTGAAGTTGATCCAACTCGACCTTTGGCTGGAAGAATGGTCGGACAGATTTATTTGGCTGGTACAGTTCAAATTGGCCAGTCTCAAATTCCGTATACGATTGGAACCCCATATTCTATTGAAGACGGTCAATTTAGGAATTGGGCATTAACCAAACAGTTTTTAGATGATTCTCTAAATCAAATTGCGAACTTACCTATTAGCCAAAAATTGGTACAGGATGAACCCAACTTGATTCTCCGATTAAGGTATTCTGACGTGGTCGACTTTCCCGAATTTGAGCTGCCATATGGATATGAAATGGGTCCTTTTAACATGACTTTGTCATTGGCGAGCTGTGGCACAGAGTCTGCCATTACATTGCCGGGTGAAAAACCACTTATTGATTTTACATTTTACAAACATCCTCATTTTCGCGAATTAAGCTTCGCCTTGATCGACGGTGAGCCGCATGTTAAATATTTAAATCTTTATCCAAGTAAAAATGAAAAGTTTGAATTGAGTTCTCTTCTCCCTCAAAACATTTTTGATTATGATGTTCATTTTGAATCAATTACAGTAGACGCTTATAGCCATGTTTGGGATCCCGACAGAACAGATCGATATGTGAGGAGAATCCGTTTAGAATTACCGGAAAACGTTTCGGCCGATGAGTTAGCCATTTACAGGGAGATCGCAAGCTCTTTTCCTGTTCCTATTGATACAACTTCTGTAAAACAATGGACGGCCGAAAATGTCATGTTTGATCTTGCAGATGATGGGAATCTCGTTCTCCGTTCTTGCTCCAATTAGTTTAGTTGACCACTTCCGTAAAATATTGTGAAAATATCAAATTAAGGAATGGTGATGGATCAGATGCTGAAATTAATAAAAGCTATTTCAAAAAACTTGATTAAATGAGTGATCGACAATTTGTTTTACTGGGGTGGTTCTTTTTTATCGTTTCCGCCCTTTTCTTCCTAGCCGTTGGAATCCGTAGCGGTGACTGGCTAACGACCTTAGGTGCACTTTTCTTTTTATTAGCCAACATCGTATTCTTGGTCCCAGAAATCAGAAATAAAAATTAATTTAGAGGAATAAATGACCCCTTATCAAATTCCAGGCTTAATGCTTGCTAATCACTATTTCAACTGCCCACTTGACTATTCTGAGCCAGATGGCGAAACAATTCAGGTATTTGTGCGTGAAGTCGTATCACCTTCAAAACAATCGGCCGATCTGCCCTACCTCCTTTTCCTCCAAGGTGGCCCCGGCCATCCATCCCCCCGGCCGGAAGAGAGCAGTGGCTGGCTCAAGCGAGCTTTAGAAGAGTATCGAGTTTTATTTTTAGACCAGCGTGGAACAGGGCTAAGCACACCGCTCCACTTTCAAACTCTGGCCGGGTATTCAGCACAAGAAGCGGCCGACTACCTGATGCACTTCCGGGCCGATTCGATTGTTCAGGATGCTGAACTGATCCGTAAACAATTGCTAGGCGAAGATGTGCAATGGAGCTTACTAGGCCAAAGCTACGGTGGCTTTTGTATCAGCACCTATCTTTCATTTGCCCCCGAAGGGGTCCGTGAAGCGATCTTTACCGGCGGACTACCCCCCATCGGACAGCCGGTTGATGAAGTGTATCGAGCAACCTTCAAACGAGTAATTGCCCAGAACAAGCTTTTCTACAAACGGTATCCAGAAGATATTGAACGAGTAAAAGAGGTTATCGATTATCTCCAAAATAATGATGTCAGAATGCCGACTGGTGGCGTGTTAACCGTTCGCCGTTTTCAGCAGTTGGGGCTGATGCTAGGAGGCGGGAATGGGCATGAGACGTTGCACTACATGCTGGAAGAGGCGTTTGTTGAAACAAAATCTGGCAAAGAGTTAAATTTTACGTTTTTAAACAAAATCGAAGCACAACAAAGTTTTGAGACCAATCCGATTTTTGCATTATTGCATGAAGCGATCTATTGCGAAGGGGATGTTTCAAACTGGTCGGCCGAACGTGTGCAATCTGAGTTTGATCAATTTTCAAATGATCCTAACGAGCCGTTTTTCTTTACGGGGGAAATGATCTATTCATGGATGTTTGACGAATATGAGGGACTCAAACCACTCAAAGAGACGGCCGATATTTTGGCCCGATTCTCAGATTGGGCACCCCTCTACAATGTTGAACAGCTTCGCAAAAACACAGTTCCATGTGTCGCGGTCGTCTATTACGATGACATGTATGTGGAGCGGGAATTCTCAGAAATAACCGGCAATATGCTTGGTGCCAACATGTGGATTACCAACGAATACAATCACAGCGGATTGCGCACCAGCGGTGAAAAAGTGCTAGACCGTTTACTCAATATGCTCCACGGAAATTTATAACAAACTATGACACACCTCATCCCAAAAACAATGACAGCGGCCGTGCTCACCGGACACGGCGGTTATGAAAAACTTGAAATTCGGCACGATTGGCCGGTACCAGCCCCCAAACCGGGCGAGGTGCTCATTAAGGTTGCAGCCTGTGGTGTTAACAACACTGACATCAACACCCGCATCGGCTGGTACGATGATTCGGTTGAAGGTGACACAACCAGTGCTGGAGCAGAAGGACTCGATAGTGTTGATGACGACTCGACGGGTGGTTGGGGCAACACCGGCATCCAGTTCCCCCGCATTCAGGGTGCAGACCCGTGCGGCCGAGTGGTGGCTTTAGGGGATGAGGTCAGCGGCAATTGGATGGGTCAGCGGGTCCTCGTAGACAACTGGCTGCGTGACTGGTCTGATCCGATGGACCGGACCAAAAGCGGTTATTTCGGCAGCGAGTGTGATGGGGGCTTTGCCCAGTACGTGGCGGTGCCGATTACAAATGTGGGCAAGATCAATTCTGACTGGAGTGATGCGGAGCTTGCCACGCTATCCTGCTCATACTCAACGGCCGAAGGGATGCTCGAACGCTCGCGCGTCACGGCCGATGATGTGGTTCTCGTCACCGGTGCATCAGGCGGGGTTGGCTCCGCTTTGATCCAAATGATTAAAAGGCGCGGAGCCAAAGTCATCGCTTTAACCAGCGAAAGCAAAGCGGAGCAGGTGATTGCCATTGGCCCAGACGCAATAATCCGGCGAAGTAAAGACAACTGGAAAGATGTGATTCGCTCGGTGACGGGCAGTGACACAGTGACAGTCGCGGCCGACGTTGTAGGTGGCCCTGTCTTTCAAGATTTGATGGGGGTTTTGGGCAGAGGCGGCCGGTATGTGACGTCAGGTGCGATTGGGGGCAAAAAAGTTGAAGTTGATATTAGCCATCTTTATCTAAACGATTGGGAGCTGATCGGATCAACGGTCAACGAACTGCATGTGTTTCCCAGCGTGATCAAATATGTGGAAAACAACGAAATTCAGCCGCTGTTAGCGGGCACTTATCCGCTGGAAAAGATCCATGAGGCGCAGGCGGCTTTTCTGGAGAAGAAGCATGTGGGCAAGCTGGTGATCACTATTCCTAAATAGTGCCAAAGATGAGGCTAATCTGACGCAATCAACAGCTTCTCAACCCATTTATGCTTCAAAACAAAGCGAAAGCTGAAGAGCCAGACAGCCAAAAACATGGCCTGAATTCCCCATATCCAACCAGGTGTGCTTGAAATTCCAAAATGATCGTGCACTATATCCACTTCTAGAATAAGTGCGTAAGCGATGACCAAGGCGATGGTGACAAGCGCAGGCCGTTTGTCTGGCGTCACCGGCCGCCAGACCGCAAAAAACTGGATGGGCGGGTATAAAAACAGGATCATCAGCATCGTCGCAATCGACAAGAAATTTGAGAGATTGGTCTGCCCCACAAATGTCACCACAACCTCTTCAAACTGAGCATCCTCCCCAAACGTTAATCCTGTATTGTTTTCAAAGCGTTCTATCGCTCTGTCAGGCAATCGATCTGACGAAAGCTCATTGGTGATTTGAAAGCTAAAGTAAGCGTACAGCCCGACACCCATCAGCATGGTCAGGATCGTAAATGGCAAAACAAAGGTCAAAATTGAATGGAGCAGAGATTCATCACGATCTTTGGCCGGAGCAAACAGCGTCAGCAAAAATGCGGGGATACCTACGCTAAAGGCGGTTAGCCCAAGCTGAGACGGCTCAAACGGAAAGCTCAGGCCGACCATCATGACCCCAATAATGACCATGGCGTAGCACAATCCACGAGCGGCCAGCAAGTAGGTCGCATCACGGATGCCATTGACCATCTTTTTCCCTTGCGCCAGTGCTGGAATGAGAGCGGCGTATGAATCATCCAGCAGCACCATATCGGCCACGTTGCGGGTCGCATGGCTGCCGCTCTGCATCGCAATCCCCAGCTTTGCCTTCTTGAGCGAAAGCACATCGTTCACCCCATCGCCGATCATTGCAACGTAATGTCCTTGGTCGTTTAAGGTTGAAACGACAAGCTGTTTCTGCTCTGGGGTCATCCGGCCGAAAACGACAGTTTCTGTAATTGCTTCTCCCTGTTCTGCTGGGGTAAGCTCCGCTAGGTCTGGGCCAGAAATCTGACTCAGATTTTGCAAGCCAGCCTGCTTAGCTACCGCTACAACCGTATCCGGATTATCGCCTGACAAAATTTTGAGCTGAAGCCCCAAATTCACGAACTCTGCCAGCGTTTCGGCCGCCATCGGCCGAATTTCATTGCGCAAGCTGACCAAGGCTAAAGGCATAAGTATTGGCAGCTCCGGCGCCCCATTTTCATTATGCAAAGCGACAGTTTTTGCGTTGCCCGCAAACAACAGCACCCGCATCCCTTTTTCAGACAACGCTTCGGCCGCGCCCCTCACCTCATCAATTTTGTCGGCATTGTCTGTGGTCAGATAAGGCAACACCATCTCCCATGCCCCTAACACGTATGCACCACTCATCCCATCTTGCTCAAACGCAATTGCACTCCATCTACGGGATGATGAAAATGTGATTTCTTTGGCAACAGGGAGCTTCTCCCCACCGGTCCCGGCCGCAATCGCCTGACTGGTTGCATTGGTTAACGAGCTGCTGCGCACATAGCGGCCGAGCATCTGCGTTACTTCACCCTGAGCAACGTCATCATGCAACGGGATAATCGCATCGAGATGCATCTGATTGGCGGTGAGCGTGCCGGTTTTATCCAAACACAGGACATCAACATGGTGCAAAGATTCAACAGCGTTGCTTTGCTGTACAAGCGCCCCCTGCTGAGCGATTTTTGCACTCCCCAAAGCATAGGTAACGGCTACGGTTAAAAAGAGTCCATAGGGGACTAGGCCTGTAATGACGGCAGTCGCTTTGATATTTTCGATGAGGGTAAATCCTTGAACAAACCCAGCAATATAAAAAATCGCCCCCATGATCAGCGCAATAATCATGATGAGACGCACAACGTAATTGACTTGAGCCTGTAGCGGAGTGTGAACCGGCTCGAACACACGGGCAGCGGCCGTCAGTTGGTTGGCAAAGCTTTCGCCACCAACTTTTTCAGCTCGATAGTAGCCATTCCCTGATAAGCAAAAGCTGCCCGACAATACTTCAGCCCCCTCTAGTTTGTGGACGGAGTCCGCCTCTCCGGTAAGCAGTGATTCATCCATCTCGAGCGCGGCCGAACTGAGCAGCCTCCCGTCAACAACCGCTTGATCTCCCGCCTGTAGCCGGATGATGTCTCCTTCAACGAGATCAACGGCCGCGACTTCTTGCTCTCGCTTGTTACGCAGTACGATCACGCGCGGCAGGGCAAAAAGCGATATTTTTTCAAGCTGGCGTTTGGCCCGAATCTCTTGAAATGTGCCGATCAGGGCGTTAACAAAACCGATGCTGGCGGTAATTTGAGCATCGCCATATTGGCCTAAAACAACCAAAATTATGCAGATCGAAAAAAGGATAAGGCTAAAATAGGACAGCAAATTATGGCGAATAATGTCCCAGTAGGTACGGCCGGCCGCTTCCAGTTCTAGGTTCCCTTTTCCGGCCGTATGCCGCTCTAAAACTTCTTGGTCGGTTAATCCAATTGGATAACCCATGTCCCCATCCTTTTGTCTAGCAGTTAAATTTACTGGCTTTTCTTGTAATTCAAACGTTTACTCAACTTGGCTTGAATTAGAGCATGAGTATATGGGATAAAAATAATAGTGCAGGAATGCTTAAATCTCACTCTGTTTTAAGCCGGCACCCCTTCTAAATAATGAATTGGTGATTCAGATGGCTTCGACTGCAACTATAAAAATCGGTCTGCATCAAAATGCCTGTAAGATCACTCAACCAGCTATTACAGCCAAATTTTACAGCCCGCTAAAAATATTTTCCGTATAATAAGACAATATAAAGTTCAAAATAAAACAAAACCCAACAAGGAAAACACAATGGATGATGCTAAAAAACTTAAAGAAATGAAGAAACATGTAAAAGAAAAAGCAGAATCGCAAAAAGTTTGGGACACCTTAGCTGAACCACCTAAAGGGAAAAAAGAGCAAGCTGTGTACTTTAATCAAACGATTAAAGGTAGATTGCTCCCACTAAGAACCGTTAGCAGATGGTTCTCTAAATTATTTGGCATTAAATAAAAACTATATTCGCAGCGGAGGCATTATGGCAAAAGAGAAAGTCGATCCAAAGGTTGTTTTTGATCACCTAAAACCGATGTTGGCAAAGTATGCCGACAAGCTAGCGGTTGTAACTGATTCTGACGACAACTATTACTTAGACACAAACCACATCCAGAAAAATAAAAAGCCACTCTATTTTGGTTCAGCCAAGTTAAGAGCAAAGTATGTCAGTTTTTACCTGATGCCTGTCTATTTACAGCCAGAATTAGTCGCTAACATCAGCGATGGGCTGAAAAAACGGATGCAAGGTAAATCTTGTTTTAACTTCAAAACAATCGATCAAGAGTTGTTTCAAGAATTGGAAGGGCTAGTCGATGCTGGATATCAGTCATACGCTGAACAAGGATTTGTCCCCTAAGTTGTAAGTCCCTGTTTTTTGTTGGATGATGAATGTACAGGCTGTGCAAGCCGTGTATTTCATCATCCAACTTTCTTGCCAACTAACATTTACGAGCCGAAATGATGTGAGCAGGGGCGTCAAATTGAACCCTGCCATCCTCATCAGCGTATCCAGCGAGCGCTGTTTCTGCCTCTTTGAGCAGCAATTCAAATTCTGCATTCCCAAACGCTTCAGACATGACCCAGCCTTTAACATCAGTGTAGACCCATTCTTGGATCGAATTAAATCGGGCGGTTCCTTTATGCGTTTTAACTGAAATGCCGGCTAAGTTAGATAGATCAAAATAGCTCTTAAACAAATCTTGATTCCCCATGTTGTATGGAGAGCGCAGCCCTTGAGCGATTTCGCTGCCGAATAGCCGATCTAACAATCTAACTAAGGCGGCATATCCAGGGGTATTATCAAGGGTGTCCCAGACCGCTATCGCCAACTGTTTTCCTGGTTTAAGGACCCGTATCATCTCGGTAACGGCCGCTTCTCTGTCTTCAAAAAACATCATGCCAAACTGAGAAACAACCCCATCAAAAACCTTATCTTCAAACGGCAATGATTCAGCCTTGTGTTCTACCCATTTGATGTTTGAATTTGATGCTTTCGCGACCGATAACATGCCTGGATTAATATCCAACCCCGTTACACTCCCTGCTGTGCCTACTGTTGCATAAACGTCGCGGGCCAACACACCGGTTCCGCAGGCGACATCAAGCACATTGTCGCCCGATTGAATATTTGCGGCTTGAATCATCTGTGGGGTCCACTGCCTGAATAGAGCTGGTAAATAGAGTTGGTCATATATTTCCGCCGCACTGCTGGTCACTTGTCCACGTTCTTGTACAGTCATTTAATATCTCCTAATCGGTCTTTTACTTCATCACAATGATTAAAATGGTATAGAATCTATGGGGTGGAATCACCCCCCTACAGGGTGGAAGTTCGATGGAGGATTGTGGTGGATCAACCCAAAAGGGAACAGCCAACAAGTGACATAGACCGTTTAACTGAACGTGAGCTAGAGATTATCAAGTTGATGCAGGCCGGGCTTTCCAACAAGGAAATTGCGCGACAAATGTCTCTCGCTTATGAAACAATTAAGTGGTATAGCAAACGGATCTATAGCAAACTCAATATTAAAAATCGAAATCAGCTGGCTTCTCGTTTGGAAAGTTTGCCACACGCTACAGTGAAGCCCCCTGCGGATGAGCCGAGTAGACGTTGGGCGATGCCTCTCACGACGTTTATTGGCCGTTCGGCTGAAAAAGAAGCGCTGTTGGAGCAAGTTGCGAACAACCGCTTAGTCTCGCTTGTGGGGCCTGGCGGTATCGGCAAGACGCGGCTTGCACTTGAACTCTATCGTCTGGCTCCTGCTAGGTTTGAACGAACCGCTTACCTTATCTCAGCTGAGCCTTTTCATACATCTGAGGAGCTGCTATTTGGGTTGGCCGATCTCTTTCATGTCTCCCTAAATCATTTTGATTCCCCTCTCAACCAAATTGCGGCCGGGTTACCTACATCACCGACTCTTTTGATTATCGACAATTTTGAAACGATTATTGATGCTGCGGCCGATCTGGTCACATTGCTAACTGGACGTGCTTCCCTGCATATATTGGTGACCTCTCGTTCCGTGTTGCGCCTGAAAGCTGAAACGATTTTTCGGCTTGATGGTTTGGCGCAAGGTAAGAATGATTTCAACAGCAATGAGGCTGTGCATCTATTCCAACTGCGTGCCCATCTTAATTTAGAAGCCGATTCAATTGGTGAAAGCCAAAGCGAGATCGCTGAAATTTGCCAAATTGTGGGAGGCAGTCCCCTTGCCATTGAATTGGCAGCGAGCTGGACGCGCAGCCTAACTTGCGCGCAGATTTTGGCTGAATTGCAGAGTGGACTCAACATTTTGACATCAGATGCGGCCGACATCGACGAACGTCATCGAAGCATGGAGGCGATTTGTGAGCAAAGCTGGCTCACGCTAAAGCCGGTTGAGCGTCGGGCCGCCTTAAAATTAAGCCTATTTGAAAGTCGATTTACGTGGGAAGCGGCACGTGAGATCGCATCTATATCTCTACAAACAGTAACCGGCCTTCTTGACCAATCGATTATTCGCCGTGTGCCAGGGGGCCGTTTGAGCATGCACCCGGTTTTGCGCCGGTTTATCCAACAACAACAAAAGCGGCTTAAGTTTGATCCAACGCCAACTCAAAATCGTTTTGCCAACTACTACATTCAAAGGCTGATCGCATCAGGTGAAGAGATCCACTCTGCTAAGCAGATCGTCGCATTGGACGGGATTGAACTGGAGCTAGATCATATCTTGCAAGCTTGGCGCTGGGCGGCTCAAGCGCAACAGACTGACCTTTTGCAACGGGCGCTTGAGCCTTTGGCCCTTTATCTTGAAATTCGGGACCATTCAAAACAGGGGGCGATGCTCTTTGCTGAAACACGGCAGGCTCTTCATGAAGATGGGGTGCTTGCACTCGGTCTGCTCTTGTTCCAGGCGTGGTATGAAATATGGTTGGGGAATACGGAAGAAGGGACGGCCGCCATGTTTCAGGCGTTAGAGCGGCTCGATCACCAGGGGCTAAGTGCGAAGTGGCCTTTGCCCATCAGTATGCTTAGTTTTAATGAGCAGTTTCCGGCAGATATTCGGCAATCGTTAGAAGCAAGATATTCGGCCGAAAAAGAAGGGTATTTAAGCAAAGGGGACAAGCGTGGTGCGGCTTGGATGGCGTATGGATTGGGCAATATCACACGGCCGGATGAACGATTTGAGGAATCGGCCGCCAACTTTAGAGAGAGTCTGCAGCTGTTTCAAACGGAGCAGAATTATTTCGGGATTTCATTTGCACTCGATGGTTTGAGCACAACGCTTGCTCGAATGGGTGATTTAGATGGGGCTTGGGAAACCGCATTACAGCTTAAAGCAACCAGCA
>JBGCDP010000069.1:0-31548 GCA_045105475.1 Anaerolineae bacterium
CTTAAATCTGTGTGTAGCCGCGTTACGAGCCACCAAAGACGAAGATTGTGTCCCGGCCGTTATGATCTAAAGCTTGGGGATCTACAACGAAAAATCGTGCGTCTTCAAGATGACCTTACCCAGACCTAACAGCCTCGTAAGTTTTATCAGCGGGTTGTGATCAAATAGGTAGAAACACAATTTATCGCCCAAAACGACAAGGAGAAAACTTATGGCCGCTTTAACAGCAACCAACACCCTAAATTATCAAGTCAACATGAACGCAGGCAGCTTTTCATTCTTAGCCGAAGAGCCTGAGAGCATCGGTGGAGACAATCAAGGGCCATCTCCATTTGAGCTTTTACTCGCCTCGCTCGCCGCCTGCACCGCAATGACCGTCCGGATGTATGCCAAACGGAAAAAGTGGGATGTCAAAGCGATTAATCTATCTCTTGAACATGAAAAAGTCTCAGCCAATGCATGTGACGACTGTCTCACCATCGATGGCAAGGTAGACATTATCAGTATCGATTTGAGCTTTGAGGGTGATTTAACTGAAGATCAGATCGAGCGATTAAAATTTATAGCAGGTAAGTGTCCGGTCCATAAATCCCTCGTGACTGAGACTCGTATTCGTATTAAATAACTACCCATTGCAAATACGCGATCTACAACATTGGGCCAATGGCCAAATTGATCCGGCCGATGCCAAGTATCTTTTACAAGAGATGCTTGGTGTTTCGGCCGCCTGGCTGCTAGCCCACGATGATGAGCTGCTGCCTACTGATCAGCTCACCCATTTTAAAAAGATGGTTCAAAGCGCGGCCGAAGACGATGTTCCAATCCCCTATCTATTAGGCAAAAGCTGGTTTTATAACCGGCAATTCAACGTTTCACCGGCCGTTTTAATCCCCCGACCCGAAACAGAAGAGTTGGTCCAGCATGGGCTAGCGTTTCTAAAAGGCAAGCAAGAACAGCGTGTGATCGATGTCGGATGCGGCAGCGGCATTATCGCCGTAACACTAGCGCTAGAAACGGCCGATGCTGACCACCGAATCATAGCGACAGACATTTCGGCCGAAGCGTTGGCCGTTGCGCAAGAGAACGGCCGTTTATTAAGGGCCAACGTCACGTTTCAACAAGATAATCTGCTCAAGAATCAAGAAGGGCCGTTTGATCTAATCATCGCCAACCTCCCCTACATCGCTGACGAAGAAAAAAACGTGATGGGGGCCAGCGTCCTCAAACATGAACCTCATCTCGCCCTTTTTAGTGACGACAGCGGATTTGCCCATGTTGAAAGACTCCTACAACAGGCCCAAACGCGCCTCGCCCCAAGCGGAGCCATCCTGCTAGAAATTGGCTATGCGCAAGGCAAGAGGGGCTTAGAGCTATGTCAACGCTATTTCCCCACGGCCGATTGCAACCTACTCAAAGATTTAGCCGGGCATGATCGAATATTGCGGGTGGTAAGGGGTGAGACTTTCGCTGTAGATTGATCGCTTTCGGTAGGTTTTTCATGCGAATGCCTAACCCCTACACAATTTTTCGTATCGAAGCCAACAAGGTCATGGCGTCGATCCCCACTCCACTTCCTGCCTGCCACCACTCTGCCACTTTAAGAATCCCGCTCTAACATACGAAAAGTTACGCAGTTGAGTTAAAATATCGGCCGAATTCCGATATGACAAATGCAACTCATCGCTTAAATGGCACAAGCCCTTACGACATCACAACAGGAGCATCCCTCTTAAAAGCAGGGAGTACCGTGGTGTTTCCAACAGACACCGTTTATGGTGTGGGCGCAGGGGCTTTCAGCTCAACGGGAATTGCAAAGTTATATGCGGCGAAAATACGTGAAGCGGAAAAAGGAATTCCTGTTTTGCTGGCCGATTTGGCTGATCTAGATCAAATCGCGGCCGATGTTTCTCAAGCAGCATGGGATTTGGCTGAGCGATATTGGCCCGGTGCACTTACCCTCATCATCCCTAAATCATCAAACCTGCCCGCAAACATCTCGCCCAATCATGGCATCGCGGTGCGGATTCCTGATCACGATTTATGTCGTGACCTAATCCGCCAAGTAGGCGGTGCAGTTGCGGCCACCAGTGCAAATATCTCTGGACAACCGGCCGCACTTTCAGCAAATGACGCATTTGCCCAGCTAGACGGCCGCGTTGATGCGATCATAGATGGTGGCACCGTATTAGGTGGCGTTCCATCAACAATCATTTCTCTTTTAGAGGAACAACCTAAAATTTTAAGACAAGGACCCATAAAGATTTAAGTAAAGGTAAGCACAAACAGTGCGTAGGCTATTGGCTAATTCTTTACCACTCAACTCTATCTCTATCCTGACTAACTCATGGCATTTTTTCTTCAAATCGGATTATTAAGCGTCGCATTAATCATTTTTTTGATCGCTTACAACGGTATACGCCAAGGTGGCTCGCGCGTCTATTCGTTAGAGCGTGAAGCGGTTTTACGTCGTGCAAGCGCCACAATGTTTGTGGGTGCCGCCTTTATGCTGGCTGTTATCGGCTGGCTCTACTACGACAATCCCCCGCCAATTTTGCAAGCGGAACCGGAAGAAACAGCCACGGTTGCCCAAACTACGACTGGAGCTGACCCAGCTCAGGGCCAAGCCCCTGCTCCAGCCACACCAGAGCAAGGCCAAACAGATTTTGGACAGCTCCCAAGTATCGCCACGGTCACACTCACCCCTACCCTCGACCCAAATCTACCCACAGCTACCCCCACGCCGGTCATTATTCGCGCCTTTGTTAAAGAAACAGGTGGTAACGGGCTGACATTACGCGAAGCTCCTGGTGGCGATGAGATTCTCATCTTGGATGAAAACGAGTTTGTCACTGTCCTTCAAAATGAAGGAACCCAAGAACAAGGCGGATTCACATGGGTCAAAATTCGAACCTTTTTGGGTGATGAAGGTTGGGTGGCTGAATTCTTCCTTGAAATTGAAGGCCAGTAAGAAAATACCTCAGCACGCTTCGCTCTCAGCATTTCAGCAACGCTTCGCTTTCAGCAGGCCAAGCTGATAGGCTGATTGGCTGAAACGCTGACTGGCTAAGTTGCTAAAATGCTCATAGGTATCGATGCCAGCAGGGCCGCCATCCCCAAACGAACCGGAACTGAAGCCTACGCCCTGCATCTGATCCAACATTTGCTACCTCTGGCAATGTCACAAGGGCATACGGTTCGGCTTTACTTTAACCAGCCCCCGGCCGCCAGTTTATTTCCCCAAAACGATTCCATTGAACATCGTGTCATCCCATTCCCACGCATGTGGACGCATCTGCGTTTGGGAGCCGAGCTTCACCTCCGGCCGCCAGATCTCTTTTTCACCCCGGCCCATGTCATTCCGTATAGTTGGTTCGGCCGCTCGATGGCAACCGTGCATGACCTTGGCTATGAGCATTTTCCAGAGGCGCACACGGCCGAACAGCTGCGCTATCTGCGCTGGAGCACCAAACACAACGCCAAACGCAGCCGAGCCATCGTCGCTGATTCGCAGGCTACGAAAAGGGATTTAGTAGAGATTTATGGGACCGATCCCTCTAAGATAACTGTAGCTTATCCCGGCATCGACCCGATCTTATTACAAGATGCTCCAACGGCTCAACCACTTAAACGCGACCGGCCGTATATACTATTCTTGAGCACCATCCAGCCGCGAAAAAACGTCGGCCGGATCATCGAAGCATTTGCGACCGTGGCTGATCAAATCTCGCACGACTTGATTTTGGCAGGGCAAACGGGCTGGCGTTCAGAGGCGATTCTAGCGCAAATCGAGGCATTGCCACCGCTTTTAAAAGATCGCATCGTGCTACCAGGGTTTGTGCCGGATGAAGACAAGGTTTCGCTGATCAAAGGGGCGTCAGCGTTTTTATACCCATCTTTAAACGAGGGGTTTGGCTTTCCTCTGCTAGAAGCCAACGCTTGTGGCGTCCCGATCATCACGGCCGACAGCAGTTCGCTCGCGGAGCTGGCTGCAACGGGTGGAGCAATCACCATTAATCCGGAAAGCGTCAGCGAGCTCAGCGACGCAATCCTGCAAGTTTTGTCAGATGGGAGTCTGCGTCAACGGCTTATCAAGCAGGGGCACAAAAATGTGGAGCGGTTTAGGTGGCAAACCGCGGCCGAACAGATTTTGAGCTTGATGACAGACCGAGCATAACCAAGATTAAACGAAGCTTTTGATCCGAAATACAGGCGATCCAAACGGTCAGTCTGTTTAATCACGTAGCCATCTTTGACTGCGTAACCACACAATCAAAACAATGAATAATCGACTCCCTCAT
Organism: Anaerolineae bacterium; assembly: GCA_045105475.1. Classification (GTDB taxonomy): domain Bacteria; phylum Chloroflexota; class Anaerolineae; order Promineifilales; family Promineifilaceae; genus WTJY01. The sequence goes on from JBGCDP010000069.1 coordinate 4,299, forward strand.
ATTTTATTTGCCATGGTCCTTGCCATTATTGCTTTAGGTATTTGCTTTTCAGCTGCATTTGGTGGCCCGACCGGCTCATACGCGGCTGAAACACACACAGTCAAAATTGATATCAATGAAACAGGCTTTGACCCCGACCATGTGGTTCTGCCTGGATATGGAAAAATCGTATGGCAAAACCAAACCAGCCGAACGATAACGATCACTCAAGGCTGGCCAGAAAATCAGCATCTGCCTGTCATGGCTAGCAATGGCTCTTTAACCACCCAAAATTCTTCGAACTCCCCCGAGCTGCGCAGAACCCAACCGCCTCAGCTGCCTCGAGTCAAACAGACCTATACGATTGAGGCGGGTCAAGCATTGACCGTCTCTCACTACTATTACGGGAGTTATGCGTGGCAAATTCCCTCAATCAGCGGCACACATGCGATAGTCCAAGTGCTGCAGCCAACTCCTACCCCAACTAATACACCTACTGCTACAAATACGCCAACACCCACCAATACCCCCACTCCTTGGTCGCAAGGGGACGATGATGGAGATCGGTTAAGCAACGGTGCAGAAACAAACACCGGCCGTTATGTGAGCTTCAGCAACACCGGTACCGACCCATCAAACCCAGATACAGACGGTGACGGAATTAAAGATGGGGATGAAGTGTTAGGCACACAAAATGGGCTACGTTTGGACGCAATGGGAGTTAGCCCACTAAAAAAAGATGTTTTGGTCGAAATCGATTGGTTTGATGATGACTCAAACTCATTAAGTTCGGCCCAAGCCGACTGTGGCTTTCACAGTCACAAACCATCGGCCGGAACTTTGGCTCGGCTCAAGCTCGTCTATGCAGAAGCCCCTGTTAGCAATCCAGATGGCTCAACCGGCATCAACCTAATCGTCGATATCGGCGGCGGCTGGCCGTTTGATGGGGGTGAGCAGATCCCAGAGACGGACGGAATCCTAACGGGTGAAATCAATGGTGAGCAACACGCTCAGTACAAAGTTGATTATTTCGACTCAAATCGACGGGGCATATTCCATTATCTGCTCATGGTCCACGAATATCGGCCGAATCCAACTGTAATCAATCCATCTTCTGGATTGGCTGAAGTCAACGGTGACGATGTGCTTATTTCGATGGGCTGTTTGGTTGGCGCATCTTACGATGCGATTACCGCCTCGACGATGATGCATGAGCTAGGCCACAACTTTGGCTTGCGCCACGGAGGCCCGGCCGACCAGTGCAACTACAAGCCAAACCACAATTCAATCATGAACTATCGCTATCAGTTTAGAGGGCTGGACAGCAACTGCGATGGGGCTGGAGATGGATTAGGACTCGCAGGACGATCACCAGATAGTCAATTAAGCGAAATGATGAGCTATTCAGATGGGAAGAGGCTTAATCTGGATGAAAATCATCTGGATGAGCGGGTCGGCATGTGCGGGGCGTTTATCGATTGGAACAAAAACTTTATCCAGAACATTTTGCAGACGCCGCTCGATGTGAATCGATACCACCCGGCCGATGGGTCGTTTTCGTATTCAGCCAATTTAGAAGCGACCGAATGCGGTGGTGAGTTCACGACTTTGCGTGATTACAATGAGTGGGAAAACTTAAATTTTGCAGGGGTACAAGAAGATAATCGCAGAGGTCCGGCCGAACTGATTCATGAGGCTCCCATCTTTGAATTGCTACCACCATCTAACTAACAGGTTCAGATTCAACACAGTTAACCGGGTCAGCTGCACGCAAGAACTCCCATGTATAAATGCCTACATCGTGGCCATCGCTCCAGCTAATTTGAAGCGCGTAGCTACCCATCGCCTGCACTCCCAGCAGTTGCAGATTCGTTTCGGCCGCATCTTTCACCGTACAAGGATTGGCCGGCTTGCCCATATTGGCATGCCCCCCTTTGCACATCACACACGGGCAGACAGCACGCAAGCCATCAAAGGGGAGATGGCTGGTGTGGCCGTCGCTCCAAGAAATCTGAATCTCACGTTGGGTTTTGTCGGCCTTTACGCCGGTGGGTGTTACAGACAGGTTAGTGGAATTGCTCATATGGGGATTTTATAGCAGACGCTAGAGTGGGGGAAGCGATTCAGCAATGTCCTTAAATTAACACTTGGCTCAAGACTTCAGTTTTGCTTTAGTTCGCTCCCAAGATGAAATGTATAATCGTCTGGTGTAAGCCAAAAGTGACGAAAACATGCAGACTGAGACTCAAATCAAACGCCCCGCGGTTCAAAACATGCAAGAAATCATATTGCTGTTTTTGGTCGTTCTCATTCCGCTCTTTGTCAATTTCTGGGTCGAGCAGCAGTTTGAAGCCTCAAAAATTTGGCTCATGCGCACGCTGATCGCCGTGCTGGGGCTACTCTGTTTTAGCAGATCGGTTTTTGCCAATGCAAACTTCTCTATCAAGCCACTTCCCAGCCCCATCGGCCGGCTGACGCTCGCATTCACAGCTGTTTTAGCACTCGCAACCCTGCTCAGCCCCTATCCATTTACCGCTTTGTTAGGCAGTTTTGGCCGTGCAAACGGGGTCATCACCCAATTCAGCTACCTCCTACTCTTTGTTATCGTTGCACTCCAAATCAAACAAGAAGACGTTGGGCACCTGCTTAAAGCCGCGGTGCTTACAGCGGCTCCCGTCTGCTTGATCGGCCTAGCTCAAGCGGCCGGATGGCAGCCTCTATCGGTTTTCACAGACGGCCGAAGCCAACTTGTGACCACCCTCGGCCGAGCCAACTTTACGGCCGCCTATCTCGCATTGCTCCTCCCGCTCACCCTAGCGGCAGCTCAATTCGAATCAAACAAATTAGCCCGATTCAGCTTTAGCCTTTTGCTGATCCTAGAAGTCATTGTCATCGCTTTAACCCAAGCCCGTGCGGGACTTATATCGGCCGCTGTGGGGATTATCGTTTTTCTGTGGCTCCAACTCGCGCCCCATCTCACCCAACGACAACGCCGATTGGGGGTTGCCAGCGGCATACTTATTTTTAGCGGTAGCATGCTTTTTATTTTGCAGCGTGGTATCGCCCAAGCGGGCTCTATCGCAGCCCGTTGGACGATCTGGAAAGCGTCGCTAGAGCTCCTATGGCCCCGACTGTGGCTGGGGTATGGGGCCGATACACTTGATCAGATTTTCCCGGCCGTGTATCCGCCAGAGCTTGTTTACTACCAAGGGCGCGGCATCATAACCGACCGTGCCCACAACTGGCTGCTCGATGTATCACTCAGCTACGGTATTGTCGCGACCCTTTTATTTTGCCTGCTGGTTACCGTCATATTCCGCCAAAGCTGGCGGCACTTTTTGGCACAGCAGGCTTTCCCCAGCGACCCGCACAACAGTTGGACGGCCGCCTGCATCGCTATGATTTGTGCCCATTTAGTCGGCAATCTATTTTTGTTCGATGTCGCGGCAACAGCCCTCCTGTTTTGGTTGGCTTTAGCGATCTTAACAGCCACCACCGGATCACAATCCCGATATCCAATCCAGCTCCAGCTTCCAGCTTGGAGCCGAATCTGGGTCGTGGGGTTCGCACTGCTGATTGCGGGTTGGGGCGTTTGGCAAAGCAACGTCCGGCCGCTGTTGGCTGACATGTCTGGCTGGCAAGCAACCACCCTGTTCAACCAAGGAGATCGGCCAGCGGCATTAGAGCGCTATTCGGCCGCTGCTGATCAACAGCCTTTTCGCCCAGAGTATCTGGTAGCGCAAGGATTAACCGCCGCCCAACTGGGACAGTTTGATGTTGCAGAATCTGCGCTGCTAGCGGCTGTAGATCTCCGGCCAAACGACCCGGTTTTATATACACATTTGGCCTCAGTTTATGGGCAGGCAGCCTTTCAAAGCACATCGGCTTCACAGTTTGAACAGGCGTATGCCGCCTTTGAGCAGGCGATTTCGCTGGCACCCACCATTAGCGTTACTTATCAAAGATATGCTGATTTAGCTATTCGAGCGGGGGATTTGCCTTTGGCGCAACAGCAGGCGAAATCGGCAATCAATCTTGATTCAACCGATGGGGTGTCTTTTGCTATTTTAGGCTGGACCCAGTTGCAAGCGAATGATTTATCTGCGGCCGAAGCATCGTTTCAACAAGCGGTCAAATGGGAACCAAATTCGGCCGACTTTCATTTAGCTTTGGCCACCACGTTTTTCCAACAGGGAAATCTAGAGTCAGCCCAACTTTCAGTTAACCGCAGTTTAGCGCTCAACCCAACTTATCAGCCAGCTTTAACTTTACGGTTACAATTGGATGATCAACAAGGCGATCAATAAGAGGGTTTGCCACTGCTATTCAGCGATCTTTTTAACTCGACAAAGGTCGTCAAAAGAGGAAAGATGAACAATAAAAGCTACTTTTCAACTGTTTTCTTGGGAGCCATCGCGTTGCTTCTTTTAGGTGGGCTGGGGGCTTTTTGGCCTCAGTGGGTTGGTGCAAACGGAGCCGATGCTGATGCTGTTTCTCTAGCAGGGCCACAAGCAACGATCGAAGATGCTATCACCCATCAAGGATACTTAACTGATGAAAATGGGGAACCGCTTGATGGCAAGTTTGTCATGCGCTTCCAACTCTACAATGCAGCTTTAGGCGGAACGCTACTCTGGGACAGTGGCAACATGAGTGTCAGCGTTGTGGATGGCTTGTTTGCGACAAACCTTGAAATTACAGAAGATATTTTCAACGGTGAAGAGTTATGGCTGGCTCAAACAGTTGAAGGGGAGCTTTTGTCACCACGCCAAGAAATTTTGCCTACGCCGCTGGCCCATTCACTCCGACCGGGTGCGATTATCAAAGGGACGGCGAGTGCTATTACCAACAACTACACACTTGAAGTGCATTTAAACAACGACTCGTTTGCTTTTAACCATGGGGCGATAAGGGGTCAAACGACGACGGGTAATGCGATTTTTGGGCTGGCAAATAACGGCCGAGCAATCTACGGACAAACGCAAGATGGGTTTGGAGTTTATGGTTATGATGGTGGTAGCAACCCTAACGAAGGATATGGTGGCTATTTTTATAGCACCAACGGGATTGGAGTTTATGGGTATAGTGGAGCAGATCGTACCCACCCAAATATTTATGCACCGGGCGTTTATGGGGAAAGCAACCAAGGGGTGGGTGTTTACGGCCGGGGGGATACTTCAAATTCTCACACCTTCTTCAATGAAGGTGGCTATTTTGAAGGGGGCAAAGGGCTATATGCACGCGGAACCGACGCAGTAATTGATGGGGGGTATGGTGCTCGAATTTTTAGCACTAATTATCGTGGTATGCTCGTGCAGGGTAGCGGCCCTTATTATGATAGCTATTTTGCGGGCAGTGGAGGTATAAGCGCAGCTGGAGTCATAGATCGTTCTGCACGTAGCCAAACGATTGTTATTAATGCAGGTGCTACAACAATCAATCCAGGCGACTTAGTTTCCATGGTTGGCATTGCGCCATCACCAGATACAGGTGAGCCGATTTTGGCTGTAGCCAAGGCTGATAGCAGCAACCAGCAAGGGGTATTTGGGGTAGCTCATCAACTTGTATCAGTTGAATCAATTGCTTTCGAAGATGGATCTGAATACGTTGACTTTGCCCCAACCACAGGCGTCATTAAACCTGAAAGCTATCTGATCATCATCACAGAGGGGCTGGCTCCGGCCGTCAATCTAGATTCTGTCGGCCGCAGCGTGAAGTGGGAAATCGGATATAAGCTTGTGCTATCAACTTCAGGCTCTATCGGTCGAGCATCTGAAAGCGATACAGAGATCACTATCGGCCGGGTAGCTGGCCCAATTGATCTTGAAAACGGCACCATTCCACTGTTCATCAACATCGATTAGGAGGATGATTATATGAAGCGTAAACTTATTCTAATCGCCCTGCTGATGCTATTAATCCCAATCGGATTAGCTGTAGCGCAATCTTCTACTAACTTTAGATCAAATAGATTTTCGCAAATGAGCGGCGGTAGCTCAGAATCAACCAACTACAGGGTCAGATCAATTACAGGACAGCCTTTGGCTGAAACCTCGCAGAGCGCCAATTTTTCAGTTACAAGCGGCTTTTTGGCACCAAACGGCCCAAGTGACACCCTCGTTTGGCTACCGCTTGTCGGCCGTTAACCTGTCATATAAAGCGCTTGACGCATAACTATTTTCTAGACCTACCAAAAAAGAGGAAAACATATGTCCAAAAACATTTATGCCCTGCTGGTTGCCATCGATGAATATCACCCCGATTCAAACATACCCCATCTGGCTGGGTGTAAAAACGATATTTCTCGTATCAACACCTTCTTAACGGAGCGAATTGGAAACACATACAGCTCTCAAATTTTGACTGATGAGCAAGCGACCAAACAGAATGTTATTGACGGTTTTTATGAGCTTAAGGCGAAAGCAACGGCCGACGATGCGATTCTGTTTTACTACAGCGGACATGGCTCTCAGTCGATGACAGCCCGCGAGTTTTGGCACATTGAGCCAGATAAACTCGATGAAACAATTGTTGCCTACGACAGTCGTGCTCCGAAAGGAAACGATCTGGCGGATAAAGAGCTGGCGTTTTTAATTCATGAATTGGCCCAAACGGGTGCCCATATCACCGCAATTATGGACTGCTGCCATTCTGGTTCGGGCACTCGCGACATCACGGCCGGGGTTACTAGCCGTCGTGTCGCCACAGACACGCGTAATCGGTCGTTAGACGGCTACTTCTTTATGAAAGGTAAAGATCCCAGCAAAATGATGAAGAAGAATTCCAGCTCACTTTCTGGCTGGTTTGATCTTCCTTCTGGTGACCATATTTTGCTATCTGCCTGCCGCTCAGAACAAACGGCTAAAGAGAAAGTCATCGAAGGGGAACAGCGCGGTATTTTCTCGCACTACTTTTTAGAGACACTACAGTCGGCCGGAAGCCAAATCACCTATCGAGACATTTATATGCGGGCCAATGCACTAGTACGAGCCAACGTAGCGGAACAATCCCCTCAAATGGATACAACGGGTGAAGTTAATCTGAATCAACCGTTTTTGGGCGGTGCGATTCAAGAGTTGCCCGACTACTACACGCTGGCGTTTAATCGCGACTCAAAAAAAGGGAAGGATGAGGGCTGGCAAATTGATGCTGGAGCTGTAAACGGCATTAAACGTATCTCAAGCGACGAGACAACGGTGCTGGGCATCTATTCATTTGATGCCTCGGCCGATACATTGCGTGAAGTCGATAAAGCGCTGGCTTTCGTTAAAGTAACCAGCACACTGCCCACTCGCAGCCACGTCGAACTTGTTGCCGAAAATCAACAGGAGGGCTTTAGCTTAAATGAAGCAACTACCTATAAAGCGATAGTGACCGACACCCCGATTGTCCCGCTCCTCGTCGCTTTGAAAGGAGATGAAAAAGCCTGCCAACTAGTGCGCGATGCGCTACAAACGGCCGGATCCAAACAACAATCTTCGTTAACCGTCAAAGAAGTCACCGATGGCACGGAATCATTTTTAGTCACAGCTGAAAACAAAGAGTTTGTCATTCAGCGTATCCAAGATGGATATCCTCTGGTAGAAGGAACTCGCGAATATTCTAAAGACAGCGCAGCTACAGTCGTCAGCCGCTTAGAACATATTGCTCGCTGGCATAACCTCCTTAGCCTTACCAACCCACAAACCAAGCTCGACAGCTCAAAAATCGAGATCCGCATCAAAGTTCGTAACGATGAAGGCAAATTTGTTGAGGCAAAGCAAAATACAGACATCAATCTGTATAGCAAAGGACCAGAAGAGGGGGACGAGGCGATGATGGAAATCCGCGTCGCCAATAAAACAAAGCAAAGACTATTTTTCGTCTTTTTGATTTTTGGGGAAGCATATGACATTACCTCCCTGACCGATGGGAATCAGATCAATGGCAAGTGGCTAGAACCGGGTGAAAAGTTTTACCCGCTTGAAGGAGAAGTTCCCGCCTATATCGAGGAAGATCAATGGGAACGAGGCATTTACAAACTCGATCATACGATGAAGTTGATTGTGACGACTGAAGAAAATTTCGCTTCTTATTATGTGCAAGATGAACTGCCGATTTCAGCTCAAGTAGAGCCAGCCACTCGCGCTATCGGCCGTCGGCGCAGTGGAACACGCCCCGATTGGGTCACGATTGAAACGGCCTTTACCGTACACCAGCCTAAAGGAGAAACTTTGCCTACAGTCAGCCGTTCGCTCTCGCCACAAAACATCGGCATCACCATTGAAGGGCACAGTGGGCTAACGGGAACGGCCGAATTGAGCGCATTGCCCGTTGCCAGTCGAAGTACCCAAAACAATACACTCCCGCCGCTTTTACGCGACAATCCTGACCTATTTGAACCGTTTGAGCTCACATCGAGCCGTGGTGGTTCATCCGGCTTGAGCATCCTAGAGTTGAGTGAAGTCACAGAATTAGAACCTGTAACGCCTGACAACCCGCTCAAAATAACGCTTGATGGTGATCTAGAAGAAAATGAAACCCTCCTTGCAATCGGCAAGGTTGATGACGATTTTGTGGTGCTTGATGTCGCAACATATAGCGAAGATGGCCAGATTGCGTTAACAATCGACCAACTGCCGTCAAAGGCTGAAATTGCCCGCTATGGCCGTGGCATTCATGATGGGGTGCGCATTATCTTTCAGAAATATTCTAGTCAAAATCACGCAACCCCTTATACTTTTACACGCAAAACTCCTATCAAGTCGATAGAGTAAATATAAACCTTTGCTATTCTATAAAGGCTGAGTTATATCGTTAAACTATGAAAAAATTTATTACTAAAGTAGCTGATTTAGCCGATGATCAATTTGATGCGTTGACCCAACGTTTATCTGACCGGCTAATGGCAGACGGCCGAGTACACATCCATCCCTATCACGGTTTGGGCAATCGTGACCGACTGTATTTGCGCGGCCGGGTTCAGCGTGACAAACAGATTCCAAAAGCACAAGATCGCGACAAGTTTGCCAAAAACCTGCTCAACATGTGGCGCCATGTCACCAGCGATGAAATTCCTAATGTGCATGTACAGGCTCAAATCGGATCACGCGTCGCAACGTTTACCACAAACGATGAAGGGTTTTTCGAAGTTGACATGCCGAATCCCGGGCTACCGGCCGATCAGCTATGGCACGACATTGAGCTAACGCTCATCGACCGGCCGGATGATGCACGGGTGTCAGCCACGGGGACAATTCTCATTCCACCCTACGATGCTGAGTTTGGCATTATTAGTGATATCGACGATACAGTTTTGCAAAGCAAAGCGACAAATTATGTAGCTGCGGCCGGGCTTATGTTCTTTAAAAATGCAAGAACCAGACTTCCCTTTGATGGGGTTGCGGACCTTTATCAAGGCTTGATTAAAGATGGTAAGAATCCGCTCTTTTTTGTCTCAAGCAGTCCGTGGAACTTATACCCTCTGCTTACCGATTTTTTCGAGTTTCAGAACATTCCCAAGGCCCCACTTTTTTTGGTTGACTATGGTTTTTCAGATATTCAATTTATAAAACCGGGGCATGGTGAACATAAACTGCAACAAATCGAAATGATTTTGGGGATGTACCCAAACCTCAATTTTATTTTGATGGGTGATAGCGGTCAGCACGATCCTGAGATTTATCAGAAGGCGATTAAAAAACATCCCAACCGGATTTTAGCTGCCTACATTCGAGATGTAACTCGCGACCGTAGGGACGACGAAGTACGTCAAATTGCGGCCGAAGTCACAGCAACCGGAACCGAGATGATTTTGGCCCAAGATTCGGCCGTGATTGGCTTACACGCTAAAAAACAAGGTTGGTTAATTTAAATTCGCCAATTATGCGAAATTTGATGCTCAAATTCTAAATCTGGCTTTTGCATACATATGCGTTATCAATTTCTCGAAATTCTTATCGCAAATCACACAAGATTTCTTGACATAGTCCTGAACAACTTCTAGAATCCAATCCGCATGCTAGATTAAAAATTCAATAAAAGGAGACGGTTCCATGAGCATTATCAAGGTATCGGCAAAGTCACGAACCGCATCAGTCGCGGGTGCAATTGCCGGAGTTATACGGGAACATGGGCGCGCGGAAGTTCAAGCCATCGGGGCAGGTGCAGTAAATCAAGCCATTAAGGCGGTAGCTATTGCCAACGGTTATTTGGAAGAAGAAGATACAAGCATCGTCTGTATTCCAGAGTTTGTAGATATAGAAATAGACGGACAAGAAAGAACTGCATTAAGAATGCAGGTCATACCAAAAAAGAGCCTATAGATGAAAGCCCCAAGTGGGGCTTTTTTATTTACCCGGTTGCCACAGGAAATTATCAAACCTAGCCGACATATTCCCTTCATCGCCAGATTCCACTAGCAAGCCGACATCTCCCCACTCATTAACTTTCACATTTTCTATGACGCCCACTCTAAGGTCGTTGATATAAAAAAATATTTCTGCTGTTTCAACCTCAACCTTGAGCCGATTAGATTCGCCTGCTCCCTTTTTGATCGCCTCAACAGGGTACCAGCCACTTCCGACAGTAGAGGGTGTAGCTGACATGCAGCCTGCCTCACAGCGGCCGGTCCATACAAACCCGTTAGGGTCAATTTCAAACAGATAGAATGACTCAGCCCCTGCCTCACCAGAAATCAAAAAGGCCAACCCCGCCCCGATATCAATCTTAACTTCGTCAAATGTGACATCTACCTCATAAGTGCCATTGGCTAGTGCAATGCCGGCCGTTGTCCAGTAAATTTGATTGGGCTCATTACTAAACATGAGGTAAGCACCCTCTTCAAATAAAGTCTGCTGCGTGAAATACAGCTGATCCTCTGCGTCTCTCTCGGTCTTTGAATCCAGTTGCCAAAGAGCGTCCGCTTCAGATTCAAAATCAATTTGAACTGGCTCATCTGGAATATTCGCAACTAAGCCAAACCCGCCGCTTAAGACGAAGACGAGCATGCCACCTGCGATAAAAATAAAAAGAATCAGCCCGATCAATACCCCTACAATTAAAACAATAGGTGAGATTTGGCCAACCGCATCAACAGCATCGATTAATACAGCAGGCTCTTCATCGCTCTCTTTTATTTGATTGTCGTTCGGTGTGTTGGGTGTTTCTGATTCAAGCGTCACAAAGCTTTGCCTGCAACTTGGCTCATCCCTCTAACTTTCTTAAATTTCTCAATGCTGCTAATTGTCGGCCGGGTCATATGCGTAATTGTCAAAATGAACCTGAACATCCCCAATGCCGATCGTCTCAACCGCAATCCCGATATTGCCTTGGGTAAACGTATCATCAAATGCCTGACCCACTTCTTGATTGTTCACAAAAAAAGTAAGGTTGCCGCTATCCGCATCGACACGCAATTTATTGGTCTCACCTAGTCCTTGCTTTACAGCGGCCGATTCAAACCAGCCCCCTTCTACAAGAATCTCCATGTCACCTTGGCAGTTGTTTTCACAGCGGCCGATCCAGACAAATCCATCTGAGCTAATCTCAAACAGATAAAATGATCCGGTATCATCATCAACCATAAAGACCATGCCAAACCCGTTGTCTTCTGGCCCAGAAATCGCAGTCGCGTCAACCTCATAGGTGCCATCGCCAAACCGCTCACCGGCTGATGCCCAATAGATACCGGTGTCTGTAAACACGGTGAAGTCATAAACACCACCGGCAACAACACCACGGCTTTGGTCGTTTTCACCCGTTGCCCAGCTTTGAACTGAGTCAAAGCTATCGGAATAAGGTCCAGTCGTTGATCCGCATCCGGCAATAAAAAACAATAACAGTGACAGAGTAAGAAGAAAAAATCGAGTACGCATAAAAAAAATGACCAATAGTTAGAAAATAGTGTCAAACACTATTCTACCGACTACTGGTCATTGAAGCTTCACTACTTATTTAAAAACGACTAGTCGGCCGCAGCAGATGGGATGTTCATTGACTCAACGACAATCTCAGCCACATCTTTAACCTTCATCGGAGAGCCAGCTTCATCGTTCGCGTCGTTCATCATCTGCGCACAGAATGGACAACCGACCGCGATTGTTTCAGCACCTGTCTCTTTGAGCTCATTGTATCGGTTTACATTAACCGCTTCATCACCATGCTCTTCCTCTTTCCACATCTGAGCACCACCTGCACCACAGCAGAACGAGTTGTTCTTGCTGCGCTCTGGGTCCATCAGGAATGCTCCGGCTTTAGCTAAAGCATCACGAGGGGCTTCATATTCACCATTGTGGCGGCCCAAGTAACATGGGTCATGGAAAGTGACTTTCTCAAGTGTATCGTTTTGCAGCGTCAGTTTACCGCTACCAATTAAGCTAGAGATCATCTGCGTGTGATGATAAACCTTGTAGTCACCACCAAGCTGTTTGTATTCTGTACCGATGGCGGTCATACAGTGCGGGCAACTGGTGACGACTGTCTTTTTATCTACGCCGTACCCATTGAGCACTTCAATATTGCCAGATGCCATCTCAAAGAAGAGTGCTTCGTGCCCTGAACGACGGGCAGGGTCACCTGTACAACTCTCCTCGTCACCTAGAATTGCAAAGCTAGTTCCAGTCTCATTTAAAATGGTCGCCATAGCACGAACTGTTTTCTGAGCATTTGGATCGTATGCACCGGCACAACCAACCCAGAGTAAAACTTCAAATTCAGGATTTTCATGAACGGTTGGCACATCGAAGTGCAACCCTTTCATCCAGCCGGTCCGTTCATCCGTGTTACCCCATGGGTTTCCGGCCCGTTCCATCCCTTCATATGCGGTCTGTAGCTCGTGTGGGAAATCGTTCTCCATCAACATCTGGTCGCGACGAATGTCGAGAATGTCGATCATCGGCTCGTTTCCAACAGGGCAAACGTCGATACAAGCGGCACAGCTGGTACAAGCCCAGACAGCACTTTTACTAATGGCAAAATCCATTAGGGGAATCGTGTCGCCGCCAGCAGCTAAATCATCAAAATTTTCCCAAACGTAATATCGTTTGTTGACCTCAAGTGCGGCCGGAGATAGTTCTTTACCCGTCGTGTAAGCTGGGCAAACTTCCTGACATCGGTTACACATAATACAAGCGAAGGCATCAAGGATTTGAGTTTTATCAAGCTGGTCGAAGTTCTTAACACCAAACTGCTCTAGGCTCTCATCTTCAAAGTCCAAAGCGTTTAACGCACCCAAGGCACCGCGATCCGGCCGGGTCATAAAGTTAAGCGGCCCCATGAAAAGATGGGCATGCTTGGTATATGGGAAATAGGGCAAGAACATGATGATCAGCCCAACCGCGATCCAGAAACTGATATGAACCCACACATCTAGCTGAAAATCGGTCATACCGATACCCATCCAGACTTTACTCATCGCATTCGCCAATGGTTGCCAAGGATCAGCACCGTGCAATGCGATATCAAACGATTCACCTAAAAAGCGGAATCCTAAATGGAATAGAATAAAGATACCGACGAAAAGTGAGTCATTGTAAACCCCACCAGCACGTGCTTTTGGGTGAAGCATCACATTTTCACGGATTGCCAAAACCTTAGCAGAGCGGTCAAAAACAAAGCGGCGTAGGATAAAATAAGCCATCCCAATCCAACCCAAAACGCTGAGCACGTCGGCCAAAAGTCGAATAACCCCACCGAATGCCCCTAAGCCTTCACGATAGAATTCAGCAAATCCAGCGCTAAATGCTTTCGCTACATCTACACCGTTAATCGCTAAGTAAAACAGAAACGCATAGGCGATAAACATGTGGAAGATCGAACTGACTGTTCGATGGCGAATGATGCGCCCTTGTGTAACGAGGGCCATTGTGCCGTTCCAAAGTCGGGTTGGCAGCTCATTCCAAAGCAGTTCACCCTCCCCGCGGTTAATAACGGCGAACATTTTGTTAAATGTACTGTAAGCCATGCCTACACAAATCAGTGATAGTAATATGAACAGTACAATTTCTATAGTTGAAAGCATTTTAATTCTTCCCCTTCATTTAGGATGGTGTAGCGAGATTTGGCGAATAATAGCACACCGCTGAATTGAAATCGAATCATGTAAACTTATCGGTTTTATGTTTTTCTAATGAGATTCAAGAATCAACGACGTTTATTCATTTTGCTAACGGCTTAAAGATTATTCGAATGAATCATATGAAATTCAGCCTTATTCTTGCCCAATATCCCTACATTGTGGGACTTTTGTTTATCAAGATCGCCCTATACTTAATATTGCTAGAAAGGATTTTTACTTATAATGCTCGGGCTTGAATCAAAACTATTTCCTAAAGTCGAAATCTGAATCCAAGCGACAGGAGCCTAAAACCCAACGCTATTTTATTTATCCAATTTAAGGGGAGTCCCAAACCAATGATTAATACAACTATTGATTTCTCAGAATTTTCAAAAAAGATGGAAGCCGAGGGATTGCCTGAGGTCGCAATCCAAACTTTTGCTCATTACTACAATCTGCTGGTAACAGGAGAAACAGGAATGATTCCGGAAACCTCAATTGAGCCGGTTCAGACCTTACCAGATGCAGAAGCATTAGCCAGTGACTATGAAGCGCTTGGGCAAAAACATATTAGCGAAGCGGTCGTTATCAAACTAAATGGTGGTTTAGGGACAAGTATGGGGCTTTCAAAAGCGAAATCTCTGTTGCAGGTCAAAAACGGCCTGTCTTTTCTAGACATCATTGCGAAACAAGCTCAAGCTCAAAAGATGCCGGTTGTGCTAATGAATAGCTTCAGCACACAAACAGATTCGCTTGAAGTCTTGTCAAACTATCCTGACTTAAACGGAGATTTAAATCCCGATTTTCTACAACATAAAGTGCCAAAGATTTGCTTAAGCGATATGAGTCCGGCCGCATATGCTGAAAACCCTGCACTTGAATGGTGTCCGCCTGGTCATGGTGATATTTATACGGCGTTAATTACCAGCGGCATGCTCGATCAGCTGCTTGATGCGGGTTACAAATATGCATTTGTCTCTAATTCAGATAATTTGGGGGCAGTAGTAGACAACCAAATTCTGGGCTACTTTGTCGATCACCAATTGCCATTTATGATGGAAGTCGCCGACCGGACTGCGGCCGACCGCAAAGGTGGCCACTTAGCAAAACGTACCAGCGACGGGCAACTGATTCTGCGCGAATCTGCTCAATGTGCTGATGAAGATGTTGATACATTCCAAGACATCACCGTCCATAAATACTTCAACACCAACAATTTATGGATCAATCTACCCGCATTGAAAAAAGCGATGGAAGATCGAAATTATGTACTAGGGCTACCGATGATTCGTAACAATAAAACGGTTAACCCACGAGACAAAGGCTCTGAAAAAGTTTATCAGCTTGAGACAGCGATGGGTTCAGCAATTGCTGTTTTTGAAGGGGCTGGGGCGATGCGTGTGCCACGTACCCGTTTTGCACCGGTTAAAACAACCGGTGACCTATTGGCCGTACGCTCAGACTGCTATGTGCTAACCGATGATCATAGAATCGTGCCAAATCCTGAACGGGATTTAGGCCAGGTTGTCGTCAAGCTAGACACAGACCATTATAAATTGATCGATCAAATGGAAGCAGGTTTCCCAAATGGAGCACCCTCATTAATTGAAGCAGATACGTTTACTGTCAAAGGGCAGTTCGTTTTCGGCCGTGATGTGAAAGTAACAGGCTCTGTTACTGTCGACAATAACGATTCGAACCCAAAGGCTATCGCTGATGGAACGATTCTAAGTTAAGCATTTTCTGGTGAGTGATAGATCCTTTGATCGGATCAGGGTCTGTCACTTGCCTACTTATAAAATTGGGGAACCACAAAGGGAGACAACGCATAAGCTACGGCCGTTGCAAACGATTCACTTCTTTGAGTCAGATTACCTGACAAAATGCCCGAGGCACCGCCACGATGCTTCGTATTGTGTTCGTCTACCACATCATCCATCACTGGCCCTAACTCTTCACCGCTGAGTACCCGCTGGGCGATAAATTCAGGTAGCGGAATACGGGCCGAAGAGCCTAAGCCCACCGTCCCTGCACGGTTCAGAATAGCGACCCAGCCGACTAACATGAGCCCTTCTTTCATCAACATAACCCCGCCCTCTAAGCCAACACCCAAGTCAGCATCAGTCGACTCCAAACAATATTTGGCTCTATTTTTAGCGCCTAAGATACATTCGTCGTCGGACATAGGCATATCAGAAACACCGCTAGGGGCCTTGGTTGGCAAGAGCTCACAATCGGGCCAAATTAAATGGACTTTAGCTTTAACCGCTTCAATTTTAGAAGGATTAGTTGTACCAATGGCTATTTTTTTCATAAACAAATTGAGTCGAAAAGTAAATTAATATAGCTAGTGTAAGCGGCTACCCTGTTCCGTTTTCCCATTCTGCATCGATGTCACTCGGATCATCAGAGTTAAGCTTAAGGTTCGTCACACCGCTAAAATCTGGCTCATCGGCCGAAGCAACAAAGCTTGAAAGCATCATCTGCGCAAATTCGAAAAACGATTGCAAATCACCCACCCGCTCCATATAGAAAGCAGCCAGCTGTTTCTCCTCATCTGTGAGTTCTTCTTCAGCCAAGCGTAACTTTTCAACACTTGTACCAAGTACATCGAGAGCGGTACTCACTTCACGCATTTCGCGGCCGCTCAAAACTGTACGAATCACCGTCCAAAAGTCAGACTCAGCTTCATAATATTTTTTGCGCTCGCCTCGGACCCAAACCTCACGGGCCATCCCCCACCGTTCAATCGACCGCATATTCATACTGACTGACCCTTTGCTAATTTGCAAAGTTTCAGCCAACTCATCTAGCGACATCGGTTCAGGGCTCATCAGCAATGTGCCGTACAATCGACCCATCACATCATTAAAACCAAAAAAGCGAGTTAGTCGTCCTAACCCGGCTACAGTACTTTCATTTACAGCGTTTAAATTCTCATTCATTAGGACTCTTCACTACGTTCAATATATTCTGAATGCAGAACATGCCTAATTATCAGCCTGAGACTCAGAATGTCAACCGTCGATGATTGAGCCTTGCAATACTCCCAAATTCAAATAATCATCGCTAAATACTGCACTAGCTTTTTACCTGTCCGTTTCACTGCGTGAAAAATAGGCAGAGTAAACGCAACAACACCTAAATAATAAAATCACCTGATTTTGACTACGAGAACTATGCTAAGATCAATTTCGTCGAGTCATTATTTCCAACCTTTGCTGACCGCCTCTGCACTTCTTTACCCATCTTTTTTGATTCAAAGGAATTTTTAATGACACAAATCAATCACACGGATAATTGTGAAGCCTGCATCTATTTAGGATTTAAAGATGATCCCAGAACCCACATTTCGGCTCCTTCAACCCGTAATTATTGTCATCATTTCAGCCAAGCATGTGGCATCTCGAAAGAAGTCCAAACCTCTTATTGCCTAAAAGGAAAACTTAGTGAGTGTCCTTTAGCGATGCTACCCTCCACTTCAAAGGCTCCACGCAAGTTGTTGCGTCCAGCTAAAACCAAGTCTTTGTTACGAAAGCTTGTCAAAAGCTTAGTTTAAAAGTCAGTTAGCCATTTCTAAACGCAATGTGCCCAATCGGACCTGAGTGTGTAGCCAATTGCCAATCAGCCCCCATCTCAATTGCTTGCAACGTTAACTCCGAAGCGACCTGAACAGCTTCACTTAAAGACAATCCAAGCGCAAGTTGGCAGCTTAACGCGGCCGAAAAGCTATCCCCTGTCCCGCTAATATTAATCGTGTCTATTTGATCATGTGGAAAAAGCTCGATTTTTCCATCCTGAATAAGGCTGTCTGCAACTTTATTATCCTCAAACGGCAACCCTTTAATGGCAAATGCGGGAGCAGAACCCTGCGAGCTTAAACTATCGACAAAAGTTATAGCTCGAGAGACATTGTTTTGGTTCATCTCCCAAGGAGCCGTTTCACCAGATAGGATCAAATTAAATTCACGCCTGTTGGGCGTCACAACTGTGGCTAACGGAAACAGATGCTTATGATAGGCATCCACAACTTCAGGTGGGAACATTGCCCGGCCATGATTATTCACCAATACGGGGTCTACTACGATATTTTTGACTTCGTACTCAACCAATTTTTCTGCGATTACTTCGATTAAGTCAACTTTGCCTATAAAACCGGTCTTGACTGATCTAGCTCCATAGTCGTCTAGAATCGCATCGAGCTGCTGAGCGACAAATTCGGCCGACATAAACTCAGCCCCGTACCACCCTTTGCTATTTTGAGCCGTGACCACTGTCATCGCACCCATCCCATGACAGTTTAAGGCTGCAAACGTTTTTAAATCCGCCACTGCCCCATATGAACCACAAGGGTCCCATCCCCCAATTGTTAACAGTTTTTCCGGTTGTTTCATACTCATTCTCAAGAGAAAACTCTCTCCCCATACTAAATTTTTTAAACCCCGATATTTTTATCTAAGAGTCCTATTTAATCGAACCCTAAAGGTATGTTAATTTTTGATTTTATTTAACTATTAAAACGTATAATACCTCTGGAGAATAAAATATTTATGAGGGACAAATTCTACCCCCCTGTACGCTCTTGTCGCACAATTTGGCCTACACTTCTGATTTTCTTGTTCGTACTATCGAGCTGTACTCTTCTCGACCCTGAACCAACCCAACCCCCTCCTACAGCTGAGTTACCTACCTCGACAGCAACTGAAGTCGAATCACAGCCTTCCCCAACACTACCACCGGCAGAAACGACAACACCTATTGTCATCCCAACAAATACACAGCCATTGCCGACTGATACCCCTCTACCTCTGCCAACATCGACTGATACACCGGTTCCTGTCGTAGAAATCGATGTTGAGGACAGCTTGTTCATTGAAGACAATCAACTCAATCTTTATCCTGCAGGCCCACTTTTTGCTGGCGACAAGGTAACTTTTCAACTGGCTGTTACGATTCCAGATTTTGTTCCATATAGCCAGGTGATGGTGCGTGTTGATATTAATGGAGAACAAATTGCACTTCAGCCTATAAATGCAGGCAACTTAGGACGAGAAAAACTAATTCTTTTGCCCCAAGCATGGGACACTACAGGGCAAGAGGGTAACCATGTGGTTACGTTCACGGCCGACCCTGATGATAAAATTCAGGCGGGAGACGAAAATCCAAATAACAACAGTGCCAGCTATGAAATCACAATTAGGCCTCCTAATGACCTATTTCTCAAAAGTAGTCAGGCTAGTTGGGTAACACGAAAAACTGAGCATGCTCGCATTCATGTGGTGTCAGGCACGGCGGCCGAACGAGATTTAGAAAAGCTGGCAATTGTGGCCGAAGAGTCGATCCTGAAAGCGATGGCGGCACTCACTGAAGAACCTCGCCGCGTCTATGATGTCTATTTTATTGAACGGGTCATTGGGCAAGGTGGATATGCAGGGGGTTCAATGGTCATTAGCTATACAGATCGAAATTACTCTGGCGGCCGCATTGAAGAGGTGCTGGTACATGAAACCATTCACCTGCTCGATCAGCAGATATCGGTCGGTAGCAGGCTAACTTTCTTAGCAGAAGGATTGGCGGTTTGGGGCAGTGGCGGTCACTATAAACCGGAAGAACTTGACGACAGAGCAGCTGCTCTTGTAGCAACAGGTTACTATATTCCCTTAAATCAAATCATCGATAATTTTTACCCCGTTCAGCATGAGATCGGATATCTCGAAGCAGGCGCCTTTGTGAAGTATCTCGTCGATACATACGGTTGGGACAAATTTAAACAGCTTTACGCTCGTTTACAACCGGCCGAAGATGGGCAAAATGCGGTTCGGCTTGATCAGTTCCTACAGTCTGAATATGGGAAATCTTTAGAACAAATCGAGCAAGAGTGGCTCACAGAATTAAGCAAGATTAGCCTCGATCGCAATGTCGTCGCTGACCTGAATGGGACCATTCGCTTTTACAACATCATGCGCCAATATCAAGAAATGCATGACCCTACTGCTTATTTTCTTGAAGCATGGCTCCCTGGCCCCAATGGCTTGAGAGAACAAGGATTGACGGCCGAGTTAACCCGCCGTCCCGAAGAAGCGATTAATTTAACCCTAGAGGTCATGCTAACAGAAGCAGAAATCTTATTACGATCAGGAAATTTCCAGCAGGCCGAAGTTTTAATGGGAAGTATCGAGCGGGCGTTGAACAATCAGAATACGTTTATCGATCCATTAGGAGCAAGCTACAACGATATTGCACTAGAAGTCTACAATCGTGGATTTGAAGTTCAGCGTATTTTATTGGATGGGCAAAACGCAGTCGCGGTATACACCATTAATAACCAGAACACCCTTAAAACAATTGAATTTACTCGTAACAGAGAAGATTGGGTTGTCGTCCAATAAAAAGCCAAGTTCAACCGTAGATTTCGATCTATATAATTTATAAAAAAGCCCTGTATCAGTATATTTTATACCGAAACAGGGCTTTTTGGTTTCCTTAAATACAGTTAACTAGCCATCAACTAAATTAGCAAACAGCTGCCGTATTGTTATAGAAATACCCATACGCGTGGTAAATACCAGCATCGACTCGAATAGCAATCACATTATGCCCAGCTAAACTAGCCGGAATTTTGAACTCTTGACGAGTTGCAGAATTGTCACCAGGTGACAAAGTACCAACGCTTTCTCCATTGAGCCCCAAAGTCCCAAACGCATTCATCCGCACCGTATAATCAAGATTTGTGGGCAGATTGTTTGCAACAATTGTGACCGTTTTACCACTGTCGACAACACAGGTGGTCAAACTTGGGTTACCAAGCCAAAGTACCTGCTTAGTGTCTACCTTGTCAGGTAGCTTATCAGTGGTGGTATCTTTGTCTGGATCTTTTTCAGCAACTGGGTCGGATGGGTTGTTGAAGCCAGCAGTTGCGTAGAACGGGTTTGAGTGTCCTGTTTGAGCACGTACCAGAATATAGCCATAATGGGCAATACGGGTCGGAATCGTAAAAGTATGGGATGTATCAGCACCATCTCCGGATGCGATTGTGCCTACAGATGGGCCAACCCCAGCAGTCCCATATGATCCCATCGAAACAGAAAAGGTTTGATTTGGTGGGAAGTTGCCGGTTCGGACGGTAACTTGCTCACCTTCAACCTTTTCAAAGGTGAGTGCCGGTACACCTGTGTAAACTTGAACGTCAGCGACCTCTTCCTCCTTACTTGATTCTCCAGCCCCGCGAGCCTCCTCGCCTGCACTTGTACTCACACTGGTTGAGTTATTGTAGAACCAGTTGTAACTGTTGTAGCCAGCACCTTCCAAGCGAATAGCAATGACGCCATAGTCTTTGACCCCGGCCGGAATAGCGATGTCGGCCGTAAATGACCCAGTACCAGAATTGACAGTCGTCGCCGAAGTCGCCCCATTAATACCGTATCCTCCATAGGGGCCCATCGTGACTGTAAAGCTTTGATTGGCTGGGAAATTAGCCCCTGAAACAGTCACCGTTTCATTGCGGCTAACGGCATCGATTGAAATCGTCGGAACATTGGTTTGTGCACTAACACTTAATGCAGATACTCCGATGACCAGAATGGCAAAACAAACCATTCCTATGAATTGGATCCTATTAGGTAATCCTCGTAACATAAAGACACTCCTTTCAAATATCCTCTACTGTTAGCTTCTCCCGATATAGACATATAAGCGTGATAGACACCAACAAATGTAGGATGTAGGTTGCAGATCACTTGCTCCTTCGACCTGCAGTTTCAAAATAATTAATATTTAAGATAGCAGTAAATTTGCGTGAAGGCAACGTTAAAGGCCCCATTAAGCCATTTTTGACTATAGCTAATAGAAAAGTGTCTCGATTTGAGCCGGGTGCACAGTCAAATTCTACTCAAGAATTTCTCTTGCTTTACTCGTTCCTGTAGGCGGCCCGATAATCTCTTCATCTTCCATCCGGTCAATTAGCCGAGCGGCCCGCGTATAACCAATGCGGAAATGACGCTGCAACATCGAGGTTGAAGCCTTCCCTTTTTCGCGTACAAATGCAACCGCCTGCTCCCAAAGTTCATCATTCCCAAACTGCTTATGTGCAACCGCCAAGTTTTGCTCTTCTTCTAAACTCTCACGCATTTCTTCCCAAAGTGGTGGGGTGACAAGTTTGGGAGCAGTTGCTGGTTTTGACGAAGGCAAACTATCTTCTGATCCACCCATATGAATTTCTGGCTCTGGAACATCCTCTTCATCATCAAAATCAAGATCGTATAGTTCAGCATTAATATCAACTGGAGCGGCCGCTTCTGGAACGATAAAGTCCCCCTCTTCATCGACTTCGGTTGCAGGCGGCAAGTAGTGCCCTTTCTCAGGAGCGGCCGGAGGTGCATCCTCTAGCATCGATTCAGGAGGAGCTTGAGCCAGCTGGTGCTCAATCACAGCATCCATCTCTTCTTTGCCTTTTTTCTGTTCGGCCGTGTCTTGATCCCAATTTTCCTGTTTAAGGTCTTCCTTTTTAACGATGTCGCGAACGGCCGGAATAAAGTTAGACCGATTGGCTTCGCTTGCACCACGCCGCATCTCCTGCTTCCAATATTCAATGATTTTGTTTAGCTCAGGGTCATCGACAAAGCAGCCTTGCAACCGCACAGGGGCGGGAGCATCAGGACTCTGGAACAACATATCCCCTTGCCCAAGCAAACGTTCAGCGCCAGACGTATCGAGGACAACACGGCTGTCTGTACTTGAAGCCACAGCAAACGCGATACGGGCTGGGAAGTTGGCTTTAATTAAACCGGTGACAACATCAACTGACGGCCGTTGGGTAGCCAAAATCATATGGATCCCAGTAGCACGAGCCATCTGTGCCAGTCTAGCAATCGATTTCTCTGTTTCATCCGGAGCCATCATCATCAGGTCAGCTAGCTCATCCACGATAATCACAACATAAGGTAGCTTAGGTTTTTTACGCTTGGCGGCCGTTTTGTTGTAATCGATGATATTACGTGCGCCTGTACTTGCGAACATCTTGTAGCGGTCATCCATTTCACGCAGTGCCCACTGAAGTGTGCCGACCACCCGATCCATATCAACCACAACTGGGGCAGCCAGATGGGGAATGCCGTTGTAACCCGTCAGCTCCACCCGCTTCGGGTCAACCATGACCAATTTCAAATCTTCTGGAGAATTTTTGAGCAACAAGCAGGCGATAATCCCATTCACACAGACCGATTTACCAGAACCCGTGGCCCCTGCAATCAACATATGTGGCATTTTGGCCAGATCAATACTAACGCTTTGCCCGGCAACATCTTCACCCAAACCGATAGCTAATTTAGATTTAGCCGCAATCTTCTGAAAGGTTCCGTTCTCCATCACATCACGCAATGAGACGATGCTGCTCGCTTCATTTGGCACTTCAATGCCCACATAAGCTTCACCCGGCACAGGTGCTTGGATACGAACTGAACGAGCCGCTAAAGCCAGAGAAAGGTCATCGGCCAAACTAGCGATTTTATTCACTTTGACCTTGGTCCGTTTACCGTTGCGCATCACAATATATTGCGGCTCAACACAATATTGAATGATCGTCGGCCCTTCTTTAATATCAACGACTTGGACCGGCGCACCGAAACTGGTTAGCGTCTCTTCAATCACGATTGCTTCTTGATGAAGGCGGTTATTGTCGGTGCCATCGGTTGTCCCCGACACAAGCATCTCGCTCAGTTCCGGCTGACGCCATTCACGGACCCGATCTGTTTCGCGCCCCATGAAAATAGGCTGGGGAGCGGCCGGTTCTTTCGGTGGTTCAACGACTTTTTCTTTCTTCGGTTTAACTTTTGTAGGTCGTTTACTTCTTGATCCAGAAGATGATGAACGACCACGCCGTAAATCCTTTTCACGAATCGGCATCCCTATCGGCCGAAGAGGAAGCTCATCCTCCTCTTCCTCGTCTTCTTTAAGCTCTTCAGCTTCTGTCGTGCCACCCCGCGTTTGTGCTGACGCTTTTTTACGTGCTTTGGCGCGCTCCTGCTCTTCTTTACGGCGGTCATTTTCACGCTGTAAGCGCAGGGGCAAAGGCTGTTGACGGCCGTCAGGATTCGGATCTGATCGTTGAATAAATTCCCGAAAATCTTTAAATTCAAGCCCCAAAATAAGCACCGATGCCAATATTCCTAACGAAGTCAGCAAAACAATCGTCAACGGAATACCGATTACACCAGCTAAAACACTCGACAGGAAATAGCCAAGCAGCCCGCCACCGCTTTGCGCTTCACGCACAGCATCAAGCGTGTTGTATCCATTGCTCATCACCATTGAAATAAGCGTAAACAATCCCTCTAAAATCAAGAACAAAGTTGCAGCGCCCGCCATCCGAGGAAACGAAACCTTAAACGGCATCTGCATGCCCCAAGAAATAAGCCAAACACCGACAACCCCGGTCACAATGATGCCAACCGGGCCACCCCAACCAAACGCGGTCCACATTTTGTCAAGCAGCCAACCGGTTGCCACACCCTGCTCCGGTGACAAGACAGCCAGCAGGGTGAATAGTGCAAATAACGCTAGTGCAAACCCAAATACGAGTGCTTGAGTCCGAATATCAAACGAAAATTCGGGCAGCTTAAATCTTGATTCTGTTGCGGCGGTTTTGCGAGTTGAGGGCTTCTTTGAACGGCTTTTCCGTCTTGAGGGTAAGAGGGATGAGGTGCCACCACGCGTTGATTTTGTACTATTTTGAGCTTGTTTAGTCGTTTTTGATTTTTTGGTTGAAGTAGATTTTGCCTTAGCCATAGATCAAATGTTCCTGATTGACATAAGATTATAACATATTCTTGGCTCTGATGGCAGAGGGTTTATATTAGGATATGGCTTAAAGTTAGGTTAAATGGTCCATCTATAACAAAGCTTGGAGCACAAGGTATTCGTCCTATGAAAACATTGATTATCGGAGGAGCCGGTTTTATCGGCTCACACATTGCAGAAGCACTGCTCAACAAAAACCGGCTGGTTCGAATTCTCGACAATTTTCGCAGCGGCCACCGCAAAAACCTAACAGGGCTAGATGTAGAAATCATCGAAGGGGATATCGCTGATTTCAAAACGGTTTATCAGGCGATGGTCGGATGTGACCTTGTTTTCCAGATGGCCGCTTTGGTCAGCGTGCCCCATTCAATCAAAGATCCAGAGCTTAATCACCAAATCAATGTGACCGGCGCATACAACGTATTTGAAGCGGCGCGGCAGCATGGGATCAAGCGGGTTGTTTACGCCTCGTCGGCGGCCGTGTATGGTGACAAACCTGAGCTACCCTGCACCCTAAGCGCAACGGTTAACCCGATCTCACCTTATGCGGCAGCCAAGTACATGAACGAACTTTACGCCGCAACCTATAACCAAGCATACGGGACAGAATTTATCGGATTACGGTATTTCAATGTCTATGGGCCTCGCCAAGACCCTACTTCTCCTTACTCAGGTTTCCTTTCAATCTGCTGTGACTTCATTGTAAAAGGAAAAGAGCTAACGATTTTTGGAGACGGGGAACAAACGCGTGACTTTGTCTATGTCGCCGATGTGGCTCAGGCGAATATCTTGGCTAGCGAAACTGAATTCAGCCCTGAAAAATCGGTGTTTAACGTCGCCACCGGCCGATCTGCATCGCTTAATCAAGTTCTAGACACCTTTAATCAGATCACTGATCAAGGGATCCGCTATCAGTATGGCCCCAGCAGAGCCGGAGATATTCCACGGTCAGCCGCTGACATCTCGCACACCATTAAGCATCTCAACTTTACCCCCCAACAGCCTTTAGAAGATGGGTTGGCTCAAACGCTCAAATGGTATCAAGAGGGTGGCTAAATCTAGCACCTTGTTAGTGAAACATCTGAGTTTAGACCCTACCCGTGCTAAGGCTTGCCTATCCCCAAAAACTAAAATAGCATTTCACCCACTCAGCCTGTCAGCGTCGCTTCGCTTAGAACAGAATTTCTGTCGCTACGCTCAAAATTCTGCAAACCAGTTTGGAGTGGTAATATCAATCGCCCCACGCTAATTTCGATATAAAAAGGAGATTTTTCTGTGACTATTGATCCTAAATATTTATCAGCAATGAAATATCGTTGCATTGGCCCAACTCGAGGTGGACGTGTCGTTGCCGTCGCGGCCGACCCTGTAAACCCGGCCGTTTTTTACTTCGGTGCTTGCGCCGGTGGCATCTGGAAAACCGATGATGGTGGCCAATATTGGGAGTGTGTGTCTGACGGCCAAATCAACTCATCATCAGTTGGTGCACTACAAGTCGCCCCATCTGACCCCAACGTTATTTACGCCGGAATGGGCGAAAGCACCATTCGGATCGATGTGACCCATGGAGATGGCGTTTACAAATCAACCGATGCTGGGCGCACATGGACCCACTGCGGTTTAGCCGACACCCGCCATATCGGCGAGATTCGCGTTCACCCCGAAAACCCTGATCTTGTTTACGTTGCCGCTCTAGGCCACGCATTTAAAGACAACGAAGAACGCGGCATTTATCGCTCGAAAGATGGCGGCAAAAGCTGGGAACAAATCTTGCACGTCAGCGACGGAGCCGGAGCCGTTGACCTCAGCATGGACATGTCGAATCCGCGCATTTTATACGCAACCTTTTGGCAAACCCGCCGCAAATTCTGGAGCATCGACTCTGGTGGTCCAGATTCTGGACTGTGGCGTTCGTTTGATGGGGGCAGCACATGGGAAAACATCTCCCGTAACAAGGGGATGCCGAAAAACAAAGATGGGACATGGGCGATCCTAGGCAAGATGGGAGTGACCGCTTCACCGGCCCAAGCCGGCCGAGTGTGGGCGATGATCGAGTCAGAAGGGGAAACCCGTGGACTTTATCGGTCAGACGATTACGGCGACAAATGGGAAAAGATTTGCGACAAAGGGGATCTACGCTGGCGGCCGTGGTATTACATGCACGTCTACGCCCATCCAACAGAACCAGATACGGTCTGGGTCTGGAATCAGCAGGCGCATAAATCAACTGACGGCGGCAAGACCTTTACGCTCTTCCCAAGTCCGCACGGTGATACACATGACTTCTGGGTCGACCCGAAAAATCCTGAGCGCATGATCGGTTCCGATGACGGTGGCGCGTTTGTCAGCTACAACGGCGGCAAATCTTGGTCAACACTTTATAACCAAATGACGGCTCAGTTCTACCATATCGCAACCGACAACCGGTATCCGTACCACGTT
>JBGCDP010000070.1:0-3842 GCA_045105475.1 Anaerolineae bacterium
GGTATAAGACCGGCTTGTCCCCAGCCGCCGTCGTATTCGGGGCTGAGCGAGTAGATGCCGGTGTGGTACCCATCTGATGGTGCCAATGGCCAGCCGCTGTTACAGCCGCTGGGAGTCTTAAAACCGCCGAAAAATAGCACGCGGTCTAAATCAGAAACATAAACGGCTGTCGCATCGCTTTGAAAACCGATTTCAGAGGGCAAGAAGCCGCTTGAATTAACGGAATTCCCTTCGGCCGGTAAGCGTGGGTCTAGCTCGAGAATGACTGAGTTACATGTGCCGGTGTGTAAGGTGCCACCGGTGAGGAATACTTTTTGCAATCCTGGAATAAAGGCGGTTGATGCCCCCCGTGGGTGGTAAAGCTGGATTGAACTGTCCGCTTCAACAAAGCTTTGGTTGGCTGGGTTGAACAAGGCGTATCCCTTGGTCCCTAACAGCATGATGAACTTTTCCGCTACGACGTTGGTAGCATCGGCCGGTTCTGGCTGACGCACCATCGGGTAAGGAAGCGAAACGAGGTGAGCCGATTGCCAAATATTGGCGGTATCAATCGAAGGGGCATTGCCGATGTTCTCGTAGTTACCATTTGTTAGGTTTAATGCTTTGAACGGTATGCCGCCTGGAAACGTGGGAGCTACTTCATCTGGGCCACCAAAGAAAGTATAGATTTTGTTTTGATCCGGCACATAGACGGCACTGTTGTGCGTGCCGGTCATTTCACTGTTTGAATGCTCATGGAGAATTTCAAGTTCACCCGTTTTGACATTGTAAGCACGGACTGTGCTGTGCAACGTGACAGGGCCATCTTCATCATCTAATCCGCTAAACAGATAGATTTTCCCCTCCGAGGTGACGTACTCAGAGCCAGCGAGGGCTAACCCATAGGGTAGATCGGGTAACCGGCTCAAACTATCTAGCAAAGGATCATAGGCCCACACACTTTTAGATAATACTTTGTTGGCTCCGCTGGTGCGGTATCCGCCTAAAATGTAGACAACGCCCGCTTCGGGAACATATTCGGCCATCATGCCGGCCGTCCCTTCGGGTAACTCTTCAAGCCGCATGGTAGTGTTGTCGATCACCAAAAATGGGGCCCGCATCGCATTGAGTGCGCCGGAACTGCTAAAAGCGGCGGTTAAAGTTAGCAGTAAAGCGATCAAGAAAAATGATC
Organism: Anaerolineae bacterium; assembly: GCA_045105475.1. Classification (GTDB taxonomy): domain Bacteria; phylum Chloroflexota; class Anaerolineae; order Promineifilales; family Promineifilaceae; genus WTJY01. The sequence continues at coordinate 1,172 of JBGCDP010000070.1, forward strand.
GGGTAACGGCCGGCCGATTACTTGTCGGTCGGCGGTTCTGAATTGGAGGCTGGGGGTGACTCGAACTTGATATCATAATTTCCTTCGGTTTCTTTGTCTAAGGCATTTGCAAGGTGATCAAGGAGCTGTCCCGGGGTGCTAAAGTGATGTTCTTGAGGAGATTGCGATACTTCTCGCACAGAAAATCGCCACACTTGCTTTCCTTCTTGATCAGGATTTGGCTCCTGCCAACAGCGTAATAAAAATGATTTTCGGGTTTGAGAGGATCGGGGTTGTTGTGGGGTGGGTTTACTCTCGGCCGTCATTTTGACAGCGTATCAATAAAACGTTCTGAAAACGTTCTATCGAATTTCGAAGATGTGTTCTTGAACTTTGGGGATGGCTATTTCAAGTTCGCTTAGGCACAAGCTGTCTTAAAAAAAAGAGCCGTGGTTAAAGATTTTATTCTTTAACCACGGCTCCTAGCATGAGGCTTAAGTCCTTTTGACTATCGGATCAGATCGATGAGATCATCTCACAATTAAGGGCAAGAAGATCTTAAAGCCTGAACTTGATGTTGAGTCGTTGTCATTAATTGTAATTGTTGACAGCCGATTGATCCCTAGCCCGCTGTTGGCTGGACTAATCAGCTCAAAGACAAATGTCTCGTTCACCTCTTCATCACTGTCCTCACTGATCGGAATTTGTACCATCTTGGACGTCTCTTCAGGATTGAACGTTAAGGTGCCTTCCGTTTCGGTATAGTCTGTATCTTCAGTGGCTGTTTGCCCATACGTTCTATAACCGACTGTTACCGTTTCTTCTGAAGCGCGGTTAAGTTCAATCGTTAAGGTCAAATTGCCACCTGATTCGCTAACGCTGAAACTTGCAGCGGCCAGACTCACATTAGGCTGGTCATCATCGATAATCTCGACGCGAATTTGTTTCGGATTACCTAACTCAGCATTGGTAGGATTGCTCAATGTAACTGGGAAATATTCGGTTGATTCACCACTCGTATCATTTTCGATACTGATATTCATCGTTTTTTCCGTTTCCCCGGCCCCGAAGGTCAAGGTGCCGCTCGCTTCTGCAAAATCGTTATTCTCTGTGGCGGTGCCGTTGTTCGTGGTGTAGTCAACTGTGACGGTTCCGGCCGCAGCTTTGTGCAGTTTAACTGTCAGGCTTATTGTGCCAGCGTCTTCATCCACAGTCGTTTCGGCCGTGCTCCAGCTCACAATCACCGCGTCGTTATTGAACTCATAAGCACCCATATCACAATTGGCATCACGGATGACGCCTCGCTGGTCGAGTCCATTAATTGGGTCTGCACTACACACTGAGTTGTCACCGGCCCCAATCGCTTTGCTACCACCTAAAAGTGTGCGCGTACTGGTCGGCCCACCATTTTTGCTGGCGGTTTTAGGACCCAGTAAAGGATCACCGGTCAGATTCCCATCGACCCCATTGACGACACTACAACTGCCATCTTCGACCAATGAGGTGGTAAAAGTGGGATTACCCACACATTCAGACGTTGCTGCACCATAAGCGAGAATAGAGTTGCTGAAAGTGGTGTTTCCTTGATTCCAAATGCTGGCCCCATTATTGGCAATGTTATCAGCCAACGTACTGTTAATAACGGTGACATTTGCGTCAACGTCTGTAAATAGACCACCGCCTAAATCACCCGCATAATTGTTGGATAGGGTTGAATTGTTAATTTTGGCCGTTGAGGTGATCCCGTTGAAGATGCCACCGCCAAACCCGATATCTACAGGGCCAAGGGGATCCCCGCCGTTGTTTCCAAAGAACGAGCTGTGATGGACGTCTAGGGTGGCCTGATTGTAGATGCCACCTCCGGCCTCTGCACCGGTGTTTACAACAAAATCGCTATCTAGGACGGTCAATGAGCCTGTTCCTGAGCCATTAAAAAGCCCACCACCAAAATCTGATTCATTTTCTTGGATTTTGCTAAAGGCAACAATTGCTGTTCCATTATTATAGAGTCCACCACCATTCAAAGTGGCGACATTTGACTGAAAGGTTGTTTCGGTAAATTGAATATCACCATCAGTTGCATTGTAGGCAGCACCGCCAGTTTCAGTAGCACTATTGCTGTTTAGTGTCCCTCTATCAACGATGAGAGCGCCGAAGTTTAGAATGGCTCCACCCGATCGAGCCGTATTGCTGTTAAAAACGGTGTCGCTTAAAATGACGGTGCCATCACCTGCATTGTAGAGGCCACCACCACTGCTGGATGCACTGTTGGTGCTCAATGTATCGCGACTCATCAATAAACTTCCCCAATTCATCACACCAGCCCCATTTGTGGCTGTATTTCCGGTAAATGAATTGTCAGCTAGCGTGAGATCTCCGTTGCTGTTGCTGTACAACCCACCACCGCTGCCATTGGCACCGTTGTCTATAAACCGGCTGTCAGCAACTGTCGCCTTGCCAAAGTTCATCAGCCCTGCACCATTGCCACCGGCCGTATTTTCTGCGAAAGTGACATTGCTGATGGTTAGGTTTTCAGAGGTGCTGTAGATGCCACCTCCGTTCGTATCGCTTGCCCCTTTGGCGAGGGCGATGTCTTTGACAGTGACATTGCCTGCATAAATCGTTAAGACTCGATAGGTAGACGCGCCGTTTAGCGCATTGACCTCATCCCCTGAGATGGTTAGCTGGGCTG
>JBGCDP010000071.1:0-6660 GCA_045105475.1 Anaerolineae bacterium
ATAATTGCTGGTTTTTGGAAGATTGGGACCAATAGGTTCCCCTTACTTTAGTGGGACGACCTAATAAGCTGCGATGAAATTCATTATTGACCAAGCAGGTAACCGACAATAATTCTCGTGCGGTTGATTGCAACCTTAAGGCTAAGAATCTACTCTTATTAAAAACGGCTTCATGCCCTTTCAAGCTCTGGATACGATCAACATGCAAAATGAACCAAGTGAAATCGAAAAGTTATATTCGATTGCTAAAAGCGCAACTGCTGTCACGGCAGACCCACATGACCCACCAGCAGGTTCACTATATGTTTCGCTCAAAAATTACCGGCCGAAAACGACCTTCCGCCGCTTTGCATGGCACATTTGGTGTCGGCTAGAGATGTACGCGCCGAGCGTGCGAAAGATTGTGGTTCGTATGGCGCATTCCGCAGGGTTCATCGAAGGGACTGAGGCAATTAACTATATCTATGATGGAAATGCCTACGTCAAGCAAGCACTAGCAAACGGTGCCTCTCATGCATTGATCGATAACCAAAGAGTCCATCGGCCGCCCCAAACCCATCTAGTCGATAACGCGACAGAAACGCTTTACGCCCTAGCCCAACACCATCGAGATCAAATCAAGCACCCGATCATCGGCATTACCGGATCAGTTGGAAAAACGACAACGACCAATCTGGTGCATGCGGTTCTGAGCAGTGAGAAAAAGTCGTTTATGGAAGGGGGCCGCAATACCCCGGCCGCCAATTCGATCAATCTGCTCAATATTCCAGCAGACACAGACGCGGCCGTTTTTGAGATGGGCACCCTCCGGCCGAAACTACTCGAAGGAGCGTGCAACATCATCCGGCCGACCCACGCCCTCATCACCACCATCGACCACGCCCACCTTGATACTTTCAGAGACTTGGCTGAAATCCAAACGAGCAAATGGGAGCTGTTTGACCATATCATCAAAACAGGTGGCACGGCGTTTGTGAACATGAACCATGAATGGTTGGCGGCCCAAGCAGAGAAAATCCCTAATACAGTTCGATATGGCAACGACCCTCAATTTGATGTGTATGGCCACATGCTGTCGGCCGATCCTTATCTCAAAATGCGCTGGTTCCCGAAAGACCAAGATGGGCCGATTGATATTCAAACGAAACTGGCCGGGCAACACAATGTAGACAACATTTTGGCCGCAATCGCAGTTGGTACCCATTTCGGCATTTCAAAAGACGGGATCAAGCAGGCGATTGAAACTTTTGAAACAGTAGCCCATCGTTCTGAGATTTTTTATTCGGGGAGCAATACGATCTACTGCGAAACGTACCAGTCGAACCCCGCTTCTACGCTGGCGAATTTGGACAGCTTCGGCAGCTACAATGCCAAACACAAGATCCTAATCATCGGCCCGATCCAACGGACACCCAGCGATCATGTCGTTTATGATCAGATTGTAGAAAAGATTGAGTCGATGGGGTTGGATCAGGTGTTTTTTATGACGGGGGAGTATGATCGTTTTCGCGGCCGGAAGGTGGGGATGCATGTGACCGGCCGAGAGGAGATCAAGGTGTGGCTTGAGAAAAATCGGCCGGAAGACACCTGCATTATGCTCAACTGCTATGATGGATATTACGATGTGCGCAGCTTGTTTCCAGAAACAGCCAGAAATTAAAAGCTAAACAAAAACACCTGCAGGCACCTTGAACCGTTCACTCAACGCCCGAATTTGCCTCACATTAAGCTCTCGCTTTCCGTTCAGCACCTCAGACACAACCCCCTGCGAGCCAATTTCTGGCAAATCTGACTGGCGCAGATCGTGCTCTTCCATCAAATAAGCCAAAACCTCAACGCCACTGGCTAGCGGCATTTGCTCATGCTTTTCTTCATAGGCATGAATGAGAGTCCCTAGCGTATCTAACATCATGTACAAAGGATGAGATTCGTCAGTGCCAACTTCGTCCAGCAACTCGTTAAGATGCTCAATGGCACGATCATATTCATCTTCGTTTGTCACAGCTAAGATCGGCTCAAATTTTTCCCACTCTTGTTTGATAGTTGGTGTCAATAATGTCATTGTTTCCAGTCACCTTTATCATATTCAGCATGGGTAAGCACATCCCGAATATATATTTTGTTGCGATTAAAATGAATCGAAGTAATTAGCCGATAGTTATTACCGCCAATATTGAACACAGTTAAATCGCTAACCATATCTGCACTAGGAAAAGTTTGGCGAAGTTCAACAAAGCCTCTAAATTCTGCTTCATACACAATCCGATACCAACGTGTTAATGGTGCTTTTGCTTTGGGATGAGCTTCCCAGAACTCTCTCAATGCCTTGCGTGAAATAATGTGCATACAAAATATTATCTCAAATTGAGATGCATGTAAATAGGCTTTTTACTACCCGCCTAATTTATAAATTAATATCGGCCGACTTTTGCGAATCTCACCTACAAACATCTCAATTCACAAATTCCCATTTTTGGTTATCAAAAAGCGGTGCTTTCCGAGAACCTACCTTCATTATTTCTTCTGGAATTGATATCTGGATGGCACGTTCATCAACATCCGTAAACTCTTGAACATAGTAGGTCATTTGGCAAATATAGTCGAAAATAATTTCATAATACCGTTCAGCCATAGGCATAAGGTGTTTACTTTCTAGCAATGTGGCGATCCGGCTCACCATAACTGGAATCACATCGTAGTTTTTACTCGTAAACAATGCAATGAGCTGGCTTGTAGAGGATTGAAGCGGATAGCCCAAGCTATTTCGACGGAAAAATTGGTCCGGGACCAAAGCCTTATGAGTTAGGCACGCGTGAAACTTTTGAATTTCTTTTCTGGCCTCTTTTGCACCTTCGAATGATGAAGTCATTTAATTTCTCAAACTATATTGCAAGTCCTGAACACGTCAATACCTATTGCCCCCGACCTTAGACACTAAATAACGCCCAATATAGGATTAATTCGATTTTACAATATAGGCTACCTTTAATATAAACAGGTTTTGGTTCCATACTAAAGGTAGCCAACATTTAAATCTGTGCCAAAATGCCCCTCTCAAACTACCCCACAACCGTATCCGTCAACGTGTCCCGCTCAATATACGTCCAGCGGCGACACCCATACGTATGGAACCACGCCTCCGTCTGCACCCCGGCCGTGTTGTGGCGCATATATCCAAAGTCAAACTCAAATGCTTCTGGTCCTTCGGCCTTAATCTCATCCGGCACCTGCGGCACCTCACCATAAGCGAACTCTTCCACCGGCCGTGGGCCGCAATTTTTACAAGTTATTTTTATGCTCATATTTAGTTTGGTGGTTGGTTTGTTGGATCGTTTGTTAGTTGGTTATGCGTGATACACACTAACCAACTAACTCCCAACAAACAAACCAACTAGTGGGTGCCTGCACTCCCACGATCCGCCATCGTGCGGTCCTTTGCAAAGCGATCATAGCCAAACGGCTCGATCAGTTCAGGCGTTTCACCTGTTGCGATTAACTCCGCCATCGTCTCACCCCCGGCCGGGATCGCCTTGAAACCCCAAGTCCCCCAACCGGTCGTGATATACATGCCGTCCAGCGGCGTTTTCCCCATAATCGGAGAATAGTCCGGCGACATATCACACAACCCGGTCCACTGGCGCAACACCCGCAGCTTCTTCATAAACGGCAGCAGCGTATTTACTCGAAACGAACAATTCTGGATCAGATTATGTCCTGCCCGATAGTTGAAGCTCGGCTGGCGATCAATCTCCGCCCCGATCAACATCTCACCTCGGGCCGTTTGCGACACATAAAACAACAGCGTCGTTGACGCCACAATCGGATCAAACGTTTTAGCATAGTGATTGGTGACATATGCTTGGAGCGGATGGGTTCGGATCGGCAGACGGAATCCTGCCATATCAGTGATACGTGTCACGTGACCGCCGACGGCGCACACAACCTTGTCCGCATACATCGGCCCGTGGTTCGTTTGAACACCTTTAACGACACCACCTTCGATAATCAGGTTCGTCACTTCGGTACGCTGATGGATGTGCACACCCCGTTGGTTCGCCCCTTCGGCCAGCGCCCAATTCACCCGATCATGTCGGGCGGTCGCCCCTTCTTCGTGCCAACTGGCACCCATCACCGGATAAACCCCACCGCCGTTAATATCAACCTCTGGGCAAATCTCTTTGATCTCTTTCGGGGTCACAAAGCGGGTTTTCGCCCCAAACGCTGTATTGATTTCAGCTCGAGCCATCTCTTGGCGCACATCCGCTTCGCTGTGTGCCATCCAAAAGATCCCCTTTTTCTTGAACATCAACCATCGGCCGGTTTCAGCTTCTAGCCCGTGGTAACGCTCCAAGCTGTGCTGGTAAAACTTCACCGCTTCCGGGATGCCGTAGTTGGCCCGAATCACCGTTGTGTTCCGGCCGGAATTTCCCCCGCCAATATACTTCCGCTCAAGCACAGCCACATCGGTAATGTCGTGCCGAGTCGCCAAATGATAAGCGGTTGACAAGCCGTGGCCACCGCCACCGATGATAATCACATCGTACGTTTTCTTCGGGTCATGCCATTTCAGCTTAACCTGTTTTTCCATAAACTCATTCATGCGAACCTCCACGGAAAGTAGGATACTGAATGTACGGGTGCCCCATTGTTAGCACAGCGGCCTTGTGGGTACCCTTTTTCATTAATTCATTCATGCGAGCCGTTCCTCCAGTTCGTGAGCGTATGGCGCTTGCACGACGAATAACACTTTCCCACCGCTTTGCTTACTCGAAAAATATAACTTCGTGGCAATACCCGCCACAGACCCTTGAGCAAAGGCGGGCCGTTCAGATGGCATTTCCCATTCAGCATGCATTTCAAGCAAAGCAAGAGCTACATCTTCAGCGACCCAAGCACCGGCAAAAGCCCCATCGCTGATAATAATCGCGTGCGGGTCAGCGGCCGTTACGGCCGAAGTACCACTCAACGGTGGCGTCACATAAATCTCATCGGGAGCAAAGCGCAAAGCAACTGAGCCACCTGGAATGATGAGGTTATCAATGGCACGAGGTTCCGCAACGATGCGGGTCCCGGCCAAACGTTCAGTCATGATTCGTTTTTTAGCCACGTGCACGAGCGGCCTCCTTGTCGTAAAACGGCAATTCGACCCGTTTGGCCGTCATCCCGTTAATCGTCACTGTTTCCGGCAGGTCGCCGTTGAAGAAATCGAGCCATCCCAACGCAACCCCTTTTTGCAAGGCGAACGACCAAGCGGCCGAAGTCACATGGCCCGCAAATTCCTCACCATTCCAGATCACCGCCCCTTCTCGACAGGCACCATCGGCAATTTCAAAGCCGACCAGCATCTTGTCGAGTTCGATCCGATTGGTCCGTTCTACCGACGCTTTGCCGATAAAGTACTCTTTATCGAGCTTACACATCCATTCATGATGGATGCGGCGTGGAGTTGAGTCATAATCAGTGTCTTGCCCAACGATCACATGCCCTTTCTCAAGGCGCAATGCGGTCAACGCTTCTAAACCATGTGGGTGAATGCCCATGTCAGATCCAAGATCCATCAGTGCTTCCCACAGTTCAACAGAATGTTCGGCCGGGTGGTGCAGTTCATAACTCGCTTCGCCGGTAAAGCTCAAGCGATAAACCCGACACGGTACCCCCGCAATTGCCAGGTCAGCAAAGCGCATAAATTTCATTGGCTCAGCCAATCCGGCCCGTTCAAGCAGTTTGCCCGCCAGCGGTCCGGTCACATTAAGCGCACCCAACGTATAGGTCTGGTTGATCAGACGCACGTCCATCTTCCAGCTTGATGCCCAGTCACGGAGCCACATTTCGCTGTGGCTAGTGCCACCTGAGGTCAACGTCAGCTGGTATTCAGTGTCGCTGACCTTTCCGATTAGGCCGTCATCCATCACATAGCCGCGCTCGTTGAGCAACAGCACATAGCGGGTCCGACCCTGACGAATCGTGCTCACTTTGGTTGGATAGATCCGTTCGAGGAATTCCAACGCATCGGGGCCGGTCACGGTGACTTTCCCCAACGTTGAAACGTCCATAATCGAAACCGCTTCACGTACAGCCCAATATTCTTTTTCGAAATTACCATAGTTCCACGGCCGCCACCAGCCACCCGAACGCTCCATTTGAGCGCCCAATGAACGATGAATTTGATCTAAAGCGGTTTTAGCTGTGGGGTGATGGTGTCCGCCCGATGCGATTTCTTCAAGTGTCAGTTGACGATTAACCGGCCGGGCGGTGAACCGTTCTTGCAATTCGCCACCTTTCTCTTGGATGTACGCCCGCATGTACGGGATACACCCCATCCCCTGACAGGTGCCGGTTCCGGCCAACGTCGAGCGTTTGATCAGCTCCATCTCGCGGAAACCGCTTTCCCATGTGTAATCCATATCAGATAGTTTGATGCCGGAGCAGGCACAAATCATGCTGTCTGGATCAGTTGGGCATTGTGGTACAAACGCTTCAACAGTCGCTTCACCCACCGAGCGGACCGGGAGGTCAGCCCCCATTTTGTGCAACGCATTGCGCGGATGCAGACCCAATCCCATAGCAACTGAGTCGCACGGGTAAGAGGTCTCCTTTCCTTTAGAGTCGCGCATCACAACGGCTATGACCCGGCCGTCTTTCCCCTCGAACCTGACAATG
>JBGCDP010000072.1:0-8849 GCA_045105475.1 Anaerolineae bacterium
TTGTTGCACGATGCTGACGGCAATCCGATAGATGGCAAAGAGCTCATCACCAGCATCGTCGTCGCCTATGAAATCGCCGTGCGGGCCGGTGTCACTCTCCATGCAACTGCTTGTGACTACCACACCTCCGGCTCATGGAACGCTTTAGGCGTAGCCGCAATGTACGCTCGTCGTTATCGACTAACCCATGACAAAACGAGACACGCTTTAGGGATCGCTGAGTATCACGGCCCCCGCTCGCAAATGATGCGCTGTATCGACTACCCGACCATGCTCAAAGACGGCTCCGGCTGGGGAGCGATGGCGGGGATGAGCGCGGGCATGATGGCGCAAGCTGGGTTCACTGGTGCACCGGCGATCACCATTGAATACGGAATGGATTCAGCTAATAGCCAAAGTACTGAGGCGAAAGCGATGTGGGACACGTTGGGGTCTGACTTTACGATGGATCGACAGTATTTTAAAAAATACGCTGTCTGTTATTGGGCACAACCGGCCGTCGCCGCCACACTCAATCTGCGCGAGCAACACAACATCGATGCGGCCGCCATCACCAAAATACAGGTGGAAACGTTTCATGAGGCTTGCCGACTCAATCATCCAAACCCGGCCGACACAGAGATCGCTCAGTACAGCCTACCGTTTCCGGTAGGGTCAGCCCTCGTACATGGGCAAATCAGCGCCAAAGAGCTGGTGGGTGACCAATTAACCAACCCTGACGTGCTGCGTTTATCCAACATGGTCGAGATGGTCGAAGATGATGAGTTCAACGAGATCTTCCCCAATGATCGCTTTTGCCGAGTCACGATTACGACGGCCGATGGCAACAGTGTAACTTCTGAACCAACCACCCCACCTTGGACCGAGAAGGCTCCACCTAGTGATCAGGAACTCGACGACAAGTTCCGCCTTATTTCAGCTCAAACGCTGCCTGAAAACCAGGTTGATGCGTTGGCAACGATGCTTTGGGCTGTTGAGAAGTTAGAGTCGGCCGACCAAATCTTAGAGCAACTTCAAATTTAAAGTTCTCTATCGGTTGGCTTCGATCATCACTAAAAGCTGATTGATCGCTTCTACAACTAAATCAGGGTCATCAAAGTTGATGTCATGGGTCCCTACCTCGCTGACAAAGTGTTGGCTGTTGCTTGATAAAGTCACTAGCTCTTCCTGAAGCCCAAACCATGCCAGATCCGCCTCTTCAAACGGAATATCGACAGTCACCGCCATCTCGGCAAACGCATTGTTGCTGTATCGGGCCGAAACAACGACCAGAGGCAAATCACCCAACGAGCCGGTTTGACCCAATTGGTTTGCGCTAATTTCGGCCGACTCTACTTCGGCGATAATAGCGTTCAACGTTTTTGGGGTCACCATAGCGGCCGTATGCGCGGCTCGTAAATCTGGGGGAAGTTGTTTTAGCTCAGGTGGAGCGATGAGGCGGAGCAGGCCTACGTAGGAAAGGGCACGGCCGATTTTTCCGATCATGATTTGTTCATCGACCAAATCGCTTATTTCTTGCGGAAGCCTCGACCACTGTTCCTCATGTCCAGCCTCTACCAACGCAATCCCAGCCACCTCGTTTGGATAGCGATCCTGATAAATTCGAGCATTGTAACCACCCAGCGAATGACCCACTAAAACATAAGGCTGAGGCACATTGGCGTTTTGTAGAAGCTGATGCAGCTCATTCACCATCACGTCACTCGTGCGTGGCATCGGCCCCGGTTCACTTGAACCTAAACCGGCCCGATCATACACACAAACCCGCGTTTTTTCTGCCAACCGCTCCTGAAGCTCCAACCATGTAATCGACCAATTACCGCCCCCATTATCAACAATGATAGTCGGGCTACCCTGCCCTATACAGTGGATGTGTAGTTTATGGTCTCCGACTTGGACGAGCTCACCATAAGGTGGGTATTTTTCTTGATCCGCTGAGGTTGCTACCTGCTGGTAAATAGCACCCACAATCAGCAAGCTAAATATGGCTCCAACCCCCCAAGTGAGAAATCGGCGCACCCGATTTGGTTTTACATTTTCTTTAACAGTCATTTTACAACTCCAATTGTCTTATAGATTATTTCCGGCTTTGGATCAAACAGATCAAAGCGGATCAACCCAACTGTAGTTGATAGACGACTGCCAAAAATAGAGTTTACTCTGCCAATTTATGCCATATCGGTCAAAATGCAAGGTCAATCAATCTTGAACAGAGCATGAGTAACACGCTCGCCTCCTATCCGATGCCACCCCCAGTTTTCATAGAAACGAACCGCCATCTCACCGCCAGCATTAACCACAATGTTCTCAAAAGTTTGAAGCCCATGATCGATACAGGCTTGCGAAATCTGCTTCCCGATGCCCTGCTTTCGATAGTCAGGCTGTACGTACAACCGGCGCAACCGGCCGCGTTTATCTCCGTTATCACTCAGGCCGCATACAGCCACAACCTGATCTTGATCATCTATCGCGACATAAAAGCATTCACCCTCCTTATCAAAGCGGTTCTTACCCGACTCCCAATCAGTCACTAGCCAGCGGATCTGGACATATCCATCTGCCTCACTAACCTGCAGCAGGTTAGATAAATCGTCTTGCTCAAAAATAATCGGCCGAATTTTCATACCATACCTTCAAATTTATTTGCTCGATTTTTAACTACGTACCCCTACGTATTTATCTTAAATTAGCCAATCGGACCCTTTACACACGACACCACACATCAATAATAAGACACAACACATCCATTCATCTAAACATAAAGGGGCCGGTTATTTACAACTTAACGTTCTAAGAAAAACAGATACTGTTTCAAGTTTGGTGGTTAGCACCCCCGCTTGAAATTAGGTGAACTTATGCACGGGGGCCTAGAAGATCAACACCTCGGGCTGTATCTGAAATCGTTTCATGAATAGGAACTGTACGCTAAAAAAGCTGCCCTTGGTGGACAGCTTTTTTGCTTTTGCTCTACTTGTTATTACAAAATCAGAAAAGACAACGAAACCAATCCTTCCAGCAATTCAGCCTGAACAGAGCCACTTAAATAGATCAAGATCGATGATAGGATACAGCAGGTTTTTCATATTTGCCCTCCAAAACTACGTCTGAATCAAACTACGTACCCCTACGTATTTTTTCAAAACAACCCTATTGGGTCCTTTACACAAAACTTCACATACCAATAATTAGATAGTAACAAACCCGCTAGCCGGGACATCATGGAGAACTCAATGCCAAAACCAAGGCTCACAATCATTATCTTCTTTCTATTAATCTTCTCAGCCTGCACATCACAAAACTCACCAGCAATCGAACTATCACCAACCCCAGTTAGCACACTTAGGGCTCAACCCACCGGTGATTCAGTAAAAGTTGGCGTGCTAGCCATCCGCAGTGCGGCTGCAGCCAACGCGCAATATGGCGGTATCATCGCATATATCGAAGAGCAAATTGGCCAACCCGTTACACTCGTACCTTTAACTCAAGAAGATCAATTTAGCCTCATGGAAAGCGGAGGTATAGATTTTACTTTCAACAATCCATTAGCCGGTATCCAAGTACAACGCACTTTTAATACTGAAATTTTAGTCACACTTGCCCGAAATAATACCGGCCCCACCTTTAGTGGTTTAATTATTGTCAATAAAAATAGCGGAATTACTTCTATCGAAGACCTAAAAGGTAAAAACGGCACATGTGTCAATCAGCAAACGGCCGCCGCTGGTTGTATTTTTCAGGTGCATCATCTTCAACAAAAAGGGGTTGACCCTTTTACAGACTTTAACAGCTTCACAGAAACGCCGTCTCAAGACAATATTGTCTTGGGCGTTTTAAATGGGTCATTTGATGTTGGATTTATTCGCACCGGTCAGTTAGAAAGGATGCTTCGAGAAAATACGATTCTCACGCTTGATGATTTTCTGATTCTAGATCAAGCTGAAGACGATTTTTTCTTCCCTCATTCAACCGCTCTATATCCAGAATGGCCGTTTGCAGCCCATCCAGATACAGACCCAGAATTAGTTAATCAAGTGCGCAAAACATTGCTTGAAATGCCTGAAGATCACCCAGCTTTAACCGAAATTAACTCAACCGGTTTTGTAGAGCCACTCGACTATAGTGCAATGCATGAACTGATCGAGTCTCTGCAATTAAAAAGCTGGGATGCACAGTAATCCAAATTATTCATCCTTAATTTTCAGTAGGTTAAATGCTTCCAAAATTAAATCGAAATAGTATCGCCTTACGCTATCTACTTTTAGTAGGTAGTGTTTTGGTTTTAGGGCAACTTTTGTTCGCTCTATTTATTATCGTCACCAATTTTACTCAGCAGCAAGATGACTTACATCAAAAGGCGGTTACTCAAGTAAATTTCTTAAGCTCTGTCATTCCAAATGATATGCTAGCAAATAATTTTTACCCGCTTGAGACATTGATGCGCCAAACGAGCCAAGACAGTGATTTTGTCTACAGCATGGTCATCCATCTAGACGGCCGCGTATTAACCAATTACTTAAACGCTGAAGACAAATATATTGAAGATGCAATTTCAAATGCAGAAGAACAAAATACTTTAGGCATCGTCAATTATTTGGCGAATAATCCAGATATCATCGAAGTTAAGAGCCAAGTCATTTCAGAAGGTCTACTCATCGGGGAAGTCAGGCTAGGATACACGTCCGAAAATTTAGACTCTCGCTTGCGCAGTTCGATCTTTCGCACCTTAGCCCTGTCGGCCCTGATTGGCGTAATTCTTTTCTTATTGACAATGGTTCAATTTAATCGCCAAATTCAACGCCCTATCGAGGCTTTAAATACAGCGGCTAATGAATTTGCAGCCGGAAATTTTGAAGCTCGCTCAAAGATTACAGGCAACAACGAGTTAAACCAGCTTCAAATCAACTTTAATTCGATGGCGTTCCAATTACAGGACAACCTACTTGAATTAGTCAAACTTTCACATGTCGCTAGCCGAACTAAAAATATGGTTGTCGTCTGTGACCGTTTTGGCAGAATCGAATGGATTAATGAAGCCTTTACCCAAATTACCGACTATACCCTGGCTGAGGTTGCCGGCATATCACCCGGCCATATCTTACAAGGTCCTAAAACAGACCCAGACACAATTGCCTACATGCGAGAAAGGGTGAACAACGGGTTAGATTTTGAGTGCGAGCTGATCAACTACAACAAGGCGGGTAATGAATATTGGGTCAAAGTCGAGGCTCAGCCGGTTTATGATGACGATCACGAGCTCATCAATTTTATTGCAATCGAAACAGATATCACAGAACAAAAGCGGAGTGAAACGAGAATAAAAGAAAGTGAAGCCTTGAAAAGTGGCATATTAACAACCGCATTAGACGGTATTATCTCGATCGATCATCTTGGGAAGATCATTGAATTTAATCCGGCAGCTGAAGCGATTTTTGGCCACAAAAAGGCTGACGTAATAGGGTTAGAAATGGCGGACTTAATCATCCCTGAACAATTGCGCCAAGATCATTCAAAAGGGTTCAATGCTTTCCTTAAAACAGGCAGTGGAAAAGTAATCGGCCGACGAATTGAGCTTTTGGCATTGCATGCAGACGGAACCAAATTTCCGGCCGAAATTGCAATCACCGCCTTAGAACATGGAGAGAACCCCGTTTTCACCGCTCATCTAAGAGATATTACTGAAAAGAAGATGAATGAAACCCGCTTGACAGAGTATGCCGACGATATGGCATTAGCGAATATTGAGCTTTACTCGCAGCAAAACCGGTTCCGGTCACTCCTTGATATTGCTACAAATACAAATCTTGAAAATTCATCTGAACTTGCGTCTGCCATAGAGCAGGGTGCTAAATCTCTAAAAATGCCTATCGGTGTTCTAAGCCATATTGAAAACGACCGATTTAATATCATAGAGGCCTATTCTGATGAGATGCCACTGGCTAAAGGGGCATCATGCCCATTAGAGATGACCATATGCCAAAAAACTATTTCAAATGATTCTATCTATGCAGCAGTAGATATCGAAAGTGACTCAAACCAAGCACCTACGTGGTTTGGTGATACCCCACTCAAAGGTTACATTGGGACAACTATTAAAGTAAATGGAAAGCTTTACGGAACGTTAAGTTTCCTAACCCCCCATAAAAGGAATGAATTTTCTGAAAGTGAGTCAGATTTTGTTAATCTGCTAGCACAATGGATTAGTGTGACCCTTGAAAGGCAACAGTCCAGAAGCACACTGGTTAGCTACGCACATGAGCTTGAACGCAGTAACAAAGAGCTAATCGATTTTGCTTATGTAGCTTCCCATGACCTACAAGAGCCACTACGCAAAATCCAAGCGTTCGGCAGCCGTTTAGAGTCAAAATATGTAGGCGTCTTAGATGAAAAAGGGATCGATTATTTGAGCCGTATGCAAAATGCAGCCAGTCGCATGCAGATCTTGATCAATGAACTTCTCAACTATTCAAGAGTCACAACAAAGGCCAAGCCATTTGAACCCACTGATTTACAAGAGGTTATGCTAGGCGTCTTGTCAGACTTGGAAATTAGCATCGAACAAAAAGATGCTCTGATTAACCTCGTACCACTGGCAAAAATTGATGCAGACGGGGTCCAAATCCGCCAACTTTTTCAAAATATTGTGGGCAACGCCCTTAAGTTCACGGTTCCAGACAGGCGGCCGGAAATTACTATAACCGGCATTGTTACACCGGCTAAGAACGGGGCAGACCTCTATGAAATCGAAATTTCAGATAACGGTATCGGTTTTGACGAAAAATATGTCTCTAAAATATTTGGCATTTTCCAACGGCTACACGGCCGAAGTGAATATGCAGGTACTGGTGTTGGTTTAGCCATCTGCAAGAAAATAATCGATCGGCATTCTGGTAACATAATTGTGAACAGTGAAATCGATAAAGGATCAACTTTCAGAATTCAGCTTCCAGTTCATCAAGAAAACGTCGCCATCTAATACCAAAATCCCATAAAAGCAATTCCTTAATCAATAAGGTTCACACTCAGAATGACCCGGTATGTCAATAATTAATAAACATATAAATTCAAGGAGAACACATGAATAAATCAATAATTATTTTAATGGCCGATGATGATCCAGAAGATCGCATGCTGGCCCAAGATGCTCTCGAAGAAGCTCGTCTTGATAATGAGCTCCATTTTGTTACCGATGGAGAAGAGCTGATTGAATATTTAAATCGCAGAGGGAAGTTCAAAGATTTAATAAATCAGCCGCTACCTGGTCTGATTCTTCTAGATTTAAATATGCCGAAAAAGGATGGGCGTGAAGCATTACAGGAAATTAAATCTGATCCAAAATTACGTCACATTCCTATCGTTGTTCTAACCACATCAACGGCCGAAGTTGATATTGTCAAAACGTATGATTTAGGGGTTAATTCTTTTATCACCAAGCCGGTCACTTTTGAAGGGCTGGTCGATGTAATGCGTGGTTTAGGCCGCTATTGGTTTTCAATTGTGTCCTTACCCCCAATAGACAAATAGCTTTTAGATTTTATGCCAGTAAACAAGCAAATTCGCATTCTTTTAATAGAAGACGATGAAGACGACTACATCATCACAAAAGAGCTTCTGCTAGAAGATGAATCTTCTAAAAGATTTGAGATCGTATGGACGACAAGCCCATCAGAAGGGTTAAATCTTATTTTAGATGAATCATTTGATGTTTATCTAATCGACTTATATTTAGGCCGATACAATGGGTTAGACATCATTGCAGAAGGCATTACCGGTGGATGTAAAAAGCCACTTATCTTATTAACCGGGTCTGGAGACCAAGATCATGATCTTAGAGCGCTTGAAATTGGTGCGGCTGATTATCTAATTAAAGGGCAATTCAGTGCAGACACATTAAAAAGGTCGATTCAGTATGCGATTCGGCACAGAGAAACGTTAAGCGCCTTAGCATTAAGTGAAGCCCGATATCGGGCTGTCATCGAGTCACAAACTGAATTAATTTGTCGATTTAACACGGCCGGAACATTAACCTTTGTCAACGAAGCTTTTGCAAAATCGTTTGGCTATTACTCAAATGAAATGATTAATCAAAGCTTATCTATTAAGCTCCCTGCACAAATCAATCATCAATTTTCAGAAAGCATCAAAACAATTGTGACAAGCAAGATGCCCTCCACATTCGAAAATAGAACTGATAGTGACAACAGTGATGAATCGATTTGGCAACAGTGGACCGTTTTACCGATTTTCGGCAAAGACAAAGAGATTCTAGAAATTCAAGCAGTAGGTGTAGACATCACAAATCGCAAGCAAGCGGAAATTGTCTTACGAAAAGCACTGGATCAAGAACGAGAGCTTGGCGAGCTTAAATCTCGTTTTGTGACAATGGCTTCCCACGAATTCCGGACCCCGTTAACCACAATCATGTCAACTTCCAGCTTCTTAGAAATGGCCGAAGACACCATTTCCTCATCTAAAAGAATCGCACGGCTCGCAAAGATTCAACAAGCGACACGCAACATGACACAATTGCTTGATGATGTGTTAGTTTTTGGCAAAGCAGAAGCTGACAAATTAGATTACCATCCAAGTTGGTTAAACTTAAAAGCTTTCTGTGATGAGCTAATAGAAGATATCCGTGCAGCCTCTCAAAATAGTCATGACATCGAAGTTGAAGATCAACTAACGATGGAGATGGTTTATTCAGATGAAAGCCTGCTGAGGCAAATCATCACAAACCTGGTCACCAACGCCATAAAATATTCACCAAAAGGATCAAAAATCGACATAGTTTTAAGTAATGACGAACATGATTTTTCAGTTATTATCAGTGACAATGGCATCGGTATTCCAGA
>JBGCDP010000073.1:0-17267 GCA_045105475.1 Anaerolineae bacterium
TCTGGGCGACCAGCCGCATCGAACAATTCAGTTGCAAGCGCAACACCAGGAACATCTGTTTGGTTCCATGTTGCATATGGATGTGGGCCACAATAGCCGTCCATGAGTGCTTGGTTGTCACCTAAATAAGCAGGAACATCATTGTGCATCGACCAGTTCACACCAGACACAACCACATTGTCCCATTGGCCTAAGGCACGGATGGTTCCGATCACCTGGGCAACAGTAAAGCTTAAGCTTTGGTTCCAGATGACATTGGCGCCACCTAGCAACAGATTCTGAACCGGGCCAGACGCATCCGCATCTGGAGACAGCGCAATCTCTTCCAAAGGTAGAACGGTTACACCCAATGACTCGACATAAGCAATTGATTCAGGTGTGGTTGCACCTGCACCAAATGAGTTTGCCCAACCAACGACACCGATCACAGGAGCATCACCTGCACCTTCTGGTTTGAGAGCGTCCCAATTGTCTACTAGGTATTCTGCATATCCAGCGAACTGGTCAGAATAGATAGGAGCCATACCAATGGTGTACCCATCAACTGGATCATAGGTAGCGGGGCCATTCAAACCGGCTGCGAAGTTAACGATTTGTTCTTCAACTACGCGGTCTTTCAAAGCAACTGTCGCACCTGAGGCATATGTGAATACCAAGAATGGGCGGGGGTCTGCTGCCACAGAGGCTTCAAACGCTGCCACTTCTTTCTCAGTGTCATAGTTGGTTTCTGTGAAAACAACTTCTAGCTCTGCACCACAGATACCACCGCTTTCATTGATCCAGCCGGTTGCATCTTCGGTCGCGTAAGCAAAGCCTTGTCCCAAAAGACCGGCTAATGGACCTTCACGGCCTGCTTGCTGATAGAGAACGATGGTTTCGCCTGAGAGATCTACTTCACAAGCTTCATCAGCCATCATTTCACCATCATCCATCATCGCCATCGCTTCAGCAGAATTAACTTGCTCAAGAATAGATGTCGTAATGAATGGACCGTAGTCATCAAATGCTGACTCAAGTTCACCTTGTTCAACAAAGAAATCGGCTACGTCTTTAACGAAGTCCTGAACGCCGCCACCCAACCATGAGGCTGAAAGCTGTTCACTTGCAACTGGGAAACTGAATGTTGCTAAGTTGGCTTCTGTTGGTCCTAATTCCATGCCGGCCGCTTCAGCAATGGTATCCATCATTGAGCCCGGATCACGAGCAAACTGTGCGTTTGCATCTTCGGTAACTTGCATGAAGTCAACGAGGACATCAGAGTGATTTGCAACGAAATCGCTAGGAGATGAAACAACATCGAACACTTTCAAGCCGATTTCATCTTCCATTTCGGCACCAGTCATGATGATGTTGCCGTTTTCTTTCATACGAGCTAAACCGCCGCCCCAACCACAAGCCATGGCAACATCGCCACGTTGTAATGCAGCAGCGCCATCGGCCGGAGCCAGGTCAACAAGTTCGAGCAGATCAGTGTCGACACCCAAATATTGAAGCTGTTTCAACATTTTGTAGTGTGCAACTGTACCGATTGGAACCGCCACTTGCATGCCGTGTAAATCAGTAACGTTGTCACGGTTTAGACCTAGGTCAGTAGCCGCCACACAATTGTCATTTTCAGCATAGCTTACAGCGATACCGAACATCTGAAGATCAACACCGGCCGAAACCGCATTTGCAAACGGTACAAGACCTTGCGAGTAAGCGATTTGTACATCGCCAGATGCCATAGCAGCTGACATTGCAACGCCAGTGTCAAAGCTGACCCAATTTACTTTCATGCCTAAAGCATCATCATAAAGCTCTTCGATTTGTGCAAACTGATTTGGGGTTGGCCATTCAAGGAAGTAAGCAACGGTAATTTCATCCGGCCGTTCCATTGATTCCATCATGCCGTCATCCATCATCATCGATGCTGCAGAATCTACATTCTCTAAGAAACTTGTGTTGATGAATGCATCATAACTATCAAGCGATGATTCAAGTTCACCCTGCTCAACAAAGAAGTCAGCAACTTCTTTCACAAAGTTCTGAACGGTGCCGCCCAGCCATGCGTCTGAAAGTTGTTCTTCAGCAGTTGGGAAGCTAAATGTTGCCAAGTTAGACTCAGTCGCGGCCATGTCCATACCGGCCGCTTCTGCAATCGTTTCCATCATTGGAGCGGGATCGCTTGCAAACATCCCGTTAGCATCTTCAGTCACCTGCAAGAAAGCGGTGATCACGCTACCATGATCTTTAGCAAAGTCACTTGTTACAGAAACAACGTCAAATACTTTTAGACCGATTTCATCTTCCATCTCGGCACCGGTCATGATGATGTTGCCGTTTTCTTTCATACGAGCCAAGCCACCACCCCAGCCACAAGCCATAGCAACATCGCCACGTTGTAACGCAGCAGCGCCATCAGCAGGAGCTAAGTCAACAAGCTCAAGTTGAGAAACATCTACCCCAAGGTATTCCATCTCTTTGAGCATTTTGTAGTGGGCAACAGTTCCGATTGGAACTGCAACTTGCATACCGTGTAGGTCAGATACGTTGTCACGGGTAATACCAAGGTCGGTCCGCGCAACACAGTTGTCGTTCTCAGCATAGCTGACAGCGATACCAACAGTTTGCAGATCAACACCAGCCGAAACCGCATTTGCAAATGGGACAAGACCCTGTGAGTATGCGATATGAACGTCGCCAGATGCCATTGCGGCCGACATAGCCACACCGGTATCAAAGCTAACCCAGTTAACCGGAATACCTAAAGCATCGTCATATAACTTTTCAATCTGAGCGAATTGGTTTGGTGTAGGCCACTCAAGAAAATAAGCAACGGTCAGTTCTTCTAAATCTGACATCATCACTTCTTCAGCCGTTTCTACCGCAGCGTCAGCCGCATCTTCAACTGCGTCTGCAATTTCATCTGCGTTTTCGCCAACCTGTTCGGCAACTTCGCCGACTTCTTTGGCGACATCCTCAATCACCTCAGAAACATCTGTGTTACCACCACAAGCGGTCAACAGCAGCAGGAAAGCCATAAATATGGCTATCGAAACTTTCTTCATAGTTCTTCTCCTTATTTAATTATTGAATAGGTAATGCACTTTTTTAGCAGATCAGTTACCTACAAAAAATGCGACATAACTTGACTCAACAAATGATTCATTATGATTTTTATCATTCGCTGGGAAAGATTATAACCTTTACACAAGAGGTTATTCACACCAGTAGTTGTACTCCAAAAAAAAAGAAAACCCACCCAGATGAGTAACACTTATCTTAGGTGGGTTTTTCTTTAGGGAATGGGAGTAGGTGGGACGCACAAATCTAGCTTGATTTTCGAGCTAAATTGTGGTCGAAACCAAATATTCTGATGTTGTAATGTAAAGAGCATAACTGTTGTTTGACAAACATTTGGCTTAATACTGACGATGAGCGCAATAGTATTGCAAATTGGTCTAACAACAAGGTCCAATTTACCCAAAGTGATTGGTGCCAATTCAGATATAAATCGACTTTACCTATTTACGTTACAACAAATCGATGGGCAAAATAGTTGAGTGAACAAATAGCCTAAATTCTAAATTAAAAGGCAAGTTAATTTTATCTTAGCAACCACCATCTATGGCCCTTTTCTGGTCGTGAAACTCCATGAATGTAGCTCACCATTTGTTTCAATTTCAACCGCATACTCTGAATTAACGACTAATGGATTACGTGGCATCAAGACAATCGCATCACGTAACCCAAGAATTGTCCGGCCGACAGACTGTTCGCTTGCGTTAGGGCTAGCGAAATTTGTTTCATTAAACATGCAAACATCTAGCGGTTTTCCATCCTCTTTAACCGCAAAACGATTAACTCGTGGTGTTATGTCTCCATTTCCAAGCAGTAAAACAATCGGAGGTCCAGACGGCCGAGAATATCCAGGGCAGCTAGGAATAGGATTTGGCCATTCAAACAAACTATGGCGCAACACCCAAGTTTCCTCGCCATCGGCCGGAAACATAATCGGGTATTCAATCGTGCCGCTAGATGGTTCAAGCCCAGAGCCAACATCGATTACACCAGCCATTTTAAAGGTCCCAACATCTTGATTAAAATTACCATATCCAACTGACTGGAGATTTGGGTCGATTAATGGGATCAGATGAAAGGGTGCAGATGCCCAAAAATTAGCAGCCCACGTATGATCAGCCTGCAATTGGGAAGTAGCAAAAATAAGACCATTTGCAGCAGCGATATGGCCAGCTTCACTATAAAGGGCGTATTCAGGGCTCTCAGCATGCGCAATCGGCCGATCATGAACCACCATATATCGAGCATGAGACAAAGCACCAACCGTCAATTCGCTCGACTCAGTCACATCAGAGACACCTGCCATCCGGCGAAAGTTATTGACGTAGCCTAGCCATTCAGCAACAGGGACAGCCTCCTCCGTTAACGGCGTGCTTTGAATGTCTTCCAATTGCTCTGGATCAGGCTGGATTGACTCTGGCGGATTTGTTAGTAACTCGGTTGATTGTTCTGACAAAGACTGTGCAGTTGAAATCTTATTTTGTGCAATTTCATTGATAACCGCAGGCAAAGAGACAGTTATCCCATCATTCGTCAGAACGTTTCCATTATTAGTGACCCGCTGCATACAAAAATTAACACCTATTTTAGACAAGCCGCTGCTAGCAGAAACATCTATTTGAAGGGGATGAGATGAAACAACACCCCACAGGCGGTTGACACTGAAAACATTGACGCTCCAACGCCCTTGCGCAGGCAAATTGACGAAATAGTTGCCATTCTGATCAGAAACAGACTGTGTGTTTGTTCCATCAAGCTGTAGGGAAACTGAAACACCACCCAAAGGGGTTTGATCTTGGCATAAGCCGTCACCATTGGTATCTTGAAATATTGAACCTTGGACGGTGCCATTCTCATCTTCTTGTGCAGACAATACTGAAATAAGGCCAAACAATGAGGCAGCTAATAGTGTGATAAAGATAATCTTTTTCATAACGTATTTTTATTTGGGGTAGATGGCTATCTTCGGAAGAGTATGGGCTGGAGTGAGGCTTAGCTGGATGGGTCTA
Source organism: Anaerolineae bacterium (assembly GCA_045105475.1). Lineage (GTDB taxonomy): Bacteria > Chloroflexota > Anaerolineae > Promineifilales > Promineifilaceae > WTJY01. Next base: position 5,073 of record JBGCDP010000073.1, read on the forward strand.
ACCGGATAGAAAGTTGCTTTACATAAAAGGCAATAACAGTCTAATCCAGCCATTAGCAAGGTGCAATGAGACAAAGTTAATATTTAGAGCCATTGGGTGAAAACATAGTAAGCCTAGGGATTATTTTGCCGAAAACAGGCGAATTAAACCTGAAAAAGACGGTTTAAAAAGCTGACAGCTATTATTCTAACCCATCAAGCTGTTGCTTGACCAAATCAAGAAGCAACCCGTTTCCCCGCTCATTAAAATGTGTATCTTGGTTAAAATACAGCTTTTCACCGTTTAATGCATGCGCAACAAAATCAGCCGTAGGATCAAAACAGTTTAAGCCGTTCTCAGTGCAAAATTGGAGCAATGCAGCTCTGTTGGCTTCCATCTGATCTATCTTTTCGATATCAAATTCGGCCGAAGCCTCGATCAAAGTACGATAAACCTCCTCCTTATAGGGAACAGGGAAGATGATCAACTCAATATCTTCATCAGCTAACCGATCCCGAGCTGCAAGTAGCGCGCCAAATCCTTCCTGCTGCCCCAGCTGATTCTTTTCAAGTGAAAGGTCGGCCGTTTCCCAAGAATAGGACCTACCATAAAACATAGACTCGCCTGCAACTTCGATTGCATATGGGTCAGCCTGCGAGATATAGCTTTCACTCCCGAAATCGCTTGTATTGGTCAGGATGTCGATGAGCGCAAACACAATCGAATTTTTAGCCAGCCATCCCTTTGACTCAAGAGCCGATCGATCTGTTTGATCTGTTTCGCCCCACTGATAAATTAAGCCATAGTCTTCGTTATTGTCATTGCCGTACCACTGCCATAAAACCACTTTTGGTTTGTAGGGCAAGCCAAAGGTAAAGAGCACATTGGCATGGCTCACACCGCCAGTTGCCCCCTGCCCTAAATTAACAACGCTAAGTCCATGCTCAGTTTCAAGTCTGCGCACCCAACAGTCTTCATACTCAGTAAAGCAAAAGGTAAATGAATCCCCAACTGTGACGATGTCAACTGGCCAGCGAGGCTCCCAGTCGGCCGAATCTACCCGAAAACCGACATTTGAATCAGGGTTAAGCCAGTTTTTGCTTGTGACATTAAAGCTCACGTTTGCATTGGGGTATTGCAGCTCGTCATCTAGCCCAGGCACAACCGCCATTTGAAAGACGTCAACCGGCCGCCATGCAGGAGCTGGCAGGATGGTCTGGTCAGTGAAGGGATGTTTCTTGACATCCCGCATCATTAACTGAATGACAGGAGGTAACACCGGCCGGAAAAGGCGCATCAGTCCTTCAACGAGAACCAATCCTAAAAACAGTCCGAATATGACAATGACTATGCGAGAGATGATTTTTTGAAACATTTTAAACGCAATTATACCCTTAAGGAACGGGAGCTATTCTTTAGTAAGGAATAGCTTAAGGGATACATAGAAATATACTGCAAATGCCCCATATCCTCACCTATTAGCGGCCCACACAGCTAGCTCTTCAAAAAACATGACTAACACGACTAAATCAACTCAAAATAGACTTTTTATCATTTTTTCTAGCATCTTGTTTGGGCTTGTAGGGATTGCATCCATATTATTTAGTACACGGGCAGCTACGGCCGCAACCATCAACGTCTCACCAGGGCAATCTATTCAAGCGGCGATTGATTCAGCCACGGCCGGGGATACGATCTTAATCTCGGCCGGGGTTTATACAGAGAGCCTTGTGCTAAATAAAAACGTAAGCCTGACCGGGGTCAACAGTGACACGACGATTATTCAGGCACCGGCCAATTCGCGGGTGATTTCGGTGGGTGTCAACGTTGACAGTAGTGTCGTTATTTCTGGATTGGCCATTACAGGTGGAGACGTTGACGGCGGAGCAGGACTTTATCTCATCGGCACTCCTCAGCTTGATAACCTACACATCCACAACAACAAGGGTGCAGCATATAACAATGACAATCCTAGTTCTGAATTTGATGTGGGTTCAGGAGGAATCTTCTCGGCTAATTCTCTTGATCTAAGTAACAGTGTCGTTGAGGAAAACGACGGGTTCACGGGTTCCGCCATTTTGGCCATTGGACAGGCAAATATTCTAAACACACAAGTTCTAAGCAATGGCTACCCATTTTTTAGTGGAGTTGTCATTATTGGAGATGCAGTTGTTAGCCACAGTCACTTTGAAAATAGTGCCTATGGAGTTCTCATAACTAGCACGAGGGGTATTACTCTACACCCCAGCAGTATGATTACAGGAAGTGGGAATCTCACTATTTCACATAGCTCGTTTATCAGTAACAATCACGGTATTGCTGCATCAGGGGATGTTTACATCGACCAAAGTCTAGTTGCCTTAAACACAGGTTCAGGAGGGCTGCGTATCGGTGGAGACCTATATATGAGCCGCACTGAAATATTAACCAATTCAATGATACTAGTAGGTAGCTCAGAAGGACAACCATACCCACCAACGCCACAACCAATTGATGACACTTGGATGTTGGGAAGTGCTCAAGGGGGAGGGGTTTACGTTAGAGGCGATGCGTGGATAACTGACAGTTTAATTAGTGGCAACGGTTGCATCGTGAACGAAGATACTCAAAAATGCGATGGTGGAGGTTTAGCCGTTTTAAGCTCCGTTCACATCATTGATTCAGAAATTAGCAAAAATTCGGCCGGTAATTATACGTCGGAAGGTGGTGGTGTTTATGGTGGGTCTGTTTTTATAACAAATTCCACGATCCTTAGTAATTCAACAGGGAATGCTTATTTCACCTTTGGTGGTGGTGCCTATGGAGCAATTCTTCACGTTTCAGGTTCAACAATCTCTGGTAATGTTTCTGCGATTGGGGGTGGGCTTGCGGCCGAAGAAGCTTATATCACTAATACTCAAATAAGTCATAATTCAACTTACTCCAATAGCGATCAAGGATTAGGTGGTGGATTCTATTTTAGTTTCGGAGAAGTAACTCAAAGTACTATTTCGGAAAACAGTGGAATCTATGGTGGAGGGGGCTGGTATTACAATGAGAACCAAACTAAATCATTAATCATCAGCCACTCCAGCTTTCTAAACAATCAAGCCTTTGCCGGTGGTGCAATTGATACCAGCAACTCAGACCAACCACTCATCATTCAAAACTCCCTTTTTAAAGAAAACAGTGCGTTTCGTCACGGTGGAGCAATCGCTTCAAGCGAAGTTTTTCAGTCAAATGGGTCCATATCAGTTACAAATAGCATATTCATCAATAACAACTTAGATGGACCTGAATTTGAATCGGGAACAGAGAAACAAGGAGGAATGGTCTTCGGTGTTGCAGCAGACAAAATTATCAATTTAGACCATTCTACAATCGTTTCTGATCTAGATTCTCCATGGTCTGCGATCTGGCTAACCTCAACAGAACCATCTGGAGCGGTTGTTTATATGACGAATTCAATTGTTGATGGGTTTGCCATTGGAATTGAAACTCAAAACAATTTCAACAGTGGTTCACTAGAAGGGAATAATGCCTTTAGCAATACGATTAATATCACGGGTTCAACTTTCAATCTATCCCAAAGCTTCTTCAACGTTGACCCACAATTTGTTGATCGTGAGGCACACGATTTCAGGCTCCAACCAGCTTCGCCTTTAATTGGTGCAGCCCAACAGCACACTGACACCATGCCTTCAACGCTAACTGATGACTACGCGGGTAATCCCCGGCCGATGGGTGGCTCACCCGATATCGGTGCATTTGAATTTGTCGAGCACCAACTGACAGTCAACCTAATCAATGGTCAGATGGGTAGCGTGACATCGGCCGATAGTTTCATCAATTGTGGCATGACCTGCACACATTACTATTTGCCCAACAGCAACGTTACGCTAACCGCATCACCCGTTAGCACCGCCACATTTACCGGCTGGACTGGGGATTGTTTAGGTACAGGTAGTTGTGTGGTTAACCTGATGCAATCGGTCAATGTGACCGCAACGTTCAGCGAGTTTATTGCACCAACTGAAACGCCTACGACCGTGCCTAGCGCAACGAACACCCCAATCCCTACCGAAACAGCCACTCCACTGCCATCTGAAACACCTACGGCCGTACCTAGCGCAACAAACACTCCAATCCCCACTGAAACAGCAACGCCACTGCCATCTGAAACGCCTACGGCCGTGCCTGGTGCAACAAATACCCCAATCCCCGCAGAAACAGCAACACCGCTAACTTCGGAAACACCTACAGCTCTCCCTAACGTGACCAGCACACCTGTCGCGGCTGAAACAGCGACTCTAGCACCTTCTGAGACGCCGACAGCCGTGCCAACCCAATCAGTCACACCGGTCCCGACTAGCCCAGCAGCATCAACATACCAAGTGACCGTATCGGTAATTGGAACAGGTGGTGGATTTGTCACCGGGTTGCCAGGTTATGAAAGCTGTGACTCTGTCTGTTCGGCCGATGTACTCATCGGAACGATATTGCAACTTGAACTGTTTTTAGCTCCCGACTCTCAATTTATCGGCTGGTCTTCCCCATGTGATACTGACACCATTTGTCAATTACTGGTCAATGGAAATTTAAATATTACCGCCGAGCTAAAAGGCAAAGAAGACCCAACACTTTTGGATAATCATTTTTATCTACCGTTGATTGGGTATTCCAAATAAAAAAGCCCTCACCGATTAAGTAATCGGCGAGGGCAAAAAATATTTAGCGATTCTTTAAGCCTGCATAATCTCTGGGTCACTTCTATAGACAACCCATGAGTAGACCATGACAACGACAAGCATTAAAACCATGCCGCCACTGAGCAGATAGACGGCCCATTCCATCGAAATCAACAAGCCCGTCAAGATCGTCAAAAGCCCGACTGACATCATGATCCGGCCGCCTAGCCGATGAGTTTTGTTCCAAGATAGTTCACTTGAGAGTGTCCATGGGGTTCGAATACCAAACATAAAGTTGCTTCGCACTTTCCCCATCACGTTGCCCAATACAACAAACAATCCACCCAAGCCTAGTGGAATTAAATTACCCAACAGGCTGGCTTGGCCAATCTCTAAAATCGACAGGATGATAACAACGTGCAAAATTGAAAAGAATACCAATAATGCACCCCAAGTCACCCGGTATGCTCGGCTGGACATTTGAAAGTTCTCTTTCCGTGGCTCAATGCGAGGGATGAGGCCAATGAGGCCAACAACCCCTGTGAGCACGATGGGAAGTAGGAAAACTGCCGGAAACGGATTTCCAAACCCATCTGGCTTGCCGCTAATATCGAAATGGATTGGAACGACAGCCCCCGCCGGGATTTGGAACCAAGCCCACAATGAAACGCCGAACATAATCGCAATCGAAATCCCACTGGCAATCCACATCTTTGTATATTTTTGATCGTTCATCTGTTTAATCCTTAGGCATTTTTAGAAAATAATTAACCGTCCAATCTAAAAATGCCTCACAGCCAATCTCAAGCCATTTTGCAAAACGCTTATTTTTCAGGATTGGCCTTACCGGTGTCAACGCGTAAAGGTGCGTTTGACACGTTCTTATCGCCTAATTTAAAAGTCTCCATCATGCCCAACAAAGCTTCTTCGAGCACTGTCACATTCAGCCGATAGATAATCTGGTTTCCTTTTTTCGTCCCCTGTATCAAATCAGCCTCTTTAAGCACTGAAAAGTGCCGAGAGAGTGTTGGCTTTGTAAATTCAAAATGATCGGACAGCTCCCCGGCCGTCATGTCTTTCTCACGCAATAGCTGCATGATTTTCCGACGAGTGGGGTCTGATAGAGCGCTATACACTTTGGTGATCATACCTTTCCTGTTTTTAGTTTGGCCGATCAAACGATTAGCCATTTAGCTATTTAGCGAATTGGCTAACTAGCTTGCCAAGATCATAAATTAGTTTGATTTAGGTGTCAAGGACTTTCCGATTATGTCAAGTAATGTAGGGTAAAGAAGCAAAGATCGTTGAAGTTGATTAAAGTATAAGGTCGCCTATTATGCTATTCCAGCGAGTATTTGCTTGGAATGGCTCCACTGTCTGGGAGACTGCCCATACATGCGCTTGAACTCTCGGCTGAATTGAGAGGAACTCACATAACCCACTTCCATAGCCGCTTCGTTTACATTCATACCCCCGGCAATCTTCATGGCGGCGTTGTTCAGCCGCATAGACTTCACAAATTGGATGGGAGACATCGTGGTCGCCTGCTTGAATTTTCGATGGAAAACGGCCCGGCTCATCCCCACTTGTGCGGCCATTTCATCGATGGTGACTGCTTCATTTAAGCGAGAAGACAAATGCTCAATGGCTCGGGCGATTTCATTGCCCACTCCAAATGCGCGCCTTGCGGAATTCCCTGCATCCCCTTTCAAAATAGCGTAGTACAACTCCCGGAGCCGACTATCCCCAAGTACGGCCGTATCCGCCGGGCTATCCCCCAATTGCAGGAGCCGCAACAGTGAATCTGTGAATGCATTATCCCAACTGGCGAGTGCAAATCCCTGCGGGAGCGGACCATTCTTAGGCTTTCGGATGGCACCAGCGGCGCTTTCCATCTCAATGGCCAGTTCTGTCATTACTCTCGTACCCAATGAGATAAACACGCCCAAGAGAGGGTCTTCTGGCGAAGCAGAAGGTGTGCCAGTCTCCACCGGCATTGACATGGTGCAACACAGATACTGACTGCTGTCATAACCATATCTCTTCCCATCAAATATCGCCTCCTTGGCCCCGCTTACGATAGCCACCACAGTAGGTTCGTACACTGCAGGGGCACAAGGAATCGGTTCTGTCACTCTAAATAGCTGCACCCCTTTCACCCCAGTTTCCACCATGCCGTCTTCGGTGACTCTATTTTCAATGAGTTGTTTTATTTGTTGTTTACTCATGCAAATAATGTAGCACTGCAAAACGCACAATTCAACCTAAATGATACGATTAGGCATGTTTTCAAGATGATTTCGCCTAGAAACACTCTGGATCGAGAATTATAGTTAATTCATACAGGCAAAACAGTTGTCGTAAAAATACCCAATCTGGCGTTACGCACAACCAGACTTCAACTAAGCACACAAAACAAGGAGTTTGAAGAATGACTACAAAAAATCAATTTGGATCAAATGGCTGGACACCGGAGCAACTCGGCTTCCTAAAAGGGAAGACATACCTTATTACCGGTGCAAACAGCGGTACAGGATTTGAAGCAGCACGGATATTTCTGTCTAAGGGTGCAAAAGTGGTGATGCTAAACCGCAACCCTGAGAAATCCAGCAACGCGATCGCGAAGTTGAAACAGGAATTAGGTGCGGATGTCGATGTGAGCTTTGTTCGCATGGACTTGGCCCAACTTGCAAGCGTGCGGGAAGCGGCGACAGAGTTGTTGAAGACGGTTCCTCAGATCGATGCACTGATTTGCAACGCAGCCATCGCACAGGTGGCCACACAGAAGTTCACCGCTGATGGTTTTGAAAGCCAGCTTGGCACCAACCATTACGGCCATTTCGTCCTGTGTGGGATGCTCTTCGATCGTATCGATGAGTCCCACGGCCGCATCGTAGTTGTTGCAAGCCTTGGTTATAAGATGGGACTGAGGACGATTCAGTTTGACGACATCAACTGGGACAAGAATTACAACGCTAATAGTGTCTACAGTCAAAGTAAACTGGCTCAGATGATGTTTGCCTATGAGTTGCAAGACAGGGTCAAAGCGGCAAACCGAAATGTCGAAGCTTATGTCTGCCATCCGGGTGCGTCTGCGACATCGTTAATCGAAACCAGCGGTAGCATGGTAACGAAGATTATGTATCGACTTATGATGAAGACCCCCTTGGTTCAATCGGCCGAAAAGGGTGCCTATCCGCAAGTCATGTGCGCCACTCAGGAAGGCCTTGAACAGCGCGCCTTTTATAGCCCCACCGGCCGCATGGAAATGGGCGGGCCGATTGGCAAACGCACGCTTGAACCCTATTCCCATGACAAGGCGGTCATGGCAAAGCTATGGGAGTTGTCAGAAAAGGAAACTGGTTTCGAGTGGAAATTGTAACTGAGAAGTGTGACAGAAAAGCACTGAGGGATACCTAAAAGAAGTATTAGCTACATCACAGAAAACGGAAAAGCCCCACACGCGAATTAGTTCGGGACTTGCCCCCCTTTAAAGCCCTAAAACACAAAAAACCACTCCCTGCGCAGAAGGCATCCTTAAGATGGTCGCCAAAGTCTGCCTGATTTGAGTTTGTTAAATAGGAGATTATTCAATGAAAACAATGATCAATGGTCAACCATTTGAGTTTGAACCACGCCATGATGAAACGGCGATTGATGTATTACGAGACCGAGCGGGGCTGACAGGCACAAAAATGGCCTGTGGCGGTGGAATCTGCGGTGCATGTACAGTGCGCGTCGACGATGTCCCCAAGTGCAGTTGCCTCATGCCCGCCACCCAGATGGATGGTGCCGATATTCGTACCATCGAAGAACACGGGCTCGATAATTTGCATCCTGTTCAACGTGCCTTTATGGCAAATGAAGGATTACAGTGCGGTTTCTGCACGCCAGGCTTTGTCAATGAAGGGATCGCTTTTTATAGTCGTTGGCGGGCAGAACACGGCAAAACCGAGCCATCCAAACATGAAGTTGCCCTGGCGATGGGTGGCCATCTTTGCCGCTGCGCCGCCTATGTCGGCATTTACGCCGCGATCCAAAAAGCATGTGCTGGGGAATATGATGACGCGCCCAACGCCCCCATCCATCGGATTGATGCACCTGAAAAAGTAACAGGTACAGCCAAATATACGGTTGATATGGTGTTTGATGGTCAATTAGAAGGGAAAATTTTGCGCTCAAAGTACCCGCGCGCAATCGTGAAGTCAATTGATGCAAGCGCAGCAGAAGGACTGGAAGGTGTGGTTACGGTTGTAGATCTGCTGAATGACAAGAAAAAGGTACGCTGGGTAGGTCAGCCGGTTGCGGCCGTTGCTGCGGTTGATGAGCAAACAGCCCTGCATGCATTACAGTTGATTCGCGTCAACTATGAAGTTCTCCCCGCGTTTGTGGGCACGGAAGCTGCGGCAAAACCAAATGCCCCCACCGTTTGGGAGGCTGATGAACGTGGCGACATTCCATCAGCGGCCGAAGAAATAGACTTTCCATATAGATGGAAAAATAATGTGGGTCATGTCCCGGCCGACATTGTCATCTCACCCTTGCGCGGCCGAGCAGTTCGCGCCCTTGACAAGGTGCGCAAAGAAGCACCTGAAACACTTGCAGAACAAAATTACGTCTGCCATCAGCAAGTACATACGGCGCTAGAGCCACATGCGGCCATTGCCAACTGGGACGGATCATCATTGCACGTTGTCGCCTCTTCACAAAGCGTCCATGCCGTGCGTAACGAGCTTGCCCATCATTTCGGAATAGATGCTGAAAAGATTACGGTTGAAGGCAAGTATATCGGCGGTGCATTTGGGGCAAAGGGGGGACTTTATCTTGAAATTATTGCGGCAGTGACACTGGCACTTGCGGCAAAAGCACCTGTGCGTATTGTCAACAGCCGTTTGGAAGAGCTTGCGTATGCAGGGACACGGACCGGCTCACAAGCAGACGTCGCTTTGTCAGTCAAAGGGGACGGCTCTCCGAATGCAATGCATTTTCACAGCTTCGGAGATGCAGGAGTTGCTGCCGGCGCTGCTCCGGCAGCAGTATATTGGATGATGTCACCCAGTGGGTTGAAGAAAGATTTTTCAGACAACATCATCGTCAATAACATCCCACCGACACTGCCATTTCGTGCTCCCGATGGTCCGGCGAAACGCTGGATGGTCGAGTCAGCCATCGATGAATCTGCTGCCAGAAATGGGATAAACCCTGTAGATTTGCGCCGTAAATGGTGGCCTAAACACGAAATCAAAAATCGCCTTCTTGATTGGGTCGAATCGATTCCGCAGTGGCAAGAACGTAAGGCCGAAGCAGGTGCTGAAAAAGAGCGTTTCAAGCGTGGTATCGGTCTAGCGATGGGGCAATGGATGTTCCTCTATCATCCACATACCAAGGTTCGAGTCAGCTCGTCACCAAATGGATTTAAGGTTAGCTGCGGATCACAAGACGTGGGCAACGGAACACGTACCGCGCTCGCCAAAGCGTTTGAAGATGCATTGGGGATCAGCCGTCATCAGGCATCCATTGAAGTTGGTGACTCAGAATTACCGATTGGCTGTATGTCAACGGGGAGTCAAACAAACGTTTCTGTTTACCCAACCACCGTTACCGCCTGTGAAAAAGTGATGGAGCATCTTGTAAAAGAATCAAAGGTGAAGCTTGGATTGAGCAATCCGCGTGCCGTTCAAGGAGGCATTCAGCATCATGATGGCTTTACCCCATGGGACGAAGTATTGGCCGTAGCGGCTCCATTTGAGTACACAGATAAGCGTGGCGCGGAGCCGATGTTTATGGGATTACGCTTCGCGACGATGAGTAAAGAAACCAATCCTTCTAACGGCCGACGGTTTAGCCATAGTGCGGTCGTAACAGAGGTGGAGGTCGATACGCTGTTAGGTAAAGTTAGGCCGATCAATGTCTGGACGTCTGTTGCTGTTGGCAAAATTCGTGTCCCGGAACTCGCCACAAGCCAAATGTACGGCGGAGCGATTCAAGGATTAGGGTATGCACTGTATGAACAAAAAGTAATTGACCAAAAAACGGGGCATGTCCTTTCAGCTAACTTAAACGATTATCGTATTCCCGGCATCGGCGATACGCCTAATATCCATGTTCACTTCGATGAAGAAGGATATGACGAAGTGCGTGGGGCTGGGATCGGTTTGGCCGAATTGGCCACAATCAGTATTGCTGGTTCAGTTGGCAATGCTGTTTATCATGCGACCGGCTGGCGGCCGACGCAAACACCCATCACACCACACGACGTGGTGCAAGGCTTAAAGGAGGTCGCATAATCATGTTGACTTTATTGACTAATCCAGCAGACATTCAAGGTGCCTCGGGCGAAATTCGCGCGGGCGGTACTGATTTACACGACCGCTATCGCATGGGTGTTTCAGCCGGTGCAATTATCGACATCCATAAAATCGACTTTGGGAGCATTGTTAAAAATGGGGACGGGGCGCTGGCTATTGGCGCAAACGTCACCATTGATGATGTGGGGCAACACCCTGTCATTCAATCCGATTATGGGGTGTTGGCTCAAGCCGCAAATGGCTTGGCAACGCCCCAAATTCGCTGGGCGGCCAGCTTCGGCGGCAACCTTTTGCAAAAGACGCGCTGTTCGTATTTTCGCCACCCTGATCTACCCTGCACGAAAAAGGGAGATGAGGTGTGTGGCGGCCGTCATGGTCATCATCCCAACGGCGTAATTTTCGACAAAGGGGGGTGCGCTCACTCCCATTCATCCACACTGGCGACTGCGTTGCGGGCCTATGATGCTACCGTGCAGACAACGGAGCGGGAAATGACGATTGCTGAGTTGTACGGTGATGGGTCAGCCCATGATCGTGACCATTTGCTGAACGAGAACGAAATTTTGACACATGTGATTTTGCCTCCGGCCGTAGCCGGCGAGAAAACGGCTTACTTCCGTTCGATCAGTCGTTTTGAGGCTGAATGGCCGATTGTGGAATGCTCTGCTCGTCTGGTACTGACAGATGGGGTGATTACAGATGCTGGCGTGGGTGTCGGCGGCGTGTCACAGATTCCGTTGCGGCTAAGCAATGTGGAAGCGGCGTTGATTGGGCAGCCTCTAACGTAAGAGACGTTGTCGCAGGCGGCCAGAGTTTCGGCCGAAAACACCAATCCACTCCCCCAATCTGCTTGGAAAGTTGAGATGATGGTTGGCACCATTTTACAGACGCTTGAAATGGCGTTAAAAGCTTAATCTTGTTGCGGCTTTGCAAATAGTGATGACAATCGAAATTTGCAAAGCCGCATAGACTGCACAAATTGGATGGGCGGCATTGTGCTGGCTTGGTTGATTTTGTGGTGGAACGCCGTATATCAACCAGAAATTTTTCCTAGCCCATTCCATGCATGAGTAAGCTCCCAAAACCAAACCATGCATATCAATGTCGCTTCCCGTAACCCGCTATCTATTTCCCCGCATGCAAAATCGCATACTCAAGGCTATCGGCTAATGCACGCCAGCTAGCCTGAGTAATGTTTGGCGATGCTCCAACCGTTGACCACGTTTTATTCCCTTTTTTCG
>JBGCDP010000074.1:0-15010 GCA_045105475.1 Anaerolineae bacterium
TGTTCCATTACCTTTCGTGCATTTGGGCCGAAGACCCCGATCCCAGCATAGCTGTCAGAAATGTCATTGATGTAGACACTTCCATCTTTAGGTGCATGTTGTTTGACCCAGTGCAGGTCCTGCGGACGGGTTCCTTCACCCACAAACATCCAATATTTGTCAGATGCTATCCGTGCCACCTCCAGGTCACGCTTGACCCCACCTTTTTCGGTCAGCCAGCAAGTATAGATCACGCTGCCGACAGGTTTGTCCATTTCGTTTGAGCACAAATAGTTGGCAAACTCAACCGCTTTGGGGCCAGCAACTTCGATGATGCTCAGACCGGTCAAGTCCCACTGTGACACGTTGTTACGTGTTTCTAGATGCTCTGCACCTTGAATGGGGGACCAATGTTCGGCCGCCCAACCACTGCGTTCAGGAATCTGATCTTCGTATTTTTCAAGCAGGCGGCTATTTTCGTTGACCCAATTCGGTAGTTCTAACCCAGCAAATACGGTCCAGTCGGCCGACTGTGACTTGAGTCGCTCGTGGAACGGGGTGAGGCGTACATTGCGCGGTTCGCTCGGCGCTTGGCGCGGATGCACGATGTCGTAGATCTCACGATAGTTTTTGATGGTAACAACGTTGGTGTACTTCTCAGTCGTTTGGAATGGTAGAAAGCGGTTGATGCTTGCCTGACGTAGATCCCATTCACTGTCCCCATAGGTCATCAGCTCAACGGCCGATTTCGCGACCCCGGCCGAATGGGTGATCCAACTAGCGGTAGCGGCCCAAACCCCTTTGATTGGCGACTCACCGATGATCGGCATCCCATCAACTGAAAAGGCGAACATTCCGTTGAACGCCTTGATTAACGGCTGTTGATCTAAATCTTTTAGACCCAGCTTTGGCATAATTTTTTGAACCATTTTCCAAGCTGGAATCAGATCTTCAGGGGTAAATGGGTTCATGGCGGTGTCGCCAGGTTTGGTGCCTAGGGCACGAGGCTTCACCATATGCGGCGCATGCCAGTAGCTGCCAACGCCCCATTTGTTGTGATGTTGCCGCACGTAAAGGGCGCTATCGACTTCACGGAAGCTGGGCCACAAAATCTCATGATCTTTGTTCGATGGGTCGTATTCGGCCAATGATTCTAGCGGTTCTGTGATGACATATTGATGTTCAAAGGCGTTGAGCGGTAGTTTGAAGCCGAGCTTTTCTGATAGGGCTGGTGCCCAAATGTTGGTACACATGAGCACTTGTTCGCACTCGATGCGCGGCTGTTCCGGATTGGCAGTCAGCACGGCCGACACTCGGCCGTTGACGATTTCAATGTCAGTCATCGGGGTGTTGTGATAGGTTGTGAAGCTCCCTTTTGCCATATTTTGTGCATCACGCACCAACGCGCCAGAAACGTGTGATCCGGCCACAATCGCCCCTTTCGGCAGAAATAGGCCGCCTACAAACTGGCTTGGGTCCAAAAACGGCTGATATTGATCCACATACTCTTGCGGACTGAGAAGATGGGCTTCAACCCCAAAAGATTTGGCTGCACCGGCCATCCGTTTCATATCTTGCCAGCGAGCTTCAGATGTGGCGATGTCACTGCCGCCGATAGCGTTATATGTTTTGCGGTTAGGGCTAAAATCATCAAGCGATTTATACAAGTCGCTCGAGTAAACTGCGCAATCGGTCATGAACTTGTTCATGGCGAGGGCGACAATACCGCCCGGTGCATGGCTGGTTGAGCCATCGTTTTCAAAAAGCTGACCTTTATCGAGCAGGGTGATATCGGTCCAGCCTTCTTTTGCGAAGTGATAGGCGGCCGCACAGCCGACCATACCGCTGCCGACAATAACGAGTTTTTGAGATTTGTTTTGGGTGACACTCATAGGTTTGAATTCCTCGAAAGCGAAAATTTGTATAGACAAATTTTACGTCAGATTTCTTTTGAGTGCGATAGTTGGTAGAACGCTAAAAACGACCTGTAGGTTCTGTAGCTTTGATGCCAAAATTATGAAACAGCTGTGTTAATCAAAGGTCCGGCTCGAAATATTGGTTTGCTTTAAGATCTGAAAATTCAAACTGCCGGCCGTCAGCGAGTGATAATGTTAGTGACAGGCCATCTTCAAAGATTCCGGTGCCAAAGTGAAGGCGAGGGTCTTCTGAAGCCAAATAGCTTGAACCAGCTCGAATCTCACGGACAAGGGTTGAGCCATCGGGTAAGGTTAGAGTTGCTGTGCACCCCGGTAGGGCATCTGGAATCGAGACGCTAAACCAGTTGTTTGTTTCAATCTTGTTTTCGAGCAAAATCAGATTTCCACCAATAGTGTTGATCGCGACGTCAATATCTCCATCATTATCAAAATCGGCCGTAGCGCTTCCTCTCGCCATCTGCGGCCCTAAGCCATCTTCACCCAAGCCTACCAGCGAGGTCCACTCTCGAAATTGGTTTGGCTTCCCCTCCGCTAAGCGATTGCCATAGAGCCTGACGAGTTGAGCATCAGCCGTTAGGTCAGTAATAGGAACATGCCCATTAACCACCAATAAATCTTCGTCACCATCATGGTCAAAATCAATCCATGCGGTTCCCCAACCGGTGATGTTATTGCCTAATCCGGCAATACCGATTTTATAGGTGCTGTAGCGGAAATCTAGCTCTCCCGATTCGGCAATCTGGTTTCGAAAAAGCGCGTTGAGCTCCGTGTCCCAGTTCGTCACTAGCAAATCAAAATGGCCGTCATTGTCATAATCACCTGTGGCGATCCCCATCCCACTACTAGGATCGTTTGTCCCTGACGTTCGGCTTGCATCAATTAGTTTGAAGCCGATCTCAGAATCATCTAGCTCAGTGATGTACAGCCGATTGGGATGACCATCGTTGGCGATGTAAAGGTCTAAATCACCGTCATTATCTAGGTCGCTCATGACAGAACCCAATCCTCGTTCCTCACGCACCAGCCCTAATTCGGCCGTGATTTCACGAAATGTGCCATCTCCGTTATTCAAGTAGAAATGGTCTGCCAACCCATAAAAATCTTGCGGAAATGCGCCAACCGGCTTTTCAACTTTATTTTCTAGATTGATGTACGCCGCCACAAATAGATCAGGCCAGCCATCATGGTTTAAATCCCCAATGCTGGCGGCCGAATTCCATTCGGCCAGATCTGCTTCCATCGGGCCCGCTACACCGGCCGTCTCAGCCCCTTCTTGGAATGTGCCATCTCCCATGTTCCAGAGCAACTTGTTTGGCCCATCGGCCGTCACATAAATATCCGTCCAACCGTCCCGATTTAAATCAGCCGCTACACAGCCATTGCCACGCATAGCTAAGCCAGTCTGCGAATGCAGCGTTGCTTTGATAAAGCGCCCTTCCGCATTGTGATACAGCTGATTTTGCGGCAAGCGCCCATCTTTGAGCCAATAATCTTTTTCTGCCAATGCATGGCTGTTGACCACATAAAGATCCAGCCAGCCATCATTGTCATAATCGAGCCAGCAAACTCCGCCTCCCATCATCGCGACTGGATCGGCCGAAATTTCGCCGGTGACAAACGCCCCATGCTTGAAATCTAAGCCGACTTCTTGAGCGACATTTACAAACTGGAGCGGATAAGCTGCCTCTTTTGCTATCGGTGTGGGTACAGTTGCAACCGTTTCGCCGAGCATGCCAGCAATAGAAGTTGCTGGCTCTAAGCGGTTCGGATTGGTTACTTTTAGTACACGGCCGTTAAAAATTTCACTGACCAGCAGGTCACCATGGAGATCAAAATCAATTGAGCCAGGATAGTTCAAATCTTGCAGAATCAACTCAGGCTGCCCATCTGAGCTTAAACGGCTTAATCTGCCGCTGTTTGGCAAATAATCTTGCCCTTTGAAACAGTTGCCACCCTCAGCGAAACGTGCAAATTCTAGGAGCCACAGCGTTCCATCTGGTGCTTGAGCAATATCAATCGGCATACTCAACCCATCTAGCACTGTGCGTTGGTTTCGTTCGGTGTCGATGGCGACTAGCAGGCCGCCACTTTCTGGATACGGACACCCACTGGTTAAAGTAATAAAGTATTCGTCATCGATCCGTTCAATGCCTGTTGGGACTGGGTCAATGCGCGTTTTTCCATCGCTAGGATTGACTAGCATATCAAAACGATGAAAAAAGCGAGTTTGTCCATTTGGAGTCATCATCGCCACGCCATTGTCTGTGGCATCGGTTACGATTGGGATCCCATTTTCGTTAAAGGCTAAATCAAATGGATTCCGCAGCTGAACAGCGTTGAGTGGCACCATCTCTTTTGTTAAATCTTCGGCCGTAAACGGCTCAGCTGCTAGCTCTAAACCAGCCGTTGGGTCAAGTGGGAAGGTGTATAGTGCCCCTAAGTTGAAGTGACTGAGGTACAACTTTCCATCACGCCATTTCACAAACGGAACGCCAGACAAATCACCTGCATCGCGGCCGCTGGGTAAGCCCGATATCAGTCGGCCAGATGTGTTGTCGGGCAACATCAAAGTTACTCCGGCACTGTCATCTCTTTCTCCAGTTCCTTCTTCGGCAATCAGCAAACTCCCATCTGGTAATGGCTCAATTCCAACCGGGTTGATGAGGCCGTCAATGATGATTTCGGCCGTTGGTGCCATGGCTTCACGCGTTTCAGAATGTCCCTCAAAAATTGGACCAATAGCGGGTTCTTGATTGCAACCTGCAAGCAAGATTGTGCCTACTAAAAGATAAAAGATTTGCCGAATCGTAAATTTTCCAACCATAACCTAGCTTTTTATCTGCCTGCAAAGGCTTAATTTTGTAACAGTAAGTCCGGCCGATCACTAATCAGCCCATCAACGCCCATCTCAATCAAGCGTTCCATTTCGACGATGTCATTGACCGTCCATGGAATCACTTTTAACCCTAACCCTTGCGCTTCAGCGAGCAATTCGGGAGTTAAATCTCTGGCGCGTGGCGACCAAATATCAAATTTGTAGCCGTTGTACACCTTAACTTTTGCCTCGCCACCTGTAGTCAATGCGGCTAGGCGAATATCTGGATTGATGGCTCGAATGACCTGCAAAGATCGATGGTCAAAGCTTTGGACAACTGCACGATCTTCTAAATTATATTCAGCGATTACCTCAAGAATGGCTAATTCAAAGGGGCCAGCCTCCCCGCCAGTAAAGCCGTCATCGATATATTCGGGATGATCAACTTTGCGTTTGGTTTCGATATTAAATTCGACAGTGGCTGCGTTCGCCTTTTGCAAATCACTCTTTTCGGCCGATGCCGCATACGCTTCTACAAAATCAAATAGCTCACTCAGTGTCACAATTCCATAATCAGACCCTGCCAATGGCATATCGAGTACTTCTTGCTTTGGGAAGCTATTTGAGTCTGGGTTGAGGTCGCACTGGTAGTTTTCCAAGGTAGCTAAATCGTTTTGGCTAACCAGAATTTTCCGTAATGGATTTTTAGGGTCAGGTACTTCTTCGCCAGCATTGGCTTCTTCCGGCAAACGGCATTTGTCTTTGCCAATGACTGGATCATGCCAAATAACTAGCTCTCCGTCTTGGGTGTAATGTAGGTCTAGCTCTAATGTTGTTACGCCTAAATCTAAGGCAGCTTCAAAAGCTGGTAACGTGTTTTCTGGCAGTAATCCGCGCGCACCTCGATGCCCTTGTGCATCAAACCCTTCAGGCAAGCCTGCCATCCCCCGGTAGCTGAATCCGGCCGAATTTGAGGCTTCAGGAACGGTGGCTGAAGGAGAAAAGACACTGCAAGAGACTGTCAGTAGCAAGCTTAAGACCGATAGGATGAGAGATTTTCTTAACATAAGGGGAGCTTTATAGATGAATTGTTTAAAAATTAGTTTAAATTGATTTTAGCGTCATCAATTAGAAACAAAAGACCTGGCAGATTTCAAAAATCTGCCAGGTCAGGAAGTCAACTAATCAACCAACTACTTTCTACTCAAAGAAAGCGTTGTAGTCAGCCAATTCTTGGTTGGCTTTTTCAGCCGCGATGTCAAGCGCTTCTTGAGCACTCAAACCATCATCAAGAACCGCACTGTATGCTTCAACGATGAAGCGACGGATAGCAGGAGCTGGTCCAGCCCGGCCGCCCAATACAGCGTAGTTTGGAGAACCATCAGCTAGTACGGTGTTGGTTGTTTCTAACTGGTCGATCGCGGTTACAAAGTTTGGATTTTCGGTCCAAAATGCTTGTAGATCGCTGTTGCCAGAGATGTCAGTACGAACTGGGAAGTAGCCGGTGCCTGTGTGCCAGGTTACCTGCTGATTTTCCTGAGCCATGTACTTCATGAACTGCCAAGATGCGTCGTTCAAGTCGCCATCGCCTGAATCAAGTAGCCAAAGAGCCGCACCACCAATGATGACGCCGTTCCGGCCGTCTGCACTGTCAGCGTAAGGCATGAACATTGTGCCAACGTCAAAGCCAGCACCGTCTTGGAAGCCACGAGCACCTGAGGTTGAGTCAAAGATGATCGCTGCTTCTTCTGCGAAGAAGACTGCATCAGTGTCTGACCATGTGCTGCCTAAGTTAGGTGAGTAACCTTCAGCAACCAATCCACTCAAGAAGTCAAAGACCTCAACAGCAACGCCTTGGTTGAACATCACTTCTTGAGCGCGTCCTGTACGGCCGTTGTTGTTGTCGTAGTACATGCCACCACTGTTAGCTAAAATCTGCTCGAAGAACCAGCCGACTTGACCTAAAGCGATACAGTTCTCTACGCCACTCGCTTGAATCGCGTCACAAGCTACTTTAAATTCGCTGAATGTCCAGCTCTCGCCTTCAGCTGGTGGCTCAACGCCAGCAGCTTCAAACATTGCAGTGTTGTAGAACGCAATCGGAGTTGAGCTGTTGAATGCCAACGCAACCATACCTTCGTCGTCAGAATAATAATCTGCGACAGCAGGCAAGAATACGCTAGAGTCAAATCCGTCGGCTGCCATTAATTCATGGGCAGGAACCAAACGGCCTGTGTCAATCATCGTCTGAGACGCTAAGTCAAAGTTCTGGATGATGTTTGGCTCAGTACCAGTTTCGAAAGCGGCAAGGAGTGCGTTGTATGTGTCATCATATGACCCTTGGAAGGTCGATGTGACAAAAATTTCGCTTTGGCTTGAATTGAAGCGATTAACGAGTTCTTCAACCACTTCACCTAACTCGCCACCCATTGCATGCCAGAATTGAAGTTCCGTTGCGCCTTCAGCCATTTCAGCCACAACAGCTGCTACGTCTTCTTCGCTAGCTGCTTCAGCTTCGGTTGGAGCTTCAACACCAAAGAAAGCGTTGTAGTCAGCTAACTCTTGGTCAGCTTTTTCTGCTGCGATGTCGAGTGCTTCTTGTGCGGTTAAACCATCATCAAGTACGGCACTGTACGCTTCCACAATGAAGCGACGGATTGCTGGAGCTGGTCCAGCCCGACCACCCAAAACTGCGTAGTTTGGAGAACCATCAGCCATGGTTGTGTTGGTTTTTTCTAGCTGGTCGATGGCAGTCACAAAGTTTGGATTTTCGGTCCAGAACGTTTGTAGATTGCTATTGCCAGAGATGTCGGTACGAACTGGGAAGTAGCCGGTGCCTGTGTGCCAGGTAACCTGCTGATCTTCGCCTGCCATAAACTTCATGAATTCCCAAGCTGCTGCATCTTGAGCCGCTTCTTCATCGTCGATTAGCCACAAAGCAGCACCACCGATGATGACACCGTTACGGCCGTCTGCGCTGTCAGCGTATGGCATAAACATTGTGCCAACGTCGAAGCCTGCACCGTCTTGGAATCCACGTACACCTGAGGTTGAGTCAAAGATGATCGCTGCCTCTTCTGCGAAGAAGACTGCGTCGGTATCTGACCAAGTACTACCCAAGTTTGGAGAATATCCGTCAGCAACCAATCCGCTCAAGAAATCAAAGACTTCAACGGCAACACCTTCATTGAAGGAGGCTGTGGTCGCGCGGCCGGTACGGCCGTTGTTGTTGTCGTAGTACATACCACCACTATTAGCCAAAATCTGCTCGAAGAACCAGCCGACTTGACCTAAAGCGATACAGCTTTCTACACCACTGGCTTGAATCGCATCACACGCAGCAGTAAATTCGCTGAATGTCCAGCTTTCGCCTTCGGCCGGTGGCTCAACGCCAGCAGCTTCAAACATCGCCGTGTTGTAATATGCGATTGGTGTTGAGCTGTTGAATGCTAAGGCAACCATCCCGTTGTCATCTGAATAGTAATCAGAAACAGCTGGTAAGAAGACACTAGAATCAAATCCGTCCGCTTCCATCAGCTGGTAAGCTGGGATAAGGCGGCCGGTGTCGATCATTGTCTGTGAAGCCAAGTCAAAGTTCTGAACAAGGTTTGGCTCTGTGCCGGTTTCGAAAGCGGCCAAAAGCGCGTTGTAGGTGTCATCATATGACCCTTGGAACGTCGAATTGACAACGATGTCACTTTGGCTGTCGTTAAAACGAGCAACAAGCTCATCAACCACTTCACCAAGTTCACCGCCCATGGCGTGCCAGAATTCGATGGTAACGACTTCGCCCATCTCTTCTTCTGCCATTTCCTCTTCTTCCATTTCTTCTTCGGCTGGAGCTTCTTCTTCCTCCATTACCTCTTCTTCCACTTCTTCTACCGCCGGTTCTTCAGCCGGAGCAGGTGCGTCACCGCCACCACAGGCAGCAAGTAACAGCATGAGGGCCGCAGTTAGTGCGATCCATTTGAGCATATGTTTCTTCATTCGATCCTCCTAAGGATGTCCCTAAACGGGATGTCCCACTTCGTGGGGACTAAGTTATGCAGAAAAGTTTCTGCGTTGAAAATAATTAGCAGCGGGCTTTACGCCTTTTGCTAAACAATTAAAAAAATCGGTTATTTACCCTTTCAATCCGGTCATCGCAATGCCTTTGACTAATTGTCGTTGTGCAACCAAGAAAATTACCAACGTAGGCAACATCACAATAACAGCGCCAGCCATGAGCGATCCCCAATCGGCCCCACGTTCTTGATCAAACAAGAAAAAGCGGATACCGATTTGAACCGTACGCATGCTTTGCTCATTGGTAATAATGAGGGGCCACAGGTACTGGCTCCAAGCGCCTAAGAAGGCGAAGATGCCGAGTGCACTGATTGCACCACCGCTTAGCGGGACAACAATCTGCCATAAGAAGCGGAAGTTGCTAGCCCCATCGATTTGGGCGGAGTCATACAGCTCTTTGGGTAAAGCCATGAAAAATTGCCTGAGTAAAAAGACCCCAAATGCACTGGCTAAAAATGGGACAGTCAGCCCAAAATAGCTGTTCGCCCCTAAGCTCGCGCAAAATTCGGCCGATTCACTAAACAGCTCCATGCAGTTTCTTGGCAACTCGCTGACGAAGATGAAGTTCGGGATAAACGTGAGCTGAAATGGAACCATTAGACTGCCCAAGATCACATAGAACATCACATCGCGGCCGGGGAATTTCAAAAATGAAAAGGCGAAGGCGGCCATAATGCTAAATAGAACTTGGCAAATCACAATGATGCCGGACTGAATGGCACTATTGATTAAATATCGGCCGAATGGCGTTGCGTTCCATGCTGTGCGGTAATTATCGAGTGTCCATTCACGAGGGAAAATATTATATGGATTTGCATTAATATCAGTTACTGATTTTAGGCTGGTGAAAATCGCGATGATAATCGGCATGGCGATAAGCAGTCCAACTGTAATTAGAAAAATCTGCAAAATCCAATCGTTCCGGCTCATCTTTTCAGATGGTACGGTTACAACAGTTTCATCATCAATAATTGAGCTCATTAGTAATTCACCCTCCGGCCTAAACCTCTAAATTGAATAATCGATACCACCAAAATTATCAGAGCCAGTAAGTATGCTTGGGCCGATGCAAAACCACGCAATGGCGTGCCTATAAAGCCATCTACAAAGATGGCGTACACCATGTTGGTAGTTGCTTGCCCTGGCCCCCCGTCCGTCAAAATATTGATTTCGCCAAAGGTTTGGAGCGAGTTGATAACGTTGATAATCAGTAGGAAAAAGAGCGTCGGAGTCAAAAGAGGTAGGGTAATGTGGCGAATACGGTGCCACAGGTTTGCCCCATCAACCTTGGCTGCCTCATAGTAAGTTCCGTCAATGTTCTGCACGCCAGCAAGGGCGATAATGACATTAAAGCCTAACTGTCGCCAGACCACAGCAATGGTCACAGAGATTAGGGCCCAATCCTTTGACGCCAGCCAGTTTGGGCCTTCCTCGATGCCGACAAACGTGAGCCAATAGTTCAGGTAACCAACCGCCGGGTTATATAAAAATCGGAATAGTACACCTGTTACTGCGCTTGAAATGACAATTGGAATAAAAATCAACAGGCGATGAAACCACGACAATCTTTTTAGTGGATAAGAAAGTGCAATCGCTAATCCTACTGCCAGAGCTATGCCGGTTGGAACAGTGCCTAAAGTAAACAAGAAAGAAACTTTCAAGCTATTCCAGTAGTCGCCACCCTCAAGAATTTCGGTAAACAGACGCTGGTAATTTTCAAGACCAACATAGCGTGTTTGATTACCAAATGGAGCAACCCGGGTGAGACTCATGTTGAATGAGCTGATAATCGGGTAAAAGACAAATATGCCTAAAATAATCAACGTTGGTAGTAGATATAAATATCCTTCCAACGCGGCCATGGCTTTTTGCAGACCTTTTCCTCTTTGGGGAGAAGAATTTTGCATTTTGTTTTCCTCTTTTAGTCTCGTTCCTTTTATATTACACAAGGCAGAACGTTATCTTGGTTTCGTTATTTACCGCTTAATTTAACGTCAACAGGTTGTTAAAGCTTGTTTAACAACTCGTTTCTAGTTAATTGCCTGGCAAAATGCCCGATATCGAGCTTGTAGCGATCGATTTTGCTTTGGTAAAAAGTAATCATCTTCTAAGTCACTCCAGTCGGCAGTTGGTTTACTGGCTAACCAAGCGATGCCGCGTGAGGTTGACTGTCGGATTTCAGAACGAATCACAAGTCGTTGAGATATGTCTGCCAATAGTTGGCATAGCCCATCAACTGAAGATAATCCGCCGCTAATCCGAATACGTTTTACGTCCTGCCCGGTGCTAGTGATAGCGTCGAGGTTAATGTAAATCAAGAAAATAATACTTTCAACAATCGCAACCGATTTCTCTGCCATTGTACATTCTTCTGAAAAATATGGCTTTGGCCCTTCTTCCCACATCGGGGAGCCTAGCCCGCCAATTGTATTAATGAAAATCGGTGGATGCTCAACTTCTTTAAGCCATTGCTCAAGATTATTGCTGAGATCTGGTTCATTCCATTCTTCGGCCGCCCATTGAATAGCTGAACCTGCCCCATTCACCGTGCCTTCCAACAAATAAGTCGCCGATTGAGAGTCGCTATTAGCGATGCTAGCTAACAGTCTAGGATGGTGGATGGGCTGATTGCCAGTGGGTAAAAGCACAAATGCGCCTGTACCAATGTTAACGATAAACGTGCCTTCTTCAAGCTGACCGGCGCCGTGTATGGCTGCATTTTGATCGCCATTGACCGCCCGCAGGTCGATGCCCCATTTTTTGAGCTTGCCGTAATTAAACTGAGTCGGCCGGCATTGAGGCAAATGGTTAGCATTTAAATCATAGTGAGAAAGTAATTCATCTGACCAAGTGCGCTGATGTAAATCCATCAGTTGAGTACGTGAGGCATTAACGTGGTCAACCGTTTGTGGATTGTCTTCTACTAGATTTGAAATAATAAATCCGGCTAAAGGGCCGAAAGTTAGCTCGCCAGCCTCTTGAGCCTCTCTTAATTTCGGATTGTTATTAAGTAACCACCGGAGCTTACTGGCTCCGTAGTGGGGCGTCATGATCAGCCCGCTAATCTCTTTGATACGATGTGCATGTTTTCTGAGCGGATCTAGATATTGATATGCACGTCGATCTTGCCAGCTTAATACGGCCGAAAGCGGCTTACACGTATCTCGCTCCCAGCAAACCACACTCGATCGTTGGCAAGATAGCCCTGCAACTGTCACCGGCCGGCCTTTCACTGCTGGATCATTAAGCACATTCGCCATGACCTGCTCTAAGTTGTTAAGGATTTCAAGAGGGTCTTGTTCAATTTCAAGATCGTTAATTCGATTGAGCTTAATCCCCATCGACTCTGCTTTAATCAACTGCCCAGCTTGATCATAAACGATTGCTCGAACGCTTAATGTACCTACATCAAGGGCTAAAATTAATCCATCTGATCCAGATTGAGTAATACTTTCCATAGATGACATCAAACTAAGGTTAACAAAGCCTTGTGGTAAAGGGATAGATTTTGGGTGCGATTTGGGCTTCTTTGAAACTTTGGTCTATTATCTAGAATAGAGCTATTGCACAATGTGTCAACGCTAATGCACATATTTGCATTGCTAGTGCAAGTAGCTTGCAATTTTATTCACAAGGTTGCAAGGAACTCTAAATTTTACCATAACAATTCATGGCCAGAATCGCTCGCCATGTCTGTTTACCCATCTTTTAATAATATGGAATATGATCCCGATCAGCTTGATAGCGCCTTAAAAGCGGCACAAATGTATTATTACCAAAACTTGCCTATGAAGCGTATCGCGGCCGAGCTGCAGGTTTCTCATTCGACTATTTCACGTTTATTGGCATGGGCGCGAAACGAAGGCTTGATCGAGATTCGTATCAATGATGTTCGCCGTCGCTCTAGCCCACTTGAAGAGCTGATCAAGCTTCAATATCAGTTGAAGGCGGTCAAAGTTGTTCCTGTGGCAGAGGTTGCTGGAGAAGATATTTGGCAAGATCGGGTGGCCCGGATCACCGCAAATTATTTGAACCAGTTCATGGAGCCGGATATTGTTTTAGGGGTTGCTGTGAGCGAAATGATCAATCAAGTTTCAGCTTATTTGAGCCCTAAATCACTTTTAAGCGGCCATATTGTTCAGCTAAATGGAGGGGAGTATGTTCCCGGGAGCGACCGACAGCATGCTGGAAATGTGATTACTCGTTTTGCAAATAATTATGATTCAATGGCTCACCTTTTTCCGATTCCAGCCTTTTTCGATCATCCTGAGACGAAACCGGTTTTATGGAAAGAGAGCAGTATTAAACGGGTTCTGGGATTTCAAAATAGATCAGAGGTGATTTTATTTAGCCCAGAAGCGTTACAGGCCATTCCGATAAAGATCACGACGGATGAAATCGATAATCTAGCTGGTTGTGTTTCCAACATTTTTATCCGGCCGGATGGCAGTTTTAGTGACATTGCACTGAATCAGCAGGCGTGTGGCCCTGATCTGACGCTGTTTCAAAATGCTGAAAGGGTGATTTGCGCCGTTTCTGGTTTAGACATATTAAAGGTATTAAGAGGGGCTTTAAATGGAAAACTGCTAACAGACCTGATTATCGATGAACCGACTGCGCGGCGGCTCGTTAATTCATTCTCAGTGCATTAAGCAGTTTTGGAGTAGACTGCCAGCTTGCTTATTGACTCGAATCTTTTCTAAGCTTTTTTGCCGACATAATCAAGAAGAGTGGGATCCGTTGGCGCCTTTCGAATGATTCGTCAGTCAGAAAACGTTCTCGCAGCGGCTCAGCTTCTCGTAAAGATTCAACTTGAAACCCTGCATTCTGTAAAGCAGAAAAATGATGTTCAATGGTGCGATGGTATTTAACAACTTGGCCACCCAGCCAGCTATTTTCTCGTCGACCAGGATGAAAATAATTATCTACTAGCCAATCTTGCCGCTTTCCTCGACCTTTCCAGCGTTTTTCGCTAGACGTAATAACCGGGTGCTCTACCGAAAAAACAAATTGGCCATCTTGGGCGAGAGACCCTGCAATCATTTCAAAAAGCGAGCTAATGTCTTCGATGTAGTGTAAAACGAGGCGTGAAAAAACGAGATCAAATTGTTCAGTAGGGTATGCCCAATTTTCTAAGTCAGATTGCTCGGCATGTCCGGCCGAATCTTTTAAAGTCTGCTGAGCAAGCTCAATCATGTTTTGCGAGCCATCAATGCCGAAATAGCTTTGGCATCCCATTTCAATTAAATCTAACCCAAACTTCGCATCGCCACAGCCTAGATCAAGCACTCTTTTGCCCGCGATGTTGCCTGCCAGTTCTAAGATCACCGGCTTTTCAAGCGTATCGTTGGGTGCTTCCGGCCGGTTTCTCCGATGGTTCATGTACACATCGAAAATCTCATCTGTGTCGTAAAAATCTGGCCCACTTAAGTATTCATCCTGATCGTTATCCATACATCTCCTCTAGATTTTGCATAGAGCTTTCGCGCAAAGGTTTGCTACTCAGCGCATAAATCGCTGTGAGTAGGTACAACCCACCTCCAATCATATAGATGGTTCGGATCGGCATCAAATCAGACAACCAGGCAAAAAACAGCCCTGCAAACATGAATACGACATTTCGCAACATCTCACGCGTGGCATAAACACGGCCGAGCTGATTTTCATCAACCGTCCCTTGCAAAAGGGCATCTTGGGCAACATCGCGTATGGCAAACGGAGGGCCAAAGACAAACGCGATACCGGTTGCAATCCATATGTTGGGACTAAGTGCAAAGGCGAATGTTAGGAAACCGACGGCGCAAGCGGTGTAGACGATAATCCGGCCTGGATAACGTTTGAGCCAGTCACTCATAGCCAGTGCTGCAAATGATCCCACAATCATGCCGGTGAAATACCCGGTTACCTGATATCCCCATTCAGCCGTGCCTCCGCCTAATGCGTCGATGACGAAGACTAACATGAGCGCCCCTGTCCAAATGCCATGAGGCAAATGTTCGATCGTCTCCATGATCGTCAGCGGCCGGGCGATAGGGTGTTGCTTCAAATAGTTCCAACCTGTGATAAACGCTTGCCAAACCGATTCCTCTTTTTCTTCTGGATTGGCTTTAACCCGTCTCTCTACCCAAATGAAGAGCAGGGCAACAATCGACAGGATAAAAAGGAGCACAATGCCCAACGCGATTTGCCCCAGCGGTACAACTTGAATCAGCCA